>NZ_JBSFKO010000037.1:0-69305 GCF_053598575.1 Streptomyces sp. NPDC001100
CCCCAGACCCCCGTCGGCCCTGAAGGGGCCTCGTCCTCAAACGCCGGACGGGCTGGAAAATGACCGGAGTCGGGAAGGCGCCCGGAGTCGGAAGGACACCGACGGCACCCAAATGGACGCCGGCCGCAGCCAATTGGACGGCAGCCGCAGTCAATTGGATTCCGGTCGCAGTCAAAAGGACGCTGGTCGAAGCCCAACGGATGCCGGCGGGAGCCAAGAAGATGCCGACCGAAGCCCGGAGGGTGTCGCCCCGAGCCCAATGGGCGCCGGCGGGAGTCGAGAAGATGTCGGTCGAAGCCTGAAGGGTGTCGCCCCGAGCCCGAAGGGTGCCGGCGGGAGTCGAGAAGATGTCGGCCGCAGCCCAAGGGACACTGCCCCGAGCCTGAAGGACGCCGCCCCCGACTGGGGCAGTGACCCCGACTGGGACAGCGACCCCCACACCGCCATCGCCACCGCCGTCCAAGCCGGCCGTCACCCCGCCGCCGACGCCCTCGCCGCCGAGCACGAGCAGGCCGCCGTGCGGGCGCACGGGCGGGGCTCGGAGCAGGCGCTGCACTGGACGGAGGTGCGGGCCGATCTCGCGATGCTGGCCGGGGACCCGGTGCGCAGTTGCCGGGCCTGGCTCGCAGTGGCGTCCGCGCGGCTGGCGGCGGGACAGTTGCCCGGTGTGCCCGCCGTTGAAGCGGCGGTCGACCGTGCTCATCACCAGTGGGGGCAGATCCACGACCCCGCGACCGCTCGCGAACTCGGCCTCGCGCTCGCCGAGTTGAGAGCACGTGTCCCGGGCCGCCGCGCGGGCGCCCTGGATCACGTGCGCAAGCAGCTGCTCCAACTCCAGCCGCAGGGATAGTCAGCCGACCGTCAGGATCTCCAACGCCCCCGACACCAGGGTCCGTACACCCGGCACGACCGTCACAAGATCGGGCGCGAAGTTCGGGCTGTGGTTGCTCGGCACGGCGTGGAACTTCTCCATCAGGTCGGTGCCGGGGGCCGCGTCCCAGGTGGCCGCCGGGGTGCTCGTCACGAACCAGTAGGAGTACGGCACCCCGTCCGGGACGAGGTGGGGGAAGTCCTCGCTGCCGGTGGCCGGGCCGGGGTCGAAGACCGTGCCCGCGCCGAGGACCTCGGTGTGGACGGCGGCGATCCGGCGGTCGGTGTCCGCGTCGTTGACCATCGTGGGGAGGCTGGTCCCGATGGTCACCTCGGGCTCGCGCGGGCAGCCGGCGGCGATGCACTCGCCGGACGCGATACGGCGGATCGCGGCGATCATCCGGTCCCGTACGTCGGCGGACTGGGTGCGCAGGTTGAGGGAGATCCGGGCGGTGGTCGGGATGATGTTGTGCCGGGTGCCGGCCTCGATGCGGCCCACGGTCAGGACGCCGGAGTCGCGGGCCGCGATCTCGCGGGAGACGACCGTCTGGAGCCGGGTGACCAGGTAGGCGGCCGTGACGACCGGGTCGACCGTCGCCTCGGGGCGGGAGCCGTGGCCGCCGAGCCCGTGGACCACGATGTCGATGTCCGTGGAGGCCGACATGATCAGGCCGGGCACGTGCGGGTAGAACCCGGCGGGGCCCGGTGCCGCGTGCTGGGCGAGCGCCGCGTCCGGGCGCGGGACGCGCTCGTACAGGCCGTCGGCGACCATCGCCGCCGCGCCCCCGCCCGTCTCCTCGGCGGGCTGCCCCACCAGCACCAGCGTCCCCGACCAGGTGTCCCGCCCGGCGGCCAGCGCCTCGGCGGCGCCCGTCAGCCAGGTCACGTGCAGGTCGTGCCCGCAGGCGTGCATCGCCCCGTCCACGGTGGAGGCGTACGGCAGCCCCGTCTCCTCCTGCACCGGCAGCGCGTCCATGTCGGCGCGCAGCAGCACGGTCGGTCCTTCGCCGTTGCGCAGCACCGCGGCGACACCGGTGCCGCCGATGCCCTCGACGGTGTCGTAGCCCGCCTTGGTGAGGCGTTCGGTGAGCTTGGCGGCGGTGCGGTGCTCGCGGCCGGAGAGCTCGGGGTGGCGGTGCAGGTCCCGGTAGAAGTCCTCCAGGTCGGGGACCGGGAGGCCGGCGGTGAGGTCCAGTGCGGTGCGCGCGGCGGCAGACGTCATGGCGTCAGCGTAGGGCGGTCGCGAGGGTGATCACATGGCATGTCCCCCAGGCGATGAAGTAGGTGATCGCCTGGGGGCGGCCGTGGTGCGGGACGCGGTCAGAACGCCGGGACCGCCGACGGACGGGCCTTGTTGATGTTGCTCACCAGGTTGTTGGTGAGCGGGAAGTTGGCCTTGCCCCAGGTCGAGTTCCACAGGGCGTCGCGGGGCGTCTTGTCCATGTTCTCCATGGTGACCAGCGCCGGTGTGTCCCAGGTGCCGTTGCCCCAGGCCACCGGCGTCTCGCCCCACTTGGCGAACCGGAAGGCGTGGGTGCTCGCGCCGTCCTTGTGGTAGACGATCTCGACGTGGTTGCCGCTCATGGGCACCTCGTTGATCGGGTGGGTGCTGTAGCCGCCGTGCCGGGAGGCGGCCAGGTAGCTGGGCCGCTCGTCGCCCTGCTTCTGGAAGACGACGACGGACTCCCAGTCGTGACGGTGCCCGAAGGCGTCGGCGCCGTTGAGGGTCTGGTCCTTCTCGAAGTAGAGCCCGTAGACGTACGCGCACCAGCCGTTCTTGCACAGGGACTGCGCATACGTGTTGGCCTTGCCCAGGTGGTCGGTCCGGCAGCCGCCGGTGATCGACCCGCTGTTGTTGAGGCCGCCGTTGAGCCTGCCGCTCGCGTCGACGGCCGCCGCCGGGAAGCAGCCGTCGGAGTCGTAGTCGAAGAGCGGCATGTACTTGTTCTGGAAGGTGCTCGCGTTCCAGGGCAGGGGGGTCAGGATCGCCGCGTCGGCGCTGCCGGCCAGGCCGACGGCGAGTGCGGTGGCGGTGCCGACCACCAGGGCGGCCCTGGCGGTCCGGGATCTCTTGGTGGTCCCGGTGCTCGTGCTTGCTGCGATGAACATGTGCGGGCGTGTTCCCTTGCTCGGTGGGGGCGGGGACCCGTGGGGATCGCGGGTCCCCGTGTGACGAGAGGGGCCGGCCGGTCAGGCGTACGGGTCGAACGTGATGCCGCTCGGCAGGGCCTTGTTGAGGTGGTCGTCGAACTTCGCGTCCTGGAGCGGGAAGTTGGCGTCGCCCCAGTCGGAGGCGTTCAGGATGCCGCGGAGGTTGGACGCCATGTTCTCCCAGGTGAGCAGGTTCTCCTGGTGCCAGGCGCCGTCGTCGTTCTCCGGGGTCTCGCCCCACTTGGCGAACCGGAAGTCGTGGGTGCTCAGGCCGTCCTTGTGGTAGACGACCTGGACGCGCTGGCTGCTCATCGGCACGTCGGCGACCGCCTCGGTCTCGAAGTTGCCGTGCTGGGAGGCGGACAGGTACGACGGGGTGGAGTCGCCCTGCTTGACCCAGACGACGATGCATTCCCAGTCGTGGCGGTGGCCGATGCCCGGGGAGGCCTCGTCCTTCTCGAAGTAGCTGGCGTAGATGGTTCCGCACCAGCCGTTGTTGCACTTGGTGCGTGAGTAGGTGTTGGCGTGGTCGAGGTGACCGGTGCGGCAGCTGCCGGTGACGGAACCGGTCGGCTTCAGACCGCCGTTGAGATTGCCGTCGGGGTCGATGGCGGCGGCGGGGTAGCAGGAGTCCGTGTCGTAGTCGTACAGCGGCTCGAAGTTCTTCTCGTACGTGGTCGCGTTCTCCGGCAGGTTCTGCAGAACGCCCGCGGAGGCGGTGAACGGCAGGGCGACGGTGAGGGCGACGGCGCTGCCCACGACCGCGGCGGCTCGGCCGAGGCGGTGGGTGCTGGTTCGGGACATCGGGGGCTCCAGTCGACGGTCCATGTCCACGCTCGCCCCGGACATGACATCCAGGGTGGGCGAACAGAGATTGACAGAAGCGGAGCACTCGATGGAAGGGCTTTCTATCAAACGGAGGGAGGCATTTCACCGAACTGGCGAACACGTCCCCACAGCGAGGGATCGACCGGACCGGGCGCCGCTCACCCGTACGGCTCAGCCCACGCGGCCACGCTTCCGCCGCGCTGCTGCACTGGTTGGTGACAAGGGGCTGGTAGTACCCACCGAAGGAAGTGCCGCTCATGGCTGTCCCTGAATCCACCCTCGCCATCGACTTCACCCAGGGGCTGAACGACGCCTGGTCGAAGGTCGCGCAGTTCGTGCCCCAACTCATCGGCTTCCTGGTCATCCTGGCCATCGGCTGGTTCGTGTCGAAGCTGATCGCCCGCGTCCTGGACCGCGTGCTGCGCAAGGTCGGCTCGGAGAAGCTCTCCGAACGGGCCGGTACGGAACGGATGTTGCGGGACTCCAAGTACGACATGACCGGCATCGTCTGCAAGATCGTGTACTACGCGCTGATGCTGATCACCCTCCAGCTCGCGCTCGGCGTCTTCGGCACCAACCCGGTCTCCACGATGATCAACGGCATCGTCGCCTGGCTGCCGCGCGGCATCGTGGCGGTGGTGCTGATCGTCGTGGCGATGGCCATCGCGAACGCGGTGCGCGGGATCGTCGGCAGCGCGCTGTCGTCGATGTCGTACGGCAGGATGCTCGCGACGATCGTCTGGGCCTGCATCGTGGCGCTCGGCGTGATCGCCGCGCTCGGCCAGGCCGGCATCGCGACGACGGTCACCCAGCCCGTCCTCTACGCGGCCCTCGCCACCGTCGCCGGAATCATGATCGTCGGTGTCGGCGGCGGCATGATCGGGCCGATGCGGCAGCGTATGGAGCGGATGCTGATGGCGGCGGAGCGCGAGACGACCAACGCGAAGGGCAGCCTCACGGCGTACCAGGCGGGCCGCGCGGACGCGATGGGGAACCAGCCGGTGCGGGAGCGGACGGACATGGGCAGGGAGATGCCGGGGTCGTCGGACATGTGAGAGTTCCGGCTACGCTGGGTCGTACTGTCGCGAAGGAGATGGCGGTATGACCCAGCAGACCATCTACCAACATCTGCGCGAGTTGAGGGATCACTTCACGCCGCCGCCGGGCTTCACCTATCCCGAGATCAGCGGCGGGACGTTCGTCATGATGATGAGCCCCCGTCCCCGGCACCAGCTCACAGCCGTGGACGTGCGCGATCAACTGGCCGGACAGCTACCGCCCGGAATAATCGCAGTGGAGGCCACGGACACGGGTGACGCGTCTCACGGCACACTGCGCATCCCCGATCTTCTGGTGGTTCCCCGCTCGGCCATGGAGACGGACGATCCGCTGGACGCGCGCGAGATCCTTCTGGCCATCGAGATCGTTTCCCCGTCGAACCCTGGCACTGACTACGACGTCAAGAGCCGTGACTACCCGGCGATGGGCATCCCGCACTACCTCATCCTGGACCCTCGGGACGGCACCTGGACGTACCAGTGGGAAATCGACACTGGCGGCGGGCTCCCCGTCTACGGCAACCGTCTGCACAAGCAGCCGTACGGGACCCCGCTCGCCATCACCACCGAGCTGGGCACTTGGAAGCTCGACACGAGTGGCCTGCCGCTCTACTCGCGCAAGGACATGATGCTCGCGCCCGAGTGAGACACCGGCGGGCGGTCCGCCGCCTTGGCCGGGCTTGCCGCTGCCGCGCCGATCAGGGCGGCTACGGCGATGACGGCGGCGCAGAATCCTCTGACGTAACGCGCGGACATACCAACCTCGCAACGACAGTGACGGCGACGGCAACAGCGATGAGTTAAGCACGCTTAATGCGTGCCTAACTTAAGGGGTTGGGGTGCGCAACGGGAAGGGCTTCAGGGGGAGTTGAGCCAACGGAAACCCGTTTTCAGTCACCCCGGCGCTGCTCCGGCAGCAGCCCGTGCCGGTGCACCAGCCAGCTGATGGCCGTCAGCCTGCACACCGCGTAGTCGTGTCCGACCGGCTCCCGCCAGTCCAGCTCCGCGAGCGCGTCCAGAAACCCGAGCGCGTAGTCGGTGAGGTCACCGTGGTCCGGGGCGGGCGGTGCCAGATCCGGGCCGCCCGCCGAGAGGCGTTCCCGCAGCTCGGCGACATGCTGGTCCACCGCGGCCGTGAAGGCAGGCTCGAAGGCGAACTCCGCGAAGCGGGGCCCGTAAGCGCTGCTGATCTTGGCCAAAGGGGACATTTCTCCACCGTACGACAGCCCGGTGTGGGTGAGTTACGTGATTCCCGTCACCGCGATACGACGGAATGATTACGCTCGGCGACAGGCCGTAACCAATCGGAGGTGCCTGTCGCATGGTCCACGTTCGCCAACTCGACCCGAGCGCATCCCCGTTGGACTACTTCGGCTACGAGTGCCGTCGCTTGAGGGAAGCGGCGGGCCTCACGCTGGAGGGTCTCGGCAAGATCCTCTACTGCACCGGCTCGCTCATCGGGCAGATCGAGACGGCACAGAAGGTCCCGACCCGGAACTTCGCCGAGCGCCTTGACGCCGCGTTCATCACGGACGGGTCCTTCACCCGCATGATCGGCATGGTTCTGCGGAGCCAACTCCCCAACTGGTTCCAGGCGTACGCGGACATGGAGGCGAAGGCCGCGTACATCTCGACGTATCAGTGCCAGGTGGTGTACGGCCTGCTCCAGACGCCGGAGTACGCGGCAGCGCTGGTGGCAGTCGACCACCCGGACAAGATCGAGGAGATGGTCGCGGCTCGGATGGAGCGGCAACGCATTCTGGACAAGAAGCATCCGTCCGCAGTGTGGGTCATCCTCGATGAGGCCGTACTGTTCCGCGAGGTCGGCGGTCGTGAGGTCATGCGCAAGCAACTGGCCCGGCTGGTGAGTTACCGCGACAACCCCTGGGTGAACATCCAGGTGCTGCCGTTCTCCGTGGGTGGGCACACCGGGACGATGGGTTCCTTCAACCTCCTTCGCTTCGACGACGACCCGGACATCTACTACTCCGAGGGCTACGACCAGGGTCACATGACCGCCAATCCGCAAGTGATCAGGGAACGTTCGGTCGGTTATGCTCGCCTTCAGGCTGGTGCCCTCTCTGTGGAGGAGTCGGCCGACCTGATCGCTCGCGTGATGGAGGAACGCTATGGAGACCGGCCGACAGACGACGTGGCGTAAGTCCAGTTACAGCGGTAGCAGCGGCGGCGATTGCGTAGAGGTCGCTGACCGCACTCCCCACATCGCAATCCGTGACTCGAAGAACCCCGGCGGAGCCGTCCTCACTGTTTCCCGTCGCCGCTTCGAGGACTTCATCAACTCACTCTCCATGTAACTGAGTTACTGGCCAGTCTGTAACTCGGCTTACTGGCATGATTAATGCATGGTGAGACGGGACGACCCGGAAGTCATCGGGCGCAGGGTCCAGCAGTTGCGGCACGAACGCGGGCTCACCCAACGGCAGTTGGCCGAGCCCGCCTACACACCGGCGTACATCTCCACCCTTGAGGCCGGCCGGGTCCGTCCCTCCGACGACGCGCTGCGCCACCTCGCGGAACGGCTCGGCGTCGCCTACGACGAGCTGGCCACCGGCCGTCCCGCCCACCTCGCCACCGAGCTGCGCCTGCGGCTGACCGGCGCCCAACGCACCCTGGCGACAGGGGAGTCGGAGGAGGCGGCGGAGCAGTACGCCGAGCTGCTCGCGGAGGCGGAGTCGCACGGGCTGGTGGACGAGGAAGCCATCGCGTTGCTCGGACTGGGCGAGTGCGGTCTCGACACCGGTGATCTCACCGCCGCCCGCCTGCACTTCGAGCGCGCCGAGCAGCGTCTCGCCGACGAACCCCTTCCCGCCCGCGTCCCCGCCATCCGCGGTCGTGCCGTCGCGCACTACCTCACCGGTGAACTGCGTTACGCCGTCTACCTGTTGGAATCCACCCTCGACGAGCTGAACCGCGGTGGCCTGCACGACCCCGACGCGCTCCTGCTCCTCTACGCGAGCGCGATAGGGCCGTACATGGACATGGGGGCGCACGCGAGGGCGGCCCAGGCGGCGGAGCTGGCGCTCGCGCTCGCGCCGCAGGTGGCGGACCCGGCGCTGCTGGCACGCATGCACCGTTCGGTGGCGCGGACGCTGATAGCGGAGGGCAAGGTCGCGGAGGCCGACGCCTCGCTCGCGAAGGCCGCCGATCTGTACCGCCAGCTCCAGTTCCGTACCGAACTCGCCAACTGCCACTGGATGCGCGGCTACGTCTACGCCCAGGACGGCGAACTGGAGCGCGCCGAGGTCGAGTTGAGGCAGGCGCTGGCCATGCTGACGGCCAAGCGGGCGGCGCTGTACAGCAGCCAGGTCGCGGTGGAACTGGCGGACGTCCTGCACAAGCGCGGCAAGTCCGAGGAGGCCGCCACCCTCCTCCACGGCGTCCTCAACGACCTCAGCTCCGAACGCGGCGCCCTGCACTCCGCCGCCGCCCACCGCCTCCTCGGCATCATCGCCGAGGACGCTCGCGACACGGAGGCGGCCGAGGAGCACTACGTCCGCGCGCTCAGCCTTCTGGAACGCGCGGGCGCGGCGGGCGACTTGGCCGACCTCTGCCGGATGCTGGGCGATCTGCTCCGCCGTACCGGCCGGGTGGAGGCGGCACTCGACGCCTACCGCACCGGCCTCGGGCACCGTACGGCCCCCGGAACGACGACCCTCGGCCCGGCGCCCGCACAGCCTCCTCTTTGACAAATCGGGGATACCGCACAGCGCCGACGGTTACCGTGCCACGTACGAGTACGAGGCGTAATCGTGCGAAACGGGATGAGACAGGCGCGTGCAGAACGAACGGACCGTGGTCGACGGCCTGCGCCTGGCCGTACGCGCCATGGTCTACGCGGTACTCGGCGGAGCGGCACTGATCGCGATCGCCACCGTGGTCTCCGTCCTCGGCCCGATGCTGGCGATCGACCTCTACACCCCGCCCGTGGCGGCCTGGTGGACGGTCTTCACGGCGGTGGCGGTGCAGGGCGTCCCCTTCTTGCTCCTGGGCACGGTGGTCTCGGCGGCGATCGGCGCGTTCGTCCCGGAGCGGGTGTTCACCCGCCTCCTCCCCCGCAACCAGGCCCTCGCCGTCCCGATCGCGGGCGCGGCAGGAGTCGTACTCCCGGGGTGTGAGTGCGCGTCGGTACCGGTGGCGAGCAGCCTGATGAGACGGGGAGTCGCCCCGGCCACGGCCCTCGCCTTCCTTCTCTCCGCCCCCGCGATCAACCCGGTTGTCCTGGTGGCCACTTCGATCGCGTTCCCGGGTCAGCCGAAGATGGTGCTCGGCCGCCTGGTCGCGTCCCTCGCGACGGCGGTGGTGATGGGCTGGCTGTGGGCGCGCTTCGGCAGGGAGGAGTGGCTACGACTCCCGAAGCGCACGCAGACCACCGCGTCTTCGCCCGCGGGCATGAAGGCGTTCGTCGCGGGCCTGCAACACGACTTCCTGCACGCCGGCGGGTTCCTGGTGCTGGGCGCGGCAGCGGCGGCGACCTTCAACATCGCCGTACCGCGCTCGATCCTGGACATCTTCACGGGCTCGTCCTGGCTGTCGCTGCTGTTGCTGGCACTCCTGGCCGTGGTGCTGTGCGTGTGCAGCGAGGCCGACGCTTTCGTGGCCGCCTCCCTCAGTGGCTTCTCACCGGCGGCGAAACTGGCGTTCATGGTGGTGGGCCCGATGGTCGACCTGAAGCTGATCGCGCTCCAGGCGGGCACGTTCGGCCGTTCCTTCGCGTTCCGCTTCTCCTCGACGACCTGGCTGGTCGCCGTGACGAGCAGCACGCTCGTGGGCTGGTGGTTGCTGTGAGGCGCTACGGCTCGGCGGTCCTGCTCCTGCTGACGGGCGGTGCGGTGCTGCGGATCTCCCTCTTCAGCGACCTGTATCTGCGGTATGTGCAGGCGGCGTTGCGGCCGTATCTGGTGATCTCCGGTTCGCTGCTGGTGGTGTTGGGGGTCGCGGCGGCGGTCAGGGCGATGAGCCACCGGGACCATGAGGAGGAGCACGAGGAAGAGGCGGAGGGGCATTCCCACTCCCACGGCCCGCGCATCGCCTGGCTCCTCACCCTTCCCGCCCTCGCGCTGCTCCTCTTCCCGCCCCCCGCGCTCGGTTCGTACAGCGCGGGCCGCGAACAGGCACAACTCGCGGCACAGGGCGTGGGCACCTTCCCCGCGCTGCCCGCCGCCAAGGTGCTGGACATCTCGGTGGCCCAGTACAGCTCACGGGCGATCTACGACACCGGCCACTCCCTCAAGGGCCGCACGGTCCGTATGACGGGCTTCGTCACCCACGGCTCGAACGGCACCTGGTACGTCACCCGCCTGGTCGTCACCTGCTGCGCGGCCGACGCCACGACCAGCAAGGTCGAGATCAGAGGAACCGAGGTCACCGACGCCCCCCGGACCGACACCTGGGTCACGGTCACCGGCACCTGGCTCCCCAAGGGCAGACTCGGCACGGACGGGGCGTGGCCCCCACTGCTCGACGCCACGACCGTCAAGCAGGTGAAGGAGCCGGCCGACCCGTACGAGAAGCGGTAAACGGTAAGCGGTGACCGTTGCCGGTCTTCAGATCTGCACCCGCCCCTGCCGCTGCACATCCGTAAGCCGCTGAGCCCCGATCTCCAGTGCCCGGCTCATCGCGTCCGGCGGCACGTTCGCGAGGCCGCCGTTGGTGAGGGTGATCGTGTCGTCGCCGATGCGGACGGCGGCGGTGTCCAGGGTGAGGGTGGACTGGTCGCCCTCCGGGGTGGTGCCGGTGAGGGTGAGGTGGAGGCCCTCGCGGGCGTCGCCGACGTTCGGGAGGGTGGCCTCTGTGACGGTCACCGTCTGGGGGCCGGAGCGGGTGGTGGTCGCCGTGAAATTCGCGCACTTCTGCGGGAGCGTCTTCAGCCAGGCCAGGGTGCGGTCCACGTCGGCGGACCTGAACGCGGCCACCTGGTAGTGGAGTTGGGCCTCGTCGTCGGTGTCGTCGAGGCCGATGACCGCCTGGGTGGTGGCGGGGGTGCCGAGGAGTTCGTCGGCGTAGAGCGCGTCGAGGAGACGCTGGCAGTCGGGGTCGGCGGTCTTCGCCTTGAGGAGGCTGTCGCGCCAGGTCGCCGTGCCCTGGGTCGGGGTCCAGGGGGCGCCCAGGTCCGTGTCCGCGATCAGCGCGGTCTGTGCCTGCGCCTGGGTGAGGACGGGGGCCGCCGCCGGGGACGCGTGCGCCGCCGGGGTTCGTACGGCCGAGGGGGAGGGCGCGCTCGTCACCTTGTGCAGGGCGGCCTCGTTCGCGCAGCCCGCGGCCGTGAGCAGGGTGCCCGCCGACAGGGCCGAGGCGAGGAGGAGGACACGGGCCGGGGAACGGGTCATCGAGGGTCCCTCCTGGGGCGGACGCGTGGCGTGGATGCGTGGTGCGGATGTCGGCGTGTGCTCCCACGGCACCATCGCCCGCGCCCGCCCACCAGCGCGCCGGGCCGTCCGGGTGACTGCCGGGCTCGCCGTGGGCCATCGGGAATCCAATACCGGCCATTCGGTTCCTCATTGGCCGTCCGTCCGCGCCCCGCCTACTGTCGAAGGCACCTCATCGACCACCGCCCAGGAGACCCCCCATGTCGAAGATCCTCTTCGTGCTGACCGGCGCCGACCACCTCACCCTGGCCGACGGCACCCAGCACCCCACCGGCTACTGGGCCGAGGAGGCCGTCACCCCGTTCGAGGCGTTCAAGGCGGCCGGTCACGAGGTCGTCGTCGCGACGCCCGGCGGTGTCGTACCGCCCGTCGACCGGGGCAGCCTCGCCCCCGACTACAACGGTGGTCAGGAGAACGCCGACCGCGTCGCCGCCGTGCTCGCGTCGAGCCCCGAGTTCCAGCACCCGGTCAAGCTGACCGAGGTCGACCTCGCCGACTACGCCGCCGTCTACTACCCGGGCGGCCACGGCCCGATGGAGGACCTCGCCGTCGACGCCGACTCCGGTCACCTGCTCACCCTGGCCCTCGCCTCCGGCAAGCCGCTCGGCGTGGTCTGCCACGGCCCGGCCGCGCTCCTCCCGGCCGTCAAGGAGGACGGCACCAACGCCTTCGCCGGCCGCCGCCTCACCGGCTTCACCAACGACGAGGAGACCCAGGGCGGCCTCGCCGACAAGGTGAAGTGGCTGCTCCAGGACCGGCTGGTGGAGCTCGGCGCGGACTTCCAGCAGGGCGAGCCGTGGGCGCCGTACGTCGTGGTCGACGGCAACCTCGTCACCGGCCAGAACCCGGCGTCCTCCGCACCGGTCGCGGACGAGCTGCTCAAGAAGCTCGCCTGATCAATTCCGTGGCGGCAGCGGTCGTACGACTGCTACGGTCTGCCGCATGAAGCGCGCCAAGCCGTTCGTGTCGGCTGTGACGACGACGCCGGAGAGTGTCCCGGCGCGCTGACTGCTGACCAAGTCGAAGCCCCGGGGCGAGTGCCCCGGGGCTTCGTCACGTGGTGCTCGCCTCTCGGTTCTTTCTTTCGCGAGGAGTTCACCATGTACGACCACCGACGTCTCGGCCGCGAGCTCGGCCTCTTCGACACCGACCCCCTGATGGGCGCGGGACTGCCGTACTGGTTGCCCGACGGAGCCGTCGTACGGCACCAACTGGAGGAGTACGTAAGAGAGTTGGAGTGTGCGGCCGGGTACCGGCACGTGTACTCGCCCGTTCTCGGCAAACGGGAGCTGTACGAGATCTCCGGGCACTGGTCGCACTACAGCGACGACATGTTCCCGCCCATGCAACTGGGCGGGGAGGAAGTCGTGTTGCGGCCGAGCCTCTGTCCCCACCACGCGCTCATCTACCGTTCCCGCTCCCACAGCTACCGCGAACTGCCCCTCCGCATCGCCGAGGTGGGCGGCATGTACCGCTCCGAACTCTCCGGCGTCCTCGGCGGCCTGACCCGCGTCCGCGCCATCCAGCTCAACGACGCGCACATCTTCTGCACCCTCGACCAGGCCGTCGAGGAGGCCCGCGCCGCCCTCGCCCTCATCGCCCGCGCCTACGCCGACCTCGGCATCCGCGCCTCCCGCTACCGGCTGTCGCTGCCGGGCGAGGGCGTCTCCGGCGGGGGCGGCAAGTACGTTGCGGATCCGGCCCTTTGGAGCCGGGCGACCGCGATGCTGCGGGAAGTCCTCGACGCGTCCGGGGTGGCCTACGAGGCCGCCGAGGGCGAGGCCGCCTTCTACGGCCCGAAGATCGACGTCCAGATCGAGGACGCGGCCGGCCGCGAGGCCACCCTCTCCACCGTCCAGATCGACTTCCACCAGCCCGAACGCTTCGACCTCCACTACATCGGCCCCGACGGCGCGAAACACCGGCCGGTCATGGTGCACCGCAGTGTCATCGGGAGCGTGGAACGGGCGGTGGCGCATCTGGTGGAGGAGCACGGCGGTGCCTTCCCGGCGTGGCTGGCGCCCGTGCAGCTGGTCGTCCTCCCGGTGTCGGAGGCGCAGGAGCAGCAGGCCTACGACCTCGCCGAGCAGGCCCGCGCCCACGGACTGCGTGCCGAGGTCGCCGCCGAGGGCAGCCTCGGTGCCCGGATCCGGGCGGCGCGACTGGTCCCGTACCAGGCGGTGATCGGCGAACGGGAGGCCGACGCGGGCCTGGTCGCCGTACGACTGCGGGACGGCCGCCGGGTCGAACCGCTGCCGCCCGCCGACCTGCTGCACCGCGTCACCGCGCGGGTCGGGGCGCGCGGCGCCGAACTGTGGGCGGATGCGTAAGGTCGCAACCGAACAGCACCCTTGTGTCGAGAGGACCCTGCCGTGGCCGGTCAGCCCATCCCCGTGATCATCGACTGCGACACGGGGGTCGACGACGCCCTGGCGCTGCTGTTCGCCGTCCGGCACCCGGACCTGGACCTGCGGGCGGTCACCTGCGTGGCCGGGAACACGGACGTGGACCAGGTCGTACGGAACACCCTGATCGTCCTGGACCACGCCGGTGCCGGTGACATCCCGGTCGCGCGCGGCGCCGCCCGGCCGCTGATCGAACCGGCCCGGTCGGCCGCGCACGTCCACGGGCAGGACGGCATGGGCGACATGGGCCTGCCCGCGTCGGCGCGCAGGCCCGCCGACGTGGACGCGGTGACGCTGCTGCGCCGCGAGATCCTCGCCTCGCCGAGCCCGGTCACCCTGATCCCCACCGCCCCGCTGACGAACATCGCGCTGCTGCTGCGGACGTTCCCCGAGGTCACCCGCAACATCGAGCGGATCGTGTTCATGGGCGGCGCGGTGGCGGTCGGAAACGCCACGCCCGTCGCGGAGTTCAACGTGTGGCACGACCCGGAGGCGGCGGCGATCCTGCTCACGGCCGGGGTGCCGATCACGATGTACGGCCTGGACGTTTTCGAGCGCGTCCAGGTCCCGGCCGCGGACGTCCAGCGCCTGCGGGAGAGCACGGAGCCGCGCCTCAAGCTGGCGGGCGACCTCCTCGCCCACCGCGACCCGGCCGCCTCCGGCGACCCCACCCCCACCGGCGGCCTCGGCGACGCGGGCGCGGTCTGCGCGGTCGCCGACCCGGCCGGCCTCACCACCCGACTGCTGCCGGTCGAGGTCTCCCTCGCGCCGGGACCTGGGCGCGGCCAGACCGTCGTCGACCGGCGCCCCCGCCACGGCGAGTCCGAGATCCACGACGGGGCCCGCGAACAGGCCCTGGTGGACGTGGGGTTGGACGTGGATGTGGAGCGGTACGTGAAGCTGTGGCTGGCGACGGTGGAGGGGCGGTCGGCAGGTTAGGGATATAGTCCTTAGGGGTGTATCCCTAACTCTTTGGAGGGTGCGTGCAGCATCACGCAAGGCCGGACAAGCCGTCGCGCCTCTTCGATCGCGGTGCCGAATGGGACGCGCTCAGCGCTTTCGTGAGCCGGCCGCTGCCGCATGCCATGCTCGGCATCGTCAGTGGCCGACGGCGTATGGGGAAGACGTATCTCCTGCGGGCGCTCGTAGAGCAGTGCGGGGGGTTCTACTTCGGGGCCACCGCCGGGACCGAGGCCGAATCGCTCCGGCAGTTCAGTGCCGCCCTGGCCGAGCACCAGGGTTCTCCGGTGCCTTTCTCCTTCGCGACCTGGGACGACGCGATCTCGTATCTCTTCGGTCTCGGTGTCCCAGGGCGTGGGGACAGTCCGTTCCTCGTGGTCGTCGACGAGTTTCCGTACCTGGCGAAGGTGGCGCCGGAGCTTCCCTCGCTCATCCAGCGTGCGATCGACCGCTTCCAGGTGGAGGAGAGCGGTATGAGGCTGCTCCTGTGCGGTTCGGCGATGTCCGTCATGGGAGGGCTGCTCGCCAGCACCGCGCCGCTGCGCGGCAGGGCCCAGCTCGAACTCGTCGTACGCCCCTTCGGATACCGGGCCGCGGCGGACTTCTGGAGTGTCGCCGACGATCCGGCCCTGGCCGCCCGACTGCACGCGGTGGTCGGAGGCACGCCCGCGTACCGTCGCCAGTTCCTGGCGGACGACGTCCCCGCCGGGCTGGAGGACTTCGACGACTGGGTGTGCCGGACCGTCCTCTCGCCGTTCAGTCCGCTCTTCCGCGAGGCGCGCTACCTGCTCGCCGAGGAGGCCGACATCCGTGACACCGCGCTGTACCACTCGGTCCTCGCCGCGGTGGCCCAGGGCAACAGCACACGAGGCGGCATCGCCGGCTACATCGGCCGCAAGTCCGTCGACATCTCGCATCCGCTCAACGTCCTTGAGGACAGCCACCTGTTGGCGCGCGAGGCGGACATCTTCCGGGCCGGGAAGTCGCAGTACCGCATCACCGAACCGCTGATCAACTTCTATGAGGCGGTCATGCGTCCGGCGTGGGCACGGCTGGAGAGCGGACAGGCCGTGGAGGTCTGGGGACAGTCTGCGGAGCGCTTCGCCGCGCAGGTGGCGGGACCGCATTTCGAGGCGGTGTGCCGGGAGTACGTGCTCGGACCCGGCAGGTCCCTGCTGAGTACGTCGCTGGGCGAGGTCGGCAGCGGGGTGGTGGCCGACCCGAAGGCGCGCCGGCAGATCGAGATCGATGTGGCCGTCGTCGAACCGGGGTCCGGTGCGAGCAGACCGTCGGTCGGGCTGCTGGGCGAGGCGAAGTGGGGGACCGTCATGGGGGTGAACCATCTGGAACGCCTGGGGCGGGCCAGAGACCTCCTCGCCGGCCGGGGCATGGACACCACGCGGTGCGGGCTGGCCTGCTTCAGCGGCGCCGGCTTCAGCGACGCCCTCCGAGCCGAGGCGGAAAGAGGCGGAGTCCTGCTGATCGGCCTCGACGAGTTGTACGGCCGTGCGACGCCGACGGCGCCGCTGCCCTGAACGAACGATCCCCGCCGCTCACGAACCCTGAGGCTGTCGTGAACGGCGGGGTGTCCGCAGAGATGCAGAGTCAAAGAGGTACAGAGGTACGGCTACGAGTGCGAAGCCCGACGGCGTCGCGTGGCCACCACGATCGCCGCGCCGCCCGCCAGCAGTGCCGCCGCGCCGCCGACGATCGTGCCCGTGTTGCCGCCGCCACCGGTCTCCGCGAGGTCGCCGCCACCGCCGTTGGGCGAGGGGGCCGCCGCCGGGGCGCTGCTCGAACCGGAGGCGACCGGGGTCGGGTTGTCGGACGGAGTGGTCGACTCGGAGGCGCTCGGGGTCGGGGTCGAGGACTCGTCGGCCGGCGGGGTGGACTCCGAGGCGGGCGGCGGGACCGACGCGGAGGTGGACGGCGTCGGCGACGGGGACTCGGTGGTCGTGCAGTCCTTCGTGCCGCCGTTCCAGGCCGCGATCAGCTTGTCCTTGATGACGGTGTGGTCCGGTCCCGCGGGCAGGTCGCCGTGGACGAAGCCGTCGCCTGCGGCGGGGTTGCCGTCGAACTTGACCGCGCCGCGGTAGAGGTCGATCTGCGCGAAGCAGCCCTCGTCGGGCACCGCGATGTCGAGCGAGTCGGTCTGGCCCTTCTTCACGGTGACCGTGTCGAAGTCGACGAAGACCTGCCGGCCGGAGGTGGCGAAGGTCGGACCGTGCGCGATGTACGAGGCCAGCGAGGCGGTGCAGGTGGAGGCGTCGCCCGCGGTGCGGACCTTGATGTGGACCTTGCCGTCGTCGGTGGGCTTCAGGTTCTGGTCGTCGACCTTGACGGAGGGGAAGAAGCTGGTGCCGTCCAGCGAGAACTGGCAGCCCTCGGTCTCGGTGACCGTGCCGGCGCCCGAGCCGGGCTTGTAGTGGCCGCCGGACTCCCAGCCGTCACCGCCGCCGCCGTGCCCCCCGGTGGCCCAGGCGCCGGACGCGGCGGCTACGGAGGCCGCGGCGAGGGCGAGGGAGGCGGCGCCCGTCCCCAACAGGCGGCGCACGGTGACACGACTGGCTATGGACATACTGATCCCATCTGGCGTGTACAGGGTGTGGAGGGTGTGGATCAACGCGAGAAACACTGGGCTCATTGGTCACATGCGCCACAGCGTGTGCTCATCGTGGGTCCACCGGAATATGACTGTCAACTTGCCTTGGTGTAGAGGGAATTCATAAGGAGACCACGTGTCCGACCTGTCCTCCCGTGACCCGAACTGGTGGCGTCAGGCCGTTGTGTACCAGGTCTATCCGCGCAGTTTCGCCGACGCCGACGGTGACGGACTCGGGGACCTGAGGGGCATCACCGAGCGGCTCACCCACCTCGCCGCCCTGGGTGTCGACGCCCTCTGGCTGAGCCCCTTCTACCCCTCCGAACTCGCCGACGGCGGCTACGACGTCGCCGACTACCGCGACGTCGACCCGCGCCTGGGCACCCTCGACGACTTCGACGCGATGGTCGCCGAGGCGCACCGGCTGGGCCTGAAGGTCATGGTCGACATCGTGCCCAACCACACCTCGCACCTGCACAGTTGGTTCCAGGAGGCGCTGGCCGCCGGTCCCGGTTCCGCCGCCCGCGACCGCTATGTGTTCCGGGACGGGCGCGGCGACGGCGGCCAACTCCCGCCCACCGACTGGCCGTCCGTCTTCGGCGGCAGCGCGTGGAAGCAACTCCCCGACGGACAGTGGTACTTGCACCTCTTCACGCCCGAACAGCCCGACCTGAACTGGGACAACGAGGAGGTGCGCGCCGACTTCCGCACCACGCTCCGCTTCTGGTCCGACCGGGGCGTCGACGGTTTCCGCGTCGACGTCGCCCACGCGCTGGTGAAGGACCTCGGCGAGCCGTTGCGCGACATCGGCCCCCTCGCGGCGAACGCCGAGGCCGTCCTCGACTCGCTCCCGCCCGGCAGCCACCCCTACTACGACCGCGACGAGGTCCACGAGATCTACCGAGACTGGCGCCGCAGCGTCTTCGACACCTACACCCCGCCCCGCATGGCGGTCGCCGAGGCCTGGGTACCGGCCGCCCGCCGCGCCCTCTACGCCCGCCCCGACGAACTCGGCCAGGCCTTCAACTTCGAATACCTGGAGGCCGGTTGGGACGCGGACGAACTGCGCGAGGTGATCACCGGCTCGCTCGCCACGGCCCGCGCGGCAGGCGCGTCGGCCACCTGGGTGCTGTCCAACCACGACGTCGTACGCCACGCCTCGCGCCTGATGCTGCCGACGGGCACGGACCCGAACACCTGGCTGCTGTCCGACGGCCGCACGCCACCCGTCGATACGGCGGCCGGCCTGCGCCGCGCCCGCGCCGCGACCCTGCTGATGCTGGCGCTGCCCGGTTCGTCGTACGTCTACCAGGGCGAGGAACTCGGGCTGCCCGAGGTCGCCGACCTGCCCGTCGAGGTCCTCCAGGACCCCATCTGGGAACAACAGGGGCACACCCACAAGGGCCGCGACGGCTGCCGGGTACCCCTGCCGTGGACCACGAGCGGCCCGTCGTACGGCTTCGGGTCCGGTCCCGCGTGGCTGCCGCAGCCGGCGAGCTTCGCGTCGTACGCCGTCGAGGCACAGGACGGGAGCGAGGGCTCGACCCTGGAGTTCTACCGCAAGGCCCTGCGGCTGCGCCGCAAGCTCCTCGAAGGGGAGTCGCTGACCTGGGATGCGGAGAGCCCGCCCGGAGTACTGCACTTCACGCGCTCCGAGGGCTGGCGGTGTGTCACCAACCTGTCGGCGGAGCCGGTCGCCCTGCCGCCGGGAGAGGTGCTGCTGAGCAGCGAACCGGCGGCGGGCGAGGGGCAGTTGGGGCTGCTGGCTCCGGACACGACCGTGTGGCTGGGGGCGTAGCGCGCTCTGTGGCGCACTCACCCCACGGTCGGGGTCTGGCTGGCGCTGGGTGAGGTCTCGCCCGGCAGGACCGGCGGTTGGGTGGTGCTGTTCACCGGCGGGGTGAGGACGACCTCCGGCTGGCCCGCGGCCGGGGGCGGCGGCGTCAGGTCCGTGGCCGGCAGCTTCGGCGGGGTCGTCTCCTGGAAGAGGACCTGGCTGAAGTTGACCAGGCCGGTCTCCTCCATCACCGTGATGTGGTCCAGGACCGTCGCGTTGGCCTGGTTGGCGAGGATCCGCACGAGGGTGTTCTCCGTCGTGGAGCGGATCTTCGCGATCGTGTTGAAGATCGAACCGTGCGTCACGCGCAGGATGTTGGCGAAGTCGGTGTCGAACTGCTTGCCGCTGTCCCCGTTCAGCGTGTTGATGAAGCCCTGCTGCTGCGGGCTCGGCTGGTTCGGGATCGTGATGTTGAGCATCGGCGCGATCTTGCGGACGGTCGAGTCCAGCGCCGCGTGGCCGTCGATCAGGTGCTTGCTCGCGGTGATGACCGCCGGGCTCGCCCCCTTCTTCAGACCTATCTGGCCGACGGGGTACTCCCACAGCCCTGCCGCGCGCACCTTGACCACGAAGTCGCGGTCGGCCTCGGTCAGCGGCCCCCACTGCGTGTTGGCGATGACACGTGTGGGCGCGCTGGAGACCGTGTTGACGCCCAGCATTGCCGGATAGGCGAGGGCGACGAGGGTCAGGCTGAGGGCACCGCCCACAACCATCGTTCCCGTCGCGTTCCGCGAAAAGCGCACCGTACCTCCTGTGTCGTGGACCGCCCGTCGGCGGTACGGACAGTGGTGAGTACGGATCCGAGAAGCGTTCGAAGTCTTTGGTTTTGGTAAAGCCCGAGTGGGGCGCGTCACAAGTGGCGGGTGGTGCCTCCGGTTCGGCGCCCCGATTCCGGGTGGGTTGGGGCTAGTTGAACTGACCGGGCTGGTAGTCGCCGGCCGGCACCGTGAGCATGACGTTCATGCGGTTGAAGCTGTTGATGAGGGCGATCAGCGAGACGAGCGCCATCAACTGCTCGTCGTCGTAGTACTTCGCGGCGTTCCCCCACACCTCGTCGCTCACCCCGCCGGCCGCGTCCGCGATCCGGGTGCCCTGCTCCGTGAGCTCCAGCGCGGCTCGCTCCGCGTCGGTGAACACGGTGGCCTCGCGCCACACCGCGACGAGGTTCAGCCGTACCGACGTCTCGCCGGCCGCCGCGGCGTCCTTGGTGTGCATGTCGGTGCAGAACCCGCACCCGTTGATCTGACTCGCCCGGATCTTCACCAGTTCCTGTGTGGCGGTGGGCAGCGGCGAGTCGGCGACGACCTTGCCCGCCGCGATGAAGTGCTTCAGGGCCTTGCCGGCGATCGGGCTGGTGAAGGCGTTGAGTCGAGCACCCATGGTGGGCTCCTCTGCGTTTCGTTGTTCCGTTGCCGTTGCTTGCACAGGACTGACGAAACGGGCGACGCGAATGTGACACCTACGGGGAGCGGCGCGCGAAAAGCAGTGGAGCGGCGCCGCCGTCCGCCCCTACCGTGCTGCTCGACCGAGTCGTCTGGGCAGGGACGTGCCGTTGTACACCGTGTGAGACCCCCCGAGTGCTGAATCGTCGCGCGTCGCGCTGTTGCGCCGCGCTCCTTTTTGCTGCGGTCTTCTCACTGGAACCGGTGTACTCCTGTGCTCGAAACCTGGGTTGTCATGCCCACCTGCCTCCCCCTCGTCCGCCGCCGCTGCCATGCGTGCGGGGCCGGACACTTCCAAGCGAGCGGCAAGTTCCGCGTCAACGCCCACCACAAGCTGCTCGACGTCTGGCTCCTGGTGCTCTGCACGGCGTGCGGGGACACGGCGAAACTCACGGTCATGGAACGGGCGAACGTCCGCTCCGTACGACCGGAACTGCTGGCCCGCCTGCACGCCAACGACGTTGCCCTGGCAGCGGAGTTGCTCCAGACGCCCGCCGTGCAGCGCCGCAACCGCATCGCCCTCGACTGGTCCGGCGCGTGGCGCCTCGACACCGGCGGATCGGACCACCTGCACCGCGAGGTGATCGACATCGAGGTCCGCTTCGCAGCCCGGATCCCGGTCCGCCCGGTCCGCCTGATCGCGGAGGGCTGCGCCTTGCCCCGGGCCGAGGTCGAAACCCTGATCACGGAGGGCGGCCTGGTCTCGACGGCCCGCCTGAACACCAGGCTCTCGGACACCTTCACGTTCACGCTGAAGCGCTGAAACTCCCGCGCCCGTGGGGCCTGTCCGGCGGGTCCTGCGGGCGCGGGGGCGGGGGTCGCCCTGGTTGACGGAATGTTGACCGGTGCATGGCACAGCATTGGCGAACCCCCGCTATACGTTCGGCCCCATGCCACCACTCCCCCCACACCCCCAGCGGGCCCGGCAGGCGCCCCTCCCCGTGCTGCCCTATCGCAAGCCCACCAAGGGCCGTGACTACTGGGTGCTGAACGACGTCCTTCCGGATGTCGACGCCGTGCGGGAACGGTGTCTCGCGAAGGACGACTGGGTGAAGGGGTATCCGTACACCTCGGAGACCTGGCCGGGGCTGCGGACCATGCCGGGGCTTGAGCCGGCCGAGCTGGGGCGGATCGAGCGGCTGGTGAAACAGGCCACCGGGGCCAAGGAGTTGTGGGTGCAGAAGGCACCCGGCGGCGGGACGCTCAACCACAACTGCATCCAGGTCGTGGGGGAGGGCGAGAGCGAGCCCCGGCCCCACACCGACTCGCGGTCGCTGTGCCGGTACGCCGCCGTGCTGTATCTGAACCCGTCCGTGCCGAAGGACTGCGGGACCAGTTTCTATCGGCAGCATCTGCCTGGCGGGCGGCTGGGCGGCAACGTCGTGCAGGCTCCGCACAACAACCTCGTCGAGGCACTGGGGACGCGGTTCGTGGCGCCGGACGCCTTCGAGGAAGACGTGCGGGTGCCGCACAAGTACAACAGTCTGCTGCTCTACCACGCCAACCTCGTGCACAGCGCCACCGGTTACTACGGCAGCACGCTGGAGGAGAAGCGGATGACCGCGGTCTTCTTCTGGATGGCCTGACCCGGCCGAACCCCCCCACAGACACACACACCTGCACGGCGCCTTCTCCCGGCGGTCAGTAGCGCAGCGCCGTTCCGGTCTCCGCCTTCACGTCGCCCGACAGCTTGCGGTTGCTGCGGGCGGTCGCCGTGCCGGACTTTCCGGCCGGGACGTCGGAGACGGTGACGACCACGGTGTCGAGCAGATTCCCGCCCGTGTCCTTGAACTCGACCTGCACGGCGAAGGACTTGGCCGAGCCCGCCGTGTTGTCGGCCGTGACCCCGACGGTGCTGCGCCCGTCCGAGTCGGTCGTCGGCGTGCCCAGGCGTACGGCGTCCTTGGCGTCGACGCCGTTCTTCACCTCGTCGAGCCGGCGGCCGGCCTCGGCGGTCGCCGACGCGATCGCGGCCGTGGCCTGCGCGCCGACGGACGCGACGGCGGACGCCGCCCTGCTCGCGACCGAGGAAGGGCTGCTGTTGTCGGAACAGCCGGTCAGGCCGGTGAGGGCAGTGAGGGCGGCGGCCACGACCGCCGTCAGTGCCGTGCCACCCCTGTGCCACGCCATGTCGCCTCCATGAGTCGCCGCTTCCCCGGGCTCTCCCCCAAGTGAAGGTCCGTTGGCGCACGCCCGCATGTCGGTCTCACCCGGACGGCGTAACCCCCCTGGTGGAGGGCGCGCCTCGGCCGGATGGTCGAAGCATCACGCAGCACACAGAGACCGAACCACTACGGACCGCACACCACAGAGAGGTGGGGCACCGCCATGACGCAGCAGCCGCACTCCACACAGCAGCCGCACTCGACGTCCACCGGCGGCGAGGAGAAACCCCCGGCCTGGAACGACGCCGGGCAGGCCTCCGGCGCCCGCGGCTACGACCGGCCCCCGTCCGGCAGTGGTCTCGCGGCCGGCGGTGCCGTCTTCGCCGGTGTCCTGATGCTGATGAACGGCGTCATCGCCATCCTCCAGGGCATCTCCGCACTCGCCAAGGACGACGTCTACACCCGCGTCGGCAGCTATGTGTACAGCATCAACCTCACCGGCTGGGGCGTGATCCTCCTCTGCCTGGGCGCCGTGGGTGTGGTCACCGGCTGGGGCATCCTCAGGGGCATGAGCTGGGCCCGCGTCTGCGGCATCGTCCTCGCGAGCCTCGGCGCGATCCTCCAGTTCATGTTCCTGCCGTACGCCCCGGTCTGGTCGGTCATCATGATCGCGGTCGATGTCTTCGTCATCTGGGCACTGGCGGTCTACGACCCGAGGACATCAGGGGCGCGCCACTGAGGACGAGCAGCTGGACCGGCGAGCGGGCGGGTCAGACGTGTCCGATGCCGCCCCCGCCGAAGGAACCGCTCCTTCCGGGCAGCCAGCGCTGTCGGCTCTGGTTCTTTCCCGTCCGGCTTCCGGAGTGATGGAGCTGGTACGGCATCAGCCGTTCCTTCTCCTCCGAGGCGACGGGCATCTCGTCGGGTTCCCGCATCTCGCGCATCTCGTGGACGGCACCGGTGGCGGGGAGGTGGGGCTGCTCCTCGGGGAGCGGCCGTGGAAGTTCCTGGTCCCGGACCTTCATACCGAAATGTATGGCCCAGACCAGCGCGCCTGCGATCAGCAGGCCACCCAGAAAGGCTGCGGCCACGTCGAGTGTGTTGTGCGACGACGCGGCCACCAGTTCGTACGCTGCCGTGCTCATACTCCGAGTATCACTCTTTGGGAGTGAATGTGGCGATCCGCGCGAGGTAGTCGGTGACCTCGGCGGGGTCCCGGGTGAGCAGCGCAACGTGGTTGTCGGGGCGGATCAGCACCAGCGCCGGATCCGTCACGCCGTACGCCCGCCGCGCATGCCCCTCGTGGTCGTGCAGGTCGGCCGCGGCGCCGCCCTGGGTGCCGCCGTCCACCGTGAACGCCTGCACCAGGCCCTCGTGCTCGACCGCCGACTTGCCCACCGCGTCCGCGACTTCGGCGCCGAAGCCGAGCAGCGTGAAACGCGGGTCGGCGTACACCTCGAAGAGCCGGACCGGGTGGCCCGAGGCGTCGAGGCAGGGGGCGTCGGGCGCGCGGTCGCCCGGGCGCAGGACGGCGGGATCGCTGAAGGAGCCCACGGAACCCACGGAGCCGTCGGCCGGACCCGCGAGCGAACTCCACGGGTAGCCGGTGCCCATGGGCGGCGGGGCGGCGGCCTCGACACCGGTGCCGGGTTCTCTGACCGCTTCGCGCACCTGGGCGTACAGGTCGGTGGAGACGCCCAGGGTCCAGGCGGCCACCGGAAGACGCTCCTCCTCGTAGGTGTCCAGGAGTCCGTGACCGGCCTGCCCGGTGGCCGCGAGGGCCAGCTTCCAGCCCAGGTTGTAGGCGTCCTGGATGCCGGTGTTCATGCCGAGTCCGCCCGCGATCGGATGGGCATGGGCCGCGTCCCCGGCGAGCAGGACCCGGCCGACGCGCATCCGGTCGACCATGCGGACGTTGACCCGCCAGACGGACAGCCAGGTCGGGTTCGTCAGCGTGATGCCGGGCACCCGCGCGTACCGGTCGAAGGTCCGCTGGAAGCTCTCCAGTGAGGGTGGCAAGGGCTCGCCGTCCGCGCCGAGTTCGGGCCCCGCCTGGAACTGGAAGGAGTTCGTGCCGGGCATGGGGCACAGCATCACCCCGCCGCCGTCCGACGCGAACCACTGATGCCAGGCGTCCCGCCCGATCCCCTCGGCCTCCACATCGCCGACGACCATCGACTGTGTCTCCTCGGTCGTACCGTCGAAACGCACCCCCATCGCCTTGCGCATCCGGCTGCGCCCGCCGTCGCAGCCCACCAGGTAGCCGGCCCGGATGCGCTCCCCGTCGGCGAGGACGGCCGTGACTCCGTCCGTGTCCTGCTCGAACTCGGACACCTCCGTGCCGAGTTGGACGCGGACCCCGAACTCGGCGAGCCGCTCGCGCAGGATCTGCTCCACCTGCCACTGCCCTATGAGCACCCCCCGCTCGTACGGCGCGTCGGGCGTGGGGAGGGCGTCCGCGAACGGGTCGGTGTCGTTCACATGCGCGCCGTCGAAGTACTTGCGGAAGGGGAGTCGCGTCGTCCCGGTGGCGAGAACGCGCTCGGTGACGCCCACGTCCTCCAGTACCTCCAGCGTGCGCGGCTGCAGGCCCTTGCCCCGGGACTCCCGGTGCGGGGCGGGCGCCGCGTCCACGATCCGCACCCCCACGCCGCGCCGGGCCAGCTCGATGGCGAGCGTGAGGCCGGTCGGCCCGGCGCCCACGACCAGTACGTCGTCGGTCATCGCGATCCCTCTCGTCGTCGTTGCCTCAAGAGAACACCGAACACCGAGAAAATGCAACCGGGTCTCAGAAAAGTACCGACTTCAATCCGTCTTCGGTCTCATTTGATTCCCGGTCTCATCGTCTGGTAGTGTGGCCCGCATGGACGAACTCCCGGGCCTCCGTGAGCGCAAGAAAGAGCGCACCCGGAACCTCATCGCGCAGGAAGCCCTCCGCCTCTTCCGCGAGAAGGGGTTCGACGAGGTGTCGGTCGTCGAGGTCGCGGCGGCGGCCGAGGTCTCCAAAGCCACCCTGTTCCGGTACTTCCCGGCGAAGGAGGACCTGGTCCTGCACCGCTTCGCCGACCACCTCGGCGAAGCGGCCCGTGTCGTACGCGAACGCCCGCCGGCCCTGACCCCCACGGCAGCGCTGCGCGCCCACTTCCTGGACCGCCTCGCCGCCCGCGACCCGATCACCGGCCTGAACGACCATCCCGACGTGCTCGGCTTCATGGACCTGCTCTACGGCACGCCGAGCCTCCAGACCGGCCTGGTGCAGCGCTACCGCGGCCAGGAGATCGACGCCCTCGCCGAAGCCCTCCCCGACACCGGGGGCTCCACCCCGTTCACCAGACGCCTCGCTGCCACGCACCTGATCGCCGTACAGCAGGAACTCGGCGTGGAGAACTGGCGGGCGATGGCCTCCGGTCGCACCGCCGACGAGGCGTACGACGATGCCGTGGCAGAGGCGGAGCGTGCGTACGGCCAGCTCATGACCGGCCTGGACACGGTGTTCCCGGCCGGGGCGGCGGGCGGCTGAGCGGCCGGAGGGGGATCCGGATCCCCCTCCCCGAAAAAACGAGCAGCCCCGCCGGAGGACCCATGGTCCTCGCGACGGGGCTGCCCTACAGCTGGTGAACAGGCGTCAGAAATCGGCTAGTTGGAGAAGTAGAGGTACTTCCAGTCGCTGTACGTCGTCGAGTTGACGCTGTCGCCGGACGAACCGTTGATGTACGCGGCCCGGACGCGGGCCTTGATGCCGGACTGGCCGGGTGCGCCGAGGTTCACCGCGACCTTGCCGTTCGTGCCGAGGCCGAAGTACTCGGAGTCGGAGTCGTACCAGTGGCCCTCGTAGTAGACCTGCAGGTCGAGCCGCTCCTGGCGGTTGGGGTAGTAGGTCATCGTCGTGGTGACGATCGGCGCCGAGTTCTTGTGGAACCAGTAGTACGACGTCGAGCCGATCTTCGCCGTCTTGTAGTGCTTGGTGATCGCGGTGGAGATCTTGACCTTGGCGTAGGCGTTGACCTTCACCGTCTTGGACGCGTAGCGGGCGTCACCGGCGAAGACCGCGGAGACGGCGGTGTCGCGGGTCATGTCCACGGTCACCGTGAAGTTGCCGCTGGAGTTGACCTTGCCCGTCTTGACCAGCTTGTTCGGCTTGTCGGTGCCGAAGGGGTCCGCGTAGATCGAGACCGTGCGGTTCTTGTAGGTCGTGCCGAGGTGCGCGGTGAACTTCACGTCGGCGCCGTACGCGTACAGCTTGCCGTTGTTGTTCAGGCTCAGGCTGGTGGCCGCGCGGGAGACGGAGACCTTGTCGGAGGCGCTGACGGCCGCGTGCCCGGCGTCGCCCGCGTAGGTCACCTTGTAGGTGACCGTGCCACCGGCCGGCGGAGTGTCCGCGAAGGAGTACGTGCCGTTCGCCTGCACCGTGACGGCGGGCAGCGCCTTGCCCTTCGGGGACTCCAGGTCGGTCCGCGTGACCTGCAGCTTCACCCCGGCGGGCAGCGCCACCGTCGCCGAGAGCTTGCCGGTGACGGTGAGCTTCTTGGCGCGCGTCGCGGAGGAGGGGGCGTTGACCGTGAGGGTCGGGACGTTCTTCTCCGGGTCGGTCAGCGCCTTGAGCGCGTAGCCGCCGCCGGACTTCGCGACCAGCGCGAAGATCCGTGAGTTGTCCGGGGCCCAGGTCAGGTCGGCCGTGCTGTAGACGCCCGTGCTGTACGTGCGGATCGCCTTCGTGGCGTTCGGCCGGTACGTGGTGATCGTGCCGCCGCTGGTCGTCGCGACCGTGCCGTCCGGGGCGATGTCGGCCTGCCAGCCACTCGGGTAGGTGCCCGCCTGGCTGAACTTGCCGTCCGCGTAGGCGTCCCGCACCGTGCCGTTGATCAGCACCTCGTCGGCGCCGGGGACCAGGTCGATGTCGTAGATGCCGCTGTTGAGCGTGTAGTCGCCGAAGTAGTAGGCGACCTTCTGGGGGGTGGCCCCCGAGACGTCCAGGACGGCCATCGAGTCGGTGGAGATACCGGTCTCGCCGAGGGCGAGGATGCCGGGCCGGGACGCGGCGGTGTCGAGGAAGCCCGGGTTGTTGATCGAGACGCCGTCGGGCTTCTGTCCGAGCGTCACCGGGTCGGTGCCGCTCGCCGGATCCACGGCCGGGTCGACCGACCCGACGTTGCTGTCCCACTGGTCGCCGTAGGTGAACCAGAGCTTGCCCGAGGTGAAGGCGACATAGCGTGGGCCCACGTCGGTGGCCACCGCGTAGCGCGCCTTCACGTCGAGGGTGGCCGCGTCGATCGCCACGATCTCGTGCGTGCCCTGGGCCGCCGCGTAGACGGTGCTCCCGTCGTCGGACACGGCGAGGTCCGTGACCCCGCTGATGCCGCCGACCGAGGCGAGGACGTTGCCCGAGTAGTCGGTGGCCGCGACCGTGCCGGCCGAACTGTCGCCCACGAACACCCGCTTGAGGGCGCCGTCCGCGACCAGCCCGCCGGGCGAGGTCACGCTGGCGGTGGCCGCCGAGGCCGTGCCCGTCGCCACGACGCTGAGCGCCGCCGAGCCGAAAAGAACCGCGAGCGCTGTCGCGGTGGAGATGCTGCGCATCCGCACGTGCTGTTCCCCCCACAAGGAAAACCGGTCAGGAGACCGGGAGTTGAGAGCGCCGCGCAACGCCCGGACGTGACCGCGGATGAGAGGCGCGGTGACGCGCGGGGCGCGGCTGCCATGCGCAGCGTATGGCATGCCTGTGACAGGTGGGAAAGGGGTTATGCGGTTGTCGTGTACGCGGAGTGTTTGGGAGGTTCTGGCTCGTCATGACGAGGGGCGTTGATGAGTGCCGCGGCCGGGCCGCGACGGAGGCCGGTGTGGCTGGGGATCGGGGTGGTCGTGCTCGCGGTCGTGGGCGGCGGGGGGACCTGGCTGCTGCGGGACGAGCTGCACCGCGCGGGCATCCTCCCGGAGGGGAAGGACCTGTTCGACCAGAAGTACGGGATCAAAGGGGACGTGGGCGACCCGGACGGCGAGGTGGCGCTGCCGGACGGCCTGTGCGGCACCTCCCTGCGGATGCCCGTCTGGGAGTACCACTCGACGGCCGCCGACGGCACCCGCGTCGACGTCACCGTCGAGCGGTCCACGCCGTTCCAGTCCGCGCTGCGGTCGCCGGCCCGGGCCGTGGTCACCTTCACGTCCTGAGAGCGGCCCGCGTCGGGTGCGGCTCCCGTCCTGGGAGACCTCGTCAGTTCTGGTGGACGGAGTTGTGGCCCGGCCCGCCCGACAGGACGTCCGTGCCGGTGCCGCCCCACAGCGTGTCGTTGCCGGAGTTGCCGTAGATCGTGTCGGCGCCGGCGTTGCCGTAGAGGACGTCGTTGCCCGTGCCGCCGTAGATGAAGTCGTTGCCGGCGCCGCCGCTGATCCGGTCGTTGCCGGCGCCGCCGGTCAGGCTCTGGCCGCCCGCGCCGCCGGTGATGAGGTCGTTGCCCGCGCCGCCGTCGGCCGCCGCGCCCACGGTGGTGATGGTGTCGCTGCCGTTGCCGCCCTGGGCGATGGTCTCGACGCCGCCGCGCAGGATGTCGTCGCCGTTGTCGCCCCAGCCCACGGAGTACTTGCCGAGGGTGATCGTGTCGTTGCCGGTGCCGCCCGAGACGTAGTCGCCGTCGACGCCGCCGTCCTCGGTGTACTTGTCGTTGCCGGCGCCCAGGTCGGCCGAGGCGAAGTAGTACGTCTGGGCCGTCCTGTTGTGGTACGTGAGGGTGTCGTTGCCGTCGCCGAGCGTCAACTGCACAGTGGGGTAGGGGTCTTGGCTGTCCAGCATGGTGACCGTGCAGGAGACCTTGGTGTGGTCCGAGGCAGTGGGGTACGCGCAGCCGGTGCCCGGCCTGATGGTGACGACGTCGTCGATGACGTACGTGATCCTGTCGGTGCCGGTCGTGTGCGTCGCGGTGACGACCGCCTTGTTGGTCTGTCCGGCGGCGGCCGTGTACAGGACCTCGGTGCCGCCGTTGCCGAGCGCGGCGGTGGCCGGGGCCGTGACCGCGCCCGCGGTCCCGGCGACAAGCAGCGGCGCGGCCAGGGCCCCACCGAGGGCCAGGGTCATGAGGCGACTGACAGAACGAGAGGACATCGCGCAACCTCCGGGCAACGTAAGGGGAGTTGGCGGATTCCGAGGAATTCGGATTCCGACACCGCGTACGACCCGCCCTTCGCGGGCTTGGTTGTGCGTCCTTTCGCGCGGGTGTCGTCCCGGCATGAATCGTCAGCCGTGATTCAACGCGAATTCATCCAATGGCCCGCTGATCAATGACAACCATCGCTAGGAGGCACGGGCCAGTTCCGTCGCGTCACGGCGGAACGCCCACCGCATCTCCGGTTCCATCGCGAAGCGGAAGGCCCGGCGGACGGGCGGCGTACACAGCGCGGTCACCGCGGCGGCGGCGACCACCGTCACCGTGAGCTCGCCGAGCGGCCCCTGGACCCACGAAGGGCCGTACCAGCCCCAGGACTTGGCGCCCTGCGCGAGAAACCCGTGCAGCAGATAGCCGTAGAGCGTGCCCGCGCCCAGTGCGGTGAACCAGGTGCGGCGGCGCGGCACCCAGGCCAGGAAACAGGCGACCAGCAGCGTCGAGCAGGCGAAGAGGGCCAGGGTCATCAGGGGTCCTTCCCAGCCGGGCGCGCCGAGTTGCTCCGCGCTCGCGTTGTGGAAGAGCCAGGAGTAGTCGAAGCGCGGGACCGACCAGTAGGCCACCGCGAGCGCGCACACGAACACCGGGAGCGCCAACTGCCGTACCTCCGGCCGCCGTACGAGCTGGAAGTGCTCCGGCTTCAGGGAGAGACCGAGCACGAAGTACGGGAGGAACTGCAGCACGCGTTGCAGATCGAGGTCGTCGCCGATGGAGGGGGACAGCGTCGCCAGCATCGCGATCGCCAGGGCGAGCGGCAGCGGGTGGCGGACGTGGTTCCACACCGGGGTGGTGAGGCGCCAGACGAACAGAGCCGCCAGGAACCACGTCAGATACAGCGGGTCCAACAGGCTGACGGCGCGGTCGGGTTGGTGGTCCGTCCAGCGGGTGAAGAGCGTGTACGCCGTCTCGAAGACGACGTACGGCACGACGACTCCCGTCAGCAGCCGCCTGATCTGGGGCGGGGTGGCGCGGAAACTCCGGGAGAAATAGCCGGAGATGACGATGAACGCCGGCATGTGCACCGCGTACACGAGCGTGTACAGCGCGGTGACACTGCGGCTGCCGGAGCGCAGCGGCTCCCAGGAGTGGCCGATCGCGACGAGGACGATCGCCAGGTATTTGGCGTTGTCGAAGAACGGGTCGCGCGGCCTTGCCGACGGCCCGGCCGCCCGCTCGGGGCCGGCGCCCGCCCGCGGCGCCGGGGCCGCCGTTCCTTCCTGTACGACGTCCTTCGCGGTGGTGTTTCGGTACGGCATCCGGACCGCCTCACCGCTGTCCGGCGCGGCAAACCTCCTCCTGGGCAGAGGTGGTACGCGTCACAGGAGAGGCGGGGGTGTTCTTGCCTTTCCCGGGCAGGGTGGCAGGCCGGAAGGTTGCCGGAGAACGGACAAGCGCTTGCCGTGCGGGCGGTGCGAGAGTGCCGGTTATGACCGGTGACCCTGACGTGGTGATCTGCCGTATGCCCGCCGCGCGTGGCCTGTGGTCCGGGGTCGGACTCGGGGCGGCGGGGGCCGTCGTGGCCGCGCTGGGCGCGGTGTACGGGGGCCCGGACGTGCTGTGGCTGACCGGCGGCGGGTCGCTCGTGCTCCTCGGTCTCGTGTCGCTGTACCTGGTCACCGCCCGGGTGAGCGCCGACGCGCACGGCCTGAAGTCCCGGACGCTGCTGCGCAGTTGGAGCGCGCCGTGGCACGAGGTCGCCGAGCTGCGGGTACGGCTGGAGCGCGGCAACAGCTCGTGGGGCGGACAGAGCCGCCGTATCAGCGTGCTGCTGCGGGACGGGCACAGCACGACGCTGCTCCTGCCGGCCGCCAGTGCCACCCAACTCGCCGCATTCGACGCACAGTTGACCGCACTCCGCGCGCTGCACCGGCGCTACGGGACCGGCGTCCGGGAGTCGGCGGACGTCCCCGTCATCTCCGACCGCACCGCCGGGAGCGGCTGGGCGGGTCCGGCCGTCGTCTGGTGTGCGGTGCTGCTGGTGGGCGCGGGGGTGGCCGCCGCGTTCGTGTCGGACACCGCGGCCGACGAGCGGGCGTGGCGGTCGGCCGCCCCGTGCACCGCCGCGACCCCGGCCGCGGACCGCCGGGAGTGTCTGACCCACACCTCGGCGGTGATCGCGCGGACCGACCCCAACCGGCCCAGGAAGCTCAGCTGGCTGTACTTCACCGACAACCGGCCGATGGCGCGCCTTGAGGTCCCGGTCGAGGCCGCCAACGGCTTCCACGCCGGTGACAAGGTCCAACTCACCTTCTGGCGCGGCGAGGTGAGGGTGGTCACCGGCTCGCGGTACGTGTGGCACCGGCATGTCGAGGACGCCGGGGACCTGGCCGTGATCGCGGCCTTCGCCGCCCTCGCCGCGGGCTACCCCGGCGCGCTGACCCTGCAGCGGCTGCGCGGACGCCGACTGCCCGCCGACGACGTCCTGCCCTCCGCCCTGCCGTTCGCGCTCCCCCTCGCCGCTACGGCCCTGTGGCTGGTGCCGCTCTGCTACCTCCACCCGACGACCCTGCTGGCCTCCGCGACCACGATCGGCTGGCTGGCGGCGGGCACCCTCGGCACGGCCGCGCTCCTGGCCTGGGCCTGGCGCGAGACCCGGGTCCGCCCGGCCGACGAGGCCGAACGCGCCTCAGAGCTGCCCGAGTTGGACGGCGAGGTGTTCGTGTCCGCCCGCTTCCTGGAGCACACCGACTACAACCCGTACGGCTTCGGCACCCATATCGCCCTCGGTGACGGGCCGCCCGCGGTGACCCCGGGTCCGGGCCGGTTCGCGGCCCGCCGGATCCCGGTGGAACGGCTCACCGTCAAGGCCGTACGGCGGGCCCGGGGCGGCGACGGCGACACCGTCCCCAGTGACTGGCACATCGCCGAACTCGACGACGGGGGCCGCCCGGTCCGCCTCGCGGCGGCACCGGCCGACCTCACCCGCGTCCTGCGCGAACTGACGGCGGTGCGGGAGACGTCGTAGCGCGCCGCCGCCGTGGGCCTCAGTCCTGCCTGGGGCCGGCCTGCTGGACCACCTCGAAGGTCCACAGCGTGGCGTCCGTCGCGGCGGGCCTGGGGCGTTCGCCCTGCGCGGATCCGTCCTGGGGCGTGCCGCGGTGGGCGGCCTGGCCCATGCCGGACATCCACTTCTGGAAGTCCTCCTCGGCGCGCCAGCGGGTGTAGACGAGGTAGGTGTCGGTGCCCTCGACGGGCCGCAGCAGCTCGAACCACTCGAAGCCGTCCGAGCCGTCCACCGTCCCGGCGCGGTTCGCGAACCGCTTCTCCAGCGTCTCGCGTTGCTCTTCGGGGACGGTGAGTACGTTGATCTTGACGATGCTCATGGGCCCATTGTCCCAGCGCCGTCACCCGACCCGGTGAACTGGCGTGTCCTCCGGGGCGGTTGTGTGCCGAACGGCGGTCACCGGCCGTCCTCTTTCGGGTGATCCGTGGACGGCATAACGGCCGTAACGTTTCCTCACTTCGGCCGCCGACCTGCGTTTTTGCTGGTGGGGACGGTGATTTGGCTCATCAGTTCGCATCGTGTCACGCTCCCGGCCCGATCTTGATCCGATCTACAGTCGTGCTCGCTCGTCCAAGATCACTTACGAACGAGGCGTGTGTGACCCACCGACTGCCCAGCGCAGCCCCCCTCTTGACGCCGTCGCGGACGGCCGTCCTTGAGGGCATCGCCGGTTACGTCCCCCCGGACGCGGTGGCGAACGACGCCCTGCCCGCCGCGTGGGGTGTCGACGACGCCTGGGTGCGCCGACGCACCGGCATCGGCGAACGGCGGCGCGCGGCACCGGGGGTGACCACCGGCGACCTCGCGCTGGAGGCCGCCGACCGGGCCCTCTCGGCCGCAGGCCGGCCGCCCGTCGACGCCGTCGTCGTCGCCACCTCCACCCCCGACCGGCCGATGCCCGCCATGGCACCCCGGCTCGCCACCCGCCTCGGCCTCGGCGGACCGGCCGCCTGGGACGTGTCCGCCGCGTGCAGCGGATTCGTCTACGGCCTCGCCGCCGCCGTCGGCGCCCTGGCCTCGGGGTGCGCCGACCGGGTCCTGCTGGTCGCGGCCGAGGTGTACTCCACGCTCCTCGATCCGCAGGACCGCTCCGCCGGAATCCTGTTCGGCGACGGCGCCGGGGCCGCCGTGCTGCGGCGCGGGGCACCGGACGAGCCGGGCGCGGTGCTGGCGTTCGACCTGGGCAGCGACGGCTCGGGCGACGAGCTGATCCACGTGCCCGGCGGCGGTGCGCTGGAACGCTCCCGACCGGACGAATTCGGCCCGGACGACCGCTACTTCCGCATGCGGGGACACGACGTCTTCCAGCATGCGGTGACCCGTATGACGCAGTCCGCCCACACCGTGCTCAAGCGCGCGGACTGGGCGGCCGAGGACATCGACCGGTTCTGCGCCCACCAGGCCAACGCCCGGATCCTGTCCGCCGTCGGCGCCCGCGTCCCCGTGCCCGACGACCGGCATGTCACCAACATCGCCCGGGTCGGCAACACCGGCGCCGCCTCCATCCCGCTGGCCCTCGCCGACGCCGCCGCGCGGGGTGAACTCCACGCCGGGCAACGGGTGTTGCTCACGGCCTTCGGCGCCGGGCTCACCTGGGGCTCGGCGGCCCTGGTCTGGCCGGAGCTGCCGGAGGTGCCCGGGACCGGCAGTGCCGGCACCGCCGACGGTGCCGACCCGGCCGTGTGACGCCGGCCGTGTGATGCCGATCGTCTGAGACCTCGCCCGTTCGCGGGCGGCCCCGCTGTTCCCCGTCCGCCGGTGCTCGCCGTCTCCGCGTACCGCGAAACAGGTCGAGCGCCCCGATTGTGCAGCACCGCTCACTCGTCGAAAGGAACGCCATGTCTCCCGTCCAGAGTGCCGTGACCGCCGTACTCACCCAGAAGTTCGAGGTCAGCCCCGAGTACATCCGCCCGGAGGCCACGTTGGAGAGCCTCGACCTCGACTCGCTCGCGCTGGCCGAACTCGCCCTGGCGCTCCAGGAAGAGCTGGGGGTTCCGGTGGCGGAGGAGGAGGCCGCCAGACACTGCACCGTGGGTGAGCTCGTCGCCACGCTGAACGCCAAGCGGGCGTGATGAAAGCACCCTGCGCACCCGTCTCCGTCACCGGCCTGGGGCTCATCACCCCGGCCGGGGTCGGCCGTGCGGCGACCTGGGACGGGGTTCTCAGCGGCCGTTCCACCGCCGCCACCGACCCCGAACTCAAGGGCTGCGCCGTCGACTTGTCCTGCCGTATCCCCCTCATGACACCGGAACAGGCCCGGATCGGCGGCGGCAAGGCCTGGCGCATGGGCCGCTTCAGCCAGCTGGCCGTGCTGGCCGCGCGGGAGGCGGTCGCCGACGCCGGGCTCGACCCCGCCGGATGGGACGGGGCACGGGTCGCCGTGGTCATCGGCTCGGGTCTGGCCGGGGCCGCCCACCTGGAGGACCAGACCCTCCGCCACCACCAGGGCGGCCCGGAGCTGGTGTCGCCCGCGCTCGTGCCCATGCTGATCTCCAACATGGCCGCCGGAGAAGTCCTGTTGGACCTCGGCGCCCACGGCCCCTCGCTCGCGACCGAGAGTGCCTGCGCCTCCGGGGCCAGCGCCCTGGCCACCGCACGCGCGCTGCTGCTCGCCGGGCTGTGCGACATCGCGGTGGCGGGCGGCGCGGAGGCGGCCGTCACCCCGGTGATCACCTCCGGCTTCCAACGGATGGGCGCGCTGTCCTCCCGCGTCGACGAACCCGGCGCCGCCTCACGGCCGTTCGCGGCGGACCGGGACGGGTTCGTGATCGCCGAGGGCGCCGCCGTGCTCGTCCTGGAACGGGAGGCGGACGCCCGCGCCCGTGGACAGCGGCGCTACGCCCGGCTCGCCGGCGTCGGCCAGACCTCCGACGCCTTCCACCCGACGGCCCCCGCACCAGGGGGAGTTCACGCCGAGGCCGCGCTGCGGGCCGCGCTCGCCGAAGCGGGGCTCGGTCCCGGGGACGTCGACCACGTCAACGCGCACGGCACCTCGACCCCGCTCAACGACCTGACCGAGGCGGAGCTGATCCAGCGGGTGCTGCCGCACCGGCCAAGTGTCACCGCGCCCAAGGGAGTTCTGGGCCACGGTCTCGGCGCGGCCGGCGCGGTCGAGGCCGCGCTCACCGCCCTCACCGTGCACCGCTCCACCGTGCCGCCGATCGCCAACCTCGCCCCGGACAACCTCCCCTACGACCTGGACTGCGTGACCGGCCTCCCCCGCCGGCAGCGCGTCCGGGCCGCCGTCAGCCACTCCTTCGGGTTCGGCGGGCACAACGTGGTGCTGCTGTTCACCGCCGAACACTGACGACCGGGGACCGAGGACCGACGACCCCGAGGGACTCACCACAGGAAGGATCAATGACCGTTCACAGCACGATCGTTCACGCCACCGTCCACATCCCCGAGGGACGGCAGAGCGTGGCCGCGGTGGAGGACCGCTTCCGGGCGGGCAGCCCCGCCGTGCCGCTGGCGCGCGGGGTGCTCCAGCGCATGTACGGGCTGGCCGAGCGCACCGTGGCCGACGACCTGGAGCAGCCCTCCGACCTGGCCGCGCACGCGGCCCGGCGCCTCTTCGACGACACCGGCACCGACCCGGCCGGCATCGACCTGCTCCTCTACGCCGGCATCCTCGCCGACATGGAGGAGCCCGCCACCGCCCATGTCGTCGCCGACAAACTCGGCCTGGGCTGCCCGGTGTTCGACCTGAAGAACGCCTGCAACGGAGTCCTCAACGCGCTGGAGGTCGCCGACGCGTTCATCCGGGGCGGTCGGTACCGCCGGGTGCTGGTGACCACCGCCGAGGTCAGCACCCGGGAGAGCCGCTGGCAGGTCGACGACCCGGCCGAGCTGGCGACCGCGCTGCCCAGCCTCAGCACCGGCGACATGGGCTCGGCGATCCTGGTCGAGGCGGGCGAGCGGCCCGGCATCCTCGGCTCCCGGTTCTTCGCCAACTCCTGGGGCTGGCGGGCGGCGACCCTGCCCAACCCGTACGCCCAGCACCGCAGACTCGGCCATCTCCGCATCGACTCGGCGCAGTTGGTGGGCTCCTTCGACGGGTTGCCGGACAAAGTGCGGGGCGCGCTGCGGGAGTTGGACCTCACGGGCGACGACCTGGACCTCGTCTGTGTGCACCAGCCCTCGGTGCCGTTCACCAAGGTCGTCTGCGACTGGGTGGGCGTGGACCCGGGCCGTGTCCTGGCCACCTTTCCCACCCACGGCAACGTGGCGACCAACACCATCCCCCTGCAACTGGCCGCCGCCCTCGACGCCGGACGGCTCCAACGCGGCGACCTGGTCGGCATGTTCGGCTTCGCGAGCGGGGCCAGCGCGGGAGTGGTCGTCGCCCGCTGGTGAACCACGTCGACTTCCCGGCCCACGGCACCGTGTCTCCGTACGAAGGTGAATACGAAGGTGAAAGCGCCTTGACCACGACCCGCGTCCCCCGCACTCCCCGTATCCCTCCCCTCCCGCCCGCCGAATGGCCCCCGGTCCTGCGGGCGTTGCTCGCCGACTCCCACCGGGACGGCCCCGGCCGGGAGAACCTCTTCGGCACCCTCGCCCACCACCCCGTCCTCGCCCACGCCTGGCTCTCCCTCGCCCGCGTCCTCACCCACGAGGGCACCCTCGGCCACCGCAGACGCGAGCTGATCGTCCTGCGCGTCGCCCACCGCCTCGACGCGCCCTACGTCCACCGGCGGCACCGCACCCCGGCCGCGGACGCCGGACTCACGGACACGGAGATCGACGCGACGAGCGCCGACCTGGACGCCCATGCCTGGGCGGGCGAGGACGGCGACCTCCTGGCGGCGGCCGACCTGCTCGCCGTCAACTCCCCGTTGCCCGACGTCCTTTGGGGCCGCCTCGCCCGAGTCCTCAGTCCCGGGCAACTCGTCGAGCTCCTCGTCCTGGCGGGCCAGACCGCCACCATGTGCGCCACGCTCAACACCCTCCGCACCCCCTCCGACCAGCAGCCCACGCTCACCGTCCGCCTGGACCGCGAACGCTGTTGCAGCGCGGGCCAGTGCGTCGGCGCCGCGCCCGAGGTGTTCGAGCAGGACGAGGGGGACGGCCGGGTCACCCTGCTCGTGCCGGAGCCGGACGCGCGCTACGCCGACGAGGTGCGGTTCGCCGCCGACCTGTGCCCCAGTGGCGCCATCACGCTGGTCGACGAAGAGGAGCCGGCCCGCTCATGACCACCGCCACCACCCTCGAACTCCCCGCCCCCTACGGCAGCTGCCCCTTCTCCCCGCCGCCCGCCTACACCGACGCCGCCCGCGAGGCCGCCGTCACCCGTGCCGTGCTGCCGGACGGCACCGCGTGCTGGCTCGTCACCGGCTACGACGAGGTCCGTGCCGTGCTGGCGGACGCCCGGTTCAGCGCCGACGCACGCACACCGGGGTTCCCCTTCCTCTCCGCCGGGCAGCGTGAACTGGCCACCGCCAAACCGAGTTTCATCCGCATGGACGACCCCGAGCACGCCCGGCTGCGCCGCATGGTCAGCAAGGACTTCCTGGTCAAGCGGATCGAGCAACTGCGCCCGGGCATCCAGGACATCGTCGACCGGGCCGTGGACCGCATGACCGAGGGCCGCACCTCGGCCGACCTGGTGGCGGACTTCGCGCTGCCGATCCCCTCGCTGGTCATCTGCCTGATGCTCGGGGTGCCGTACGAGGACCACGACCTGTTCCAGTCGCTCAGCCGGACTCTCCTCGACAACCGGACCACCCGGCCGGAGGCGGAGCGGGCGCACGCCCAACTCATGGGCTACCTCGCGGAGTTGGCCGAGCACAAGCGCAGCCGCCCCGCCGACGACATCCTCAGCCGGCTCGCCGCCCGCGAGGACCTGACCCCGCAGGAGACCGCGTCACTCGGCTTCCTCCTGCTGGTCACCGGGCACGAGTCCACGGCCAACATGACGGCCGTCAGCGTGCTCGCGCTGCTCCAACGCCCCGACCAGGCAGGCCTGTTGCGCGCGGATCCGGGCCTGGTCCGTGGGGCCGTGGAGGAGCTGCTGCGCCATCTCACGATCATCCACCTGGGCCTGGGGCGCGCGGCGACCGAGACCGTGCGGGTGGGCGGGGTGACGATCCCGGCCGGGGACGGTGTGATCTGCATGCTGTCCACGGCCAACCGGGACCGCCAACACTTCGGTCACGCCGATGACTTGGACCTCACCCGGGACGCGCGCCGCCATGTCGCCTTCGGCTACGGCATCCACCAGTGCCTGGGCCAGACCCTGGCCCGCGTGGAACTCCAGACCGTCCTGACGACCCTGCTCCGCCGTCTGCCCGGCCTGCGGCTCGCCGTCCCCGCCGGTCGACTCGCCTACAACCGGGACAACATCGTGTACGGGCTGCGCGCGCTCCCGGTGACCTGGGGCTGAGGTCAGAAAACCCGCCCCAGGTCCTGCTGCACGATCGTCCGCATGCTGTGCTCGGCGAGCGCGGCGATCGTCGTGGACGGGTTGCAGGCGCCGGTGGAGCCGGGGATGCGGGCGCCGTCCAGGACGTGGAGGCCCTTGTGACCGAGGACGCGGCCGGCGAGGTCGACGGCGTCGCCCATCGGGACGCCGCCCAGCGAGTGCCAGGTGGAGGGGGCCCCGGCGTTGGTGTCGATCATGAAGCCGCCGCCCGCCGTGGCGATGTCCTGCATCTTGGCCGCGATCAGTGCCTGGAGTTCGGCGTCCGCGGTGATCCGGATCTGCTCCTGGACCGTGCCGCCGGTGTCGATGCGGTCGACGGACAGCACCCACTTCTTGTTGGCGTCCAGCGCGAGGGTCGCGGACGACGTGCAGCGGCGCCACCTGCACCAGACCGGTGGACTCCGCCTGCGCGAGATAGGTGACGTCGATGGAGTGCTTGCCGCCGTTGTCGACGCCGAACGCGATGTCGCTGGTGGTGTACGTCGGTTCGTACAGTCCCGCCAACTCGCCCCGGACATAGGCCCAGTCGATGGGCAGCGGCACCTTGAACAGGGTCAGGTCGGCCCTCGGCGCGACGTCCCGGAAGAGACGGGAGGACTTGTAGGGGTCAGTCGCACCGTACGGACCCCGCACCGCACGTACACCGACTCCGTCGGCGAGGAGACCAACGAACTGTTCCGGCTCACCGTGTACGCACCGGGGCAGGCAGTCAACTGTGCGGTAGGTCGGCCGAGTTGGCGGGCGAGGTCGTACGGAACATCGCGAAGCGCTTGCCGGTGGGCTGAGGTCTCAGAGCTGTACCGGCATGGTCCAGCAGTTGGAGGTGGCCGGCCTGCCGGAGAGGCGGTCGATGAGCCAGGAGATGGCGTTGCCCTGGTCGGTGAGCAGGGGTGCGAAGTGATTGACGAGCGCGCTGCCGACACTGGGCAGGACGACGGGCTTATACGTGACGTCGGCGCCCTTCGCGCACCAGTCGACGGCGAGTTGACGGGCCTGGGCGTGCGGGACGAGGTTGTCGCTGACGCCGGTCGCGAGGCGGACCGGCCCCGACGGTTTCAGCGTGCCGATGCGCTGTTCGTCGACGTAGGCCTGGAAGGCGGGAGTTGCGGCGATGATGTCGCTGAGGGACTGCCCGTCCGTGGTCCAGCTGGTGCTCTTCGTATAGGCGTAGCCGAGCAGCGCGTCGCCGACGCACATGGTCGACAGGTCGGTGAGCGCGGCCTTCCCGGCGGCGTTGAGGTGTGCCTCGGCCAGGGGCTTGAGCGCCGGGTCGGACTGGAGGAAGCCGTTGAGCGACCAGCCCAGCGCACCGGCGAGTTCGCTGCCGTCGATGGCCTTGGTGACCGAGGTCAGGTCGGCGGGCGGGGCTCCGGCGTAGGTTCCGGAGAGGGTGACGTCGGGGGCGTAGGAGGACTGGAGTTCGGCGGCCGCGGCGGTGGCGCCGCCGCCCTGGCTGTAGCCGTAGAGCCCGACCGGTGAGTCCGCGGTGACCGAGGTTCCGGTGAGCGAACGGGCGGCGCGTACGGCGTCCAGTACCGCGTGCGCCTCGTCGATCCGGTTGACGTAGGTGTGCAGCCGGTCCGTGGCACCGAGTCCCACGTAGTCGGTGACGACGACGGCGACGCCCTCGGCGAGCAGGCGGTAGATCGACAGGTCCTCGTAACCGACCGAGACGGTCTGGCTGGTGAAGACGAGGGGGTGTTCCAGGCCCATGGAGGCGGAGCACTGGTCGCCCTGTCCGACGGTGCCGGGGGCGACCGCGACGAGGGGGCGCGGGCCGCTGCCGGACCAGTCGGCGGAGGGTTCGATGTAGGCGCCGGTGACGGCGACGGGCTGCCCGTTGGAGTCGGTGGACTTGTACATCAGCCGGGTACCGGTGCCGGGGAGGGTGCCGTCGAGGCCGGGCAGGCTGAGGGCGAGGGGGAGGGGCTCGCTGCGGACGAGGGCGCCGTTCGCGGCGGGCAGGGTGGCGGGCGGGTTGTAGAACGCGGGGATCGTGACACCTCTGGACACGATCTCGTCCGAGGCGGTGGCGGCGGTCGCGGTCGCGATGACCAGGGCCTGGGCCCCGAGGCAGGCGACGACGGTGAACGCGGCGCCGAGCAGGCGCCGTTGGCGTGCGGGCATGGCGAACCTCCTGTGGAGCGGCCGTCAGGAAGCGGCGGCGCGGTGGCGCACACACGCGTCCCACGTGTGTGCGCCGGCGCCGCCGGAAAGTGGTTCGCCTGGAACTTACCTGCGGGTAAGTTACTCGTGATACCTGTCGGTAGGTTACGTTTCGGTAATGTGACTGACTGTCAAGTCGCGGCGATCCGATTCAGACGGTCGGCGACGGCTTCCGGCTCGCTGACCATCAGGTCGTGGCCGTTGTCGATGTCCCACAACCGCCCGGCCGCACGCGCCGGTTCGAGGTCCGCGGGATCGCGGAAGGGCAGGGTCGAGGTGCAGACGATCTGCGACTGCGGCAGCGCGCGCACCGCCGCCCCGAGCCGGGGCGGAGGCGGGAGGCGCCGACCTGGTTCAACTTTCCGGTGTTCAGGTCCAGTTGATACGCGAACTCCGTGTCCGCGCGTCCCCGGCGCCGACCGAGTCGTACACGCGGGCGGGCAGCGCGGGTTGGCGGTGCGGGCGGCCGTCGAGGAGCGCGAAGGCTCCCTCCGCGCCCAGCTTGATCACGGCACCGGAGGGGGCGACACACGTCCCCCGGGTCTTTGACCCGGGGGACGTTCGTTGAGGGGAAGGTTGGCCGGCCCGAGCCATTGGCACACATCACCCTCGGGCACGTTGTCAGTGCCCACGACTATGGTCGCAAGCGCGCGGCCGGTTTCCGGGGGTTCCAGCTCCGTAGGGAATGGTTGCATCCCCGACCTGTCCGGGGGCGGCCCGGAGAACACGTCCGGGACCCAACCGACGGCCGGGCCCAGCTGATGACCAAGCAGTGACCTGCCAGCGCCGGCCGCGCACTACCTGCCTCTCGGGGCAGGTGGCTCACAGGTGTTGCTTGCCCCGGCTGACAAGTCGGCTGATGCCAGCGCGAGTTCGCGCCCTCCGAGCGTCGAACTCGTCCCTGCCGTCGGCCTTGGGTATCACCGTGATGTCGGCGAGCACGTCCTCCGCGACCCGGCTCAGGGCTTCGTCGTCCGTGAGCATCTGCACCCGGAACAGGGCCTCTTGGGCGTTGGAGCGCAGGTCGTAGGCACGAATGCGCACCGCGTCCGGGTCTTCCGGCGGTGGTTGCTCATGCTCGCAGAACCAGAGATGGACCAGGCAGCGCCGATAGTTGAGCAGTGCGCCGGCGTACACGGAGTAGGCATCGAGCCGTTCCTGCCGAAGCTTCTCGCGGCGCGCGAACTGGTGACTCCTGTCGGTGGTGCGCTGCTGGAACGCCAGAGTGATCCCCGACCCGAGCAGCGTCCCCAGGACGGCTATGCCACTGGCGATGATGGTCTCCACGGGCCCAGCTGATCACGCGAGGTCGGCCTCGGCACGCTGTATGCGGGAGGCGCAAGTGATGACCTGGACGGGCAGGCAGGTCGAAGCCTCATCAACCCTCGTCGCTTTCACCGTGGTTCCCCGCTGTTTCCTTCCTGCTCCAGGCCGCGAGCAGGGAGCGCGCAGAGAAAATACGCGCCCAAACCCCACTACGCGATCCTTGTTGCGCTCCACTGCCCTCATCCAAGCTCCTGCACGCCCCTCCATCACTCTTCCGAGGCCGTAACCAGTGCTTGAACAATGGCCTCTCGTGCCGTCGCTCGTCGCAGTGGTGGCGCTTGCTCCGTGCCGGGGGGAACCGGTACCGGGCAGCAGCAGGCAACAGGGCGGCCCAACGGCCGTCGGGGAAAGAAGCGGCGCCCATGCCGCGGGGGGCAACAACCACACCATGTCCGACCACATGATCACCGCTGGACGCCCAAGCTCAGCGGTCAGGGTCCTGTCAGGCCTTCTGCCCACTGACGAAAGCCGCCGTCAGGGCCGCTCCGACCGCAGCAGAGGTCGACGTGGACACGGCTCGCACCGCCGAAGGCTGGTCACCCAGGGCGCGGCCCCGTTGCTGGAGACCGCCGTGATCCTGCCCGCGCGGGACGAGGAGGCAGGCGTGTTGCTTGCCCTGGAATCACTGGCTGCTCAGAGCGCACCACCCGCCCTGATCGTCGTCGTGGTCAACAACTCCTCCGACCGGACCGAGGAGTTCGCACGTCGATTCGCCGACCGCCCCGGTGTGCCGCGCACGGTCGTCTTCAATCTGCCGGACAACCCGCACAAGAAGGCAGGTGCCCTCAACCACGGCATCGACTGGCTGAACCGTGCATCCGGTGGACTCGCATCGGCCGCAAAGTACCTGCTGGTCATGGACGCGGACACCAGCCTGCACCCGAAATTTTTGGAACGGGCGCGCAACGTCATGGCCTCCGACCGGCGACTGGGCGGACTCAGCGCCACCTGCCTCGGCCGCACCGGACTGTGGAAGAACCTCTGGCAGCGCTATCTGCTGGGTATGCAGATCATGGAATACGGGCGCTACGCCCGTGGCCGCTACCGCCTCGGTATCCACAGCATGTCGGGCGCCGGCTCCTTCTACCGCACCGAGGCGCTGCTGAGCATCCTGCGCTGGCGCGGCGAGGTGTTCTGGGAGGACCACGCCAACCTCGTGGAGGACTACGAGACGACGCTCGCGTTGAAGGAAGCGGGCTGGAAGGTCACGGCCAACCAGCACTGCATCGCCTACACGGACCTCATGCCGACCCTGCGCGAGCTGATCGGTCAGCGGGAACGCTGGGGGCGGGGAACGGTCGACACCCTACGGCGCCGCGGCTGGACCAAGCACACCTGGTTCTCCATCACCAGCATGGTGTTCGGCTTCGTCGGCTTCCTCTACACGCTGGGCTGGCTGGCCACCTGGACGGGCGTGATCGCTCACACGGGCTTCGTCATGGACCCGGTTTGGTTGTGCCTGGTCGCCTTCTGGATCGCGTACGCCGCCTTCCGTACCCGCCACCTCGGCTGGAAGGGCGTCCTGGTCGACGTACTGATGCTGCCGGGCCTGGTCTTCTCCACGGTGCGCGCCTACTGGTTCGTCTCCTCGGTCGTGAAGTCGTACGCCACGCGCGTCTCCGCCTGGAAGTGACCCGAACCGCCGCACCGACGCGCCCCGAGAACTTGATCCACCGAACACACCTGATCCGATGCGACCGGCAGGTCGCCGAGAGGAAAACGATCATGAACTACCTCAGCGGTACCGGAACCGGAATCGTCGCCGGAGGCGTGTCTCTCGCCGCCACCGGGGCATCCTCCACCGCCCACCTGATCATCGCAGCCAGCCTGACCCTGGTCCTGGGCGGCCTGACAACCTACGCCGCGGCCGTCCGCCGCCGACGCCGCGACGCCAACGCGGCCAGTCGCTGATCCGGAGACCGTCCACTGTCGTCATGTTCAGAGGGCTGGACCACTTTCTGTGGTCCAGCCCTCTGGATTGGCAGACGGTATGAGATCCGAACTCAGGGGAGGCCGATCGCTGGTTGCGGGTGCAGGGCAGAACAGGGCCACGCACGAGCCCTGATATCGCGACGACTGGTACGACGCGCGATGCGGTGGCTGTCGGCCGAACTCGGCTGGTCGTTGCGTGGAGCAGAAAGGCCCAGGTCACCGACCCGGGCCTTGTCCGTGCAGCTGAGCCCCCCCTCAGCCCGTCGCCCCCGGCTTGATCACCGTGTCCACGAAGTCGCCGATCGCTCCCAGCGTCGCGCCCAGTTGCTCGATCTGGGGGAAGTGGGCCGCGTCCGCGATCGGGACGAAGTGGGCGTTGGGGAAGGAGTCGGCGTAGCCCCGGCCGTACTTGAGGGGGGCTATGCCGTCTTCCTCGCCCCAGATGACCAGGACGGGGACCGTCACGCGGTGGAGGCGGGCGCGGAGTTTCGGGTCGTAGGTGAAGTGTTCGCCGCCGTACACGGCCAGGGTCTGTTGGTTGGCGGCTCCCGCGGCGCGCTGCTCCGGGGTGAAGGAAGCGAAGTCAGGGCGGAACTCGGCCTTGGCGAAGGAGAGTTGGCTGATGTCGGCCGGGGTCATGGGGCGGGGGTCGACGACGCGGTTCTCGACCATGTGGGCGTGGATGCCGACCGCGTTCAGGAGGGTCAGGGCGCCTATGCGGCCCTGGTTGTCGCGCAGGGCCATCTCCGCGGCGATCCAGCCGCCGACGGAGTTGCCGATCACCATGACGTCCTTGAGGTCCAGGGTGTCGAGCAGGTCCAGGTAGGCGATGGCCAGGTCGGCGACGGTGTCGAAGCGTTCCGGGCGGGGGGTGCCGTCGAAGCCGGGGTGGGTCGGGGTGACGACGTAGACGTGTTCGGAGAGGGCGTTCGAGAGGCCGGCGACCGTGCGGGGGCCGGCGCCGCCGTGCAGGACCAGGACGCCGGTGCCCGCGGTGTTCTCGCCGAACTCCTGGATGGTGACGGTGAGTCCGCCGGGGAGGGCGACGGAGCGGGCGGGGACGGGAGCGGAAGACGTGGCGGAGGTGGGCATCGTGAGTCCTTTTCGCTTGGCTCGCTTGGGCTTTGGTGCTTGCTGAGAGCTGGCTCTCATGAAGATAGGGGGTTGACTCTCTTTATGCAAGTTAACTCTCATGATGAGAGTTTGGTGTGCCGAGGGAGGGGCGGGGGTGCGGGATGCCAAGCGGTGGGAGGGGTGCGCCCGGTCGGCTACTGGGGAGTGCCGGGGTGTAGGCGCTCGGCCGGGGTGCGGGTCGGCAGGCCGCGCAGGAGGGTGTCCAGGAACAGGTCAAAGCGGGGATGGGCCGCGCCCAGGCCTCGGTCCGTCTCCGTCGCGGCCGGCCACCGGACCACGCAGGGTCCGAAGATGTACCAGCTCTGTTCTCCCTCCACCGGTTCCGCGCAGGCGGTGGCGAAGGCCGCGGTGACGCGTGTGCGCAGGCGGCCGATACAGAGGCGGCTTCCACGCCCCTTCGGCTACCGCCGCGCTCGCCCTGCTGATCGGCGTCAGCGTCAGTGTCGGCATCAGGGGCATGGGCAGGGGCAGGGGCAACCTCTCCCGGGTTAAAGGGTGTTGAGCAGGTCGTCGAGGGGCGTGGGGGTGCGGTCGGGGGTGAGGGCCTCGACCAGCACCCGGCCGTAGTGGATCTTGCGGCCCGACGTCGTGCCGAAGAAGCGTCTCAACTGCTGCTGGACGGTGCGGTCTTGCTGGGCGGGCTGGTTCAGGAAGGTGCGCAGGGGGCGCAAGTCGCCCTCCGCGTCGATGAGTTCGGTGACGCGGGTCGGGCCCAGTGCGCGGATCAGTTCGTCCTCCAGGTCCGCCTCGCAGACGAAGAAGGTTTGCTGCGGCGCGCCCACGCTGTCGAAAGCCCGGGTGTAGTAGGGGCGTTCGCGTTCGTCGCACAGGCCGGTCAGGCGTAGGCCCAGGCCGGAGGGGGACGGGCCGAGGAGGCGGGCGTAGCGGCCTACGTTCATCGCGCCGCCCATCGACAGGACGCAGACCCCTTCGGCGGGCAGGTCCCGGCCGCGGGCGGTGGCGAGTGCGTCTACGGCTGCGACGTCACTGGGGCCTTCGAGCAGTACGGCGACCCGGACACCGAGTTCCGCAGCCAACTCGCGTGCCGCGTCTCCGGGGTCACCGGCCGCCGCCCACACCGCGACCGCCTCCCGGAACCTCTCCATCTCCCCCGTGCTCACCATGCCGACCATGAGATGAGTCTCCGTCCTGCCCCGGCCGATCCGGTAGGGGTTTTCCGGGAGGGCGGGCCGGTTACGCGTCCGGCAGTGAGCCCGCGAGGTGTTCCCAGGCCGTCGCATACGACTGCCACGCGGGCTGTATCGTCCGGTCGGATTCCTCGCGTCGGAGGACACGGTCGTAGACGACCACCCGCGTCGCCTGGCACACGTCGGCCACGGCCCAGGACGCTTCCCGGTCCGCGCGCCAGGGCGAACCGGTGACCGGGACATCGACCCAGAGAAAGCGGGAGTCCGCCGGATCGGCGCCGAACGCCCGCCGGGCGGTCCGGCGTTCCTTCGCCGACGGCGTCCGGAACGACCACGCCGGCTCACCCAGGTGCCGCTCGACTCGCTCCCATGTGGCCGGACCTCCCTGGATCTCGACCAGGGTGACCACGATGCAGTCGGGACTCGACCGGGTCATCAACAACCCTTCCGCTGTTCGGCGTTCGGGGGCGGCGCGGGGATGTTCCCATCGGCCCGCGTTTCGCTGTGCTGGTCGACCCGCACAGCGAACGCGTTGTCGGTGCAGGTGACGCAGAAGTGCTCATCGACGTCGTTCTCTGCTTGTACCGGGGCCGTTCCCCGCCGGAGCCTCAGACCAGTCGCCGCAGATCCTCCAAGTACCGCAGGACGGCCGCGACCCGGCGGTCCACCTGGTCCGTCGGGGAGAGGTCGAGCTTGGCGAAGATGCTGCGGATGTGTTTGTGGACGGCGCCGTCGGTGACGACGAGCCGTTCGGCGATGGCGGAGTTGCCCAACCCCTCGGCCATCAGGGCGAGTACGTCGCGTTCGCGGGGGCTGAGGCGCTCCAGGCGGGTGTCCTGGCGGGAGCGGGTGAAGAGCTGGGCGACGACCTCGGGGTCGATGGCGGTGCCGCCGGCGGCCACCCGGTGCAGTGCGTCGAGGAACTCCTCGACGCGGCCCACGCGTTCCTTGAGGAGATAGCCGAGGCCGTTCACCCCGCCGCCGAGCAGTTCGGTGGCGAAGCTCTGCTCGACGTAGGCCGAGAGGACCAGTACCGCCAGGTCGGGGCGGCGGCGCCTGGCCTCGACCGCGGCGACGATGCCCTCGTCGGTGTGCGTCGGCGGCATCCGTACGTCGAGGATGGCGACGTCCGGCCGGTGTACGTCGATGGCGTCGAGCGCCTCGTCGGGGGTACCGGCGGTGGCCACCACGTCCAGCCCCTCCGCGCGCAGCAGCAGCGCGAGCCCCTCGCGCAGCAGGGGGTCGTCCTCGGCGATCACGATCCGCATGACACGGTCCCTCTCATGTACGTCAGGAGCCACTGGGGAGATCCACGGCCAGGACGGTCGGGCCGCCCGGCGGGCTGGTCAGGGTGAGGGCGCCGTCGTGGGCGGCGATCCGGCGGCGGATGCCGGTCAGACCGGAGCCGTCTGCCTCGTCGGCTCCACCCCGCCCGTCGTCCTCGACCGACAGCATCAGCCTGCCGCCGCTCCCGCGTGCCGTGACCGTCGCGTGCCGCGCGCCGCTGTGCTTGGCGATGTTGGTGAGGGCCTCGGCGACGACGAAGTAGGCGGTCGCCTCGACGGACGCGGCACAGCGCGCGGGCACGTCCACGTCGATCCGGCACGGCACCGCGCAGTCCGCGGCGAGACCGGAGAGCGCGCCCGCGAGTCCCCGGTCGGCCAGGACGGGCGGCAGGATGCCGCGTGCGACCGTCCGCAGTTCGGCCAGGGCCTGTTCGGCGGCGGACTGGGCACGTTCGAGGAGTTCGTCGGCGCCGGCCGGGTCGCGGGCGACCATGCGGCGGGACGCCCCGATCAACACGGCCACGGAGACGAGGCGGTTCTGCGCGCCGTCGTGCAACGAGCGCTCGATGCGCCGCAGTTCGGTGGCGTGCGCGTCGAGGGCGGCGGCCCGGGTGGCGGTCAACTCCGCCACCCGCAGGGAGAGATCGACGTCGGGACCGGCCGCGAGGAGCCCTCGTCCGGGGTCCGACTGGAGCCGGGCCATGCCGGGCGTCAGCCCCAGGATGATCGCGATCCAGCCGACGCCCAGCAGCGCCACGGCGAGGGCGTCCGCCCAGGTGTGCGCGTTGCCGACGCCCAGGGAGGTGGCCGTCGTGTTCGCGGGCAGGAACCTCCAGTACAGCGGGAACGCGGTGTCCCGCACGGCGAGGACCGGCAGCAGCACGCCGAGCAGCCCGAGCAGCAGACCCAGGGTGGAGTGCCGTACCAGCCAGCGCAGTTCGCGGTGGGTGGTGGCGTCGGCGAGGGCGAGCCGCAGCCGGGTGGGCGGCGGCTCCGGGGCGACGACCTCGGGACCCCGGCGGGCGAGCCGCTCGCGTTCCCGGCCGGCCAGCGCGTGCAGGGCGCGCAGCAGCGCGGGCACCATGAGCAGGCCGACCCCTACGACACTCGTCGCGGCGGTGACGGCCAGCCACAGCAGCAACAGCCCCGCGAGCACTGCCGTGTTGAGGCCGGAGGCGAGCTGGGCGAGGGACTGGCCCGCGGTGCTCAGGGCCCGTAGCGCGAGGTGCCGGACGCTCTCGCGCGGGGCGGCCGCCCCGGCACCGGCCGCCCCGCCGCCCTCGCTCGTGCTCGTTGTCATGCGAACGACCCTATGCCGTACGGCAGCTCCGCGCGGGCGCGGACCGGTAGGAGTACAGCCTGCTGTACCCCGCATCCGGTGGGCTGCGGGATCGGCCGGGAGGGGTGCCGGTCCCTAGCGTCGACGACGACAGCGGAAGCCGTACGAAACCCCGGGAGCAGCCCCGATGCAGAACACGACGATCCCCGATCCCGCCGACCGGATCGGCGCCGGCGACATCGCCCGCGCGCTGCTCTGGGTCGTGGTGGTGGCCAGCGCGCTCGCCAACATGGCGGCCTCCTTCGGCGGCGCCGGCACCTGGGTGCACCTGGTGTGCGGCGCGGTCACCGTGCTGTGCGCGGGCACCCTCGTCGTACGGAACCTGCGGGGCCGGCGATGAACACCATCCGTACCGCTGTGACCGCCGTGGACGCCCCCGCCATCGCCCTGGAGGGCGTCAGCAAGGCCTACCCGGGAGGTGTACGGGCCCTGGACGACGTGTCGTTGACCGTGGAGCGCGGCACCTTCCTCGCCGTGATGGGCCCTTCGGGCTCCGGCAAGAGCACGCTGATGCACTGTGCCGCCGGGCTCGACTCGCCGACGTCGGGCAGTGTCCGTATCGACGGTCACGAGATCGCCGGACTGAACGAGACCCGGCGCACCCGACTCCGGCGGGAGCGCGTCGGGTTCGTTTTCCAGGCCTACAACCTGATCCCCTCCCTCTCGATCGAGGACAACATCACGCTGCCGCTCCGGCTGGCGGGCCGCCGTGCCGACCGGGACTGGCTGCGCACGCTGGTGGAGCGGGTCGGGCTGGCCGACCGGTTGTCCCACCGCCCAGCCGAGCTCTCCGGCGGTCAGCAGCAACGGGCCGCCGTAGTACGGGCGTTGGTGGCGCGGCCCGCCGTCGTGTTCGCCGACGAACCGACCGGCGCGCTCGATCTGCGCAGCGCCCACGAAGTCCTCGACCTGCTGCGCGACCTCGTGAACGATCTGCGCCAGACGGTGGTGATGGTCACCCACGACCCGGCCGCCGCCGCGCGCGCCCACCATGTGCTGGTGATGGCGGACGGCCGGGTGGTCGAGGCCCTCAAGGCGCCGACCGCCCCCGAACTGGCAAGCCGCCTCGTCGAGTTGGGGAGGGTCTGAGCCATGTTCCGTCTCGCGCTGCAGATGGTCGGCCACCGGATCACCGCACTGATCGCCGTGGCCTGCGCGGTCCTCGGTGGTGCCGCGCTGCTCACCGCCACCGGTGTCCTGGCCGAGTCCGGCCTCCGCTCCCACCTGCCCGCCGGCCGGCTCGCGGGCGCGTCGGTCGTGGTCGCCGCCGACCAGGAGTACCACCCGCCCGGCGACCTCGCGCTCGCCCTCCCGGAGCGGCGCCGCGTCTCGGCCCAACTGGTCCGCCAACTGGGCGAGTTGCCGGGCGTCACCGCAGCGGTCGGTGACATGAGCTTTCCCGCCGCCCTCCTCGACGCCCACGGGCGGGTCGTACCGGTGAAGGACCCGCAGGTGGCGGGGCACGGCTGGTCCTCGACCGGGCTGCTGGCCGGTGCGCCGCGCGTCACCGGCAGCGCGCCGACCGCCTCCGACCGGGTCGCCGTGGACAGCGCCACCGCCGCGGCGGCGGGCATCGGGCCGGGCGACACGGTCCAGGTCGTCGTCAACGCCCGTCCGGCCAGGGGCTATCGGGTCTCGGCGGTGGTCGACGCGCCGGGCGCGGGCGTCTACTTCGCCGATACGGCGGCCCTGCGACTCTCCGAGCACGCGGACCGGGTCGACCTGGTGGGGCTGCGGACCGCGCCCGGTGCCGAGGAGCGGGTGGCCGCCGAGGTGCGTACGAAGCTGAAGGGCACCGGGCTGCTCACCGTCACCGGGGCCGGGCGGGGCGACACGGCCGCGCCCGGGGCCGGGGCGTCCCGTTCGCTGCTGGTGCTGCTGGCCGGTTCGCTGTCCGGGATCGTGGTGCTGATCACCGGGTTCGTGATGGCGAGCGCCCTGGCCGTGTCGATCGGCGGGCAGCGCCGCGACCTGGCGCTGATGCGGGCCGTGGGGGCGAGCCCGAAGCAGATCCGGCGGCTGGCCGCCGCGCAGTCCACCGTCGTCGCGGCGGTCGCCGTGGGACCCGGCGTCGGACTCGGCTATCTGCTCGCCGGACAGTTCCGGCGACTGCTCGCCGACCGTGGGGTCGTACCGCCCGAACTCCCGCTCACCTTCAGCCCGTTGCCCGCTCTCGCGGCGATCGTCCTGCTGGTCCTCGCCGTGCAGGTGTCGGCCCGCTGCTCGGCCTGGCGCACCTCGCGGATGCCGGCCACCGAGGCGGTCGCCGAGTCCCGCAGCGAGCCGCGCGAGCCCTCGCGGACCCGGACGCGGATCGGGCTCGTCGTGATGGCCGTCGCGATGGTGATGTCGGTGCTGCCGTTGTTCTCCCGCACGGTCATCGGCGCCACGGCGACCTCGATCGCCGGGATCGTCGGGGCGATCGGCCTGGCCCTGACGGGTCCGGCGCTGGTGCGGGGCATCGGCGGTGCGGCGGTCCGGGCGACGCGGCACGGCGGTTCGGCGTCGACCTGGCTGGCGATGGCCAACCTGCGCGCCTACGCCCTGCGCAACGCGGGCATCGTCTCCACGCTGGCCATGGCGGTCGTGTTCGTGCTGACGTACACCTTCACCCAGACCACCGTGCTGGCCGCCACCGCGCACGACACCAGCACCGGAACACTGGCGCAACTACGGCTCGGCGCACCGGGGTTGGGCGGCCTGCCCGACGGCACGGCCGCTGCCGTACGGAAGACGGCCGGGGTGCGGGCCGCCGCGCCGGTCACCACGACGACCGTGGTGTGGGAGTACGAGCAGTTCGGCGACAAGGCGAGCGAGTCCGGCTCCGCGACGATCCTCACCCCGGACGCGGCGGGCGTCCTCGACCTCGACGTCCGGGACGGCGGGCTCGACCGGCTCACCGGCGCGACCGTCGCCGTCAGCAGCGATGTCGCCCGCAGCCGCTCCGCGACGGTGGGCCGTACGGTGAGCCTGGTCCTCGGTGACGGCACCCGCGTGAAGGCGAGGGTCGTGGCCGAGTACGGGCGGGGCCTGGGCTTCGGCTCGGTGGTGCTCTCGCACGACCTCGCCGCCGGACACACCACGACGGCGCTCGACCAGTCCCTCCTGATCCGCACCGACGGCACGGCCGCGGCCCGCCGGCACCTGACCGCCCTCGCGGCCGACCGCCCGGGTCTGGTCCTCGCGCCCGCCAACTCCCCTTCCACCGGCGGACTTTCGGACGCCCCGCCCGAGGTGTGGATCAACCTCGCCCTCATCGTGGTGCTGCTCGTCTACCTCCTGCTGAGCATCGCCAACAAACTGGTCGCGGCCACCGCGCAGCGCCGGGTCGAACTCGGCGCCCTCCGCCTCAACGGCACCACACCCCGGCAGATCCGCGCCATGATGCGCCGTGAGGCCGCGGTCACCGCCGCCACCGCGCTCACCGCCGCCCTGCTGCTCTCCGCGGTGCCCCTCGCCCTCCTCGGCCAGGGCTTCCTCGGCCGCCCCTGGCCGGCAGGCCCCGTCTGGCTGCTCCCCGCGCTTGCCCTCACGGTCACGGCGACGGCCTTCCTCACCATCGAACTCCCCACCCGCCAGGCCCTGCGGACCCCGCCGGCCGACGCGATCCGCGCTCAGTGAGCCAGGGGCGGTACGGGAGCGTGAAGTGAGTACGGGATGATCCGGCCCGGCGGTGAAAGGAACCGGCCGGAGCCGGACAGGACAGGTCGTGGAATCCATGACGGAACAGGAGACGCGCCGGATGCGGCGGGCGCGTTTCGAAGGGCTGGCGCGGGTGGTGGTGGAACCCCTGCACCGGTATCTGCTGCGGCGGGCGAGCACCGAGACGGCCGAGGACGTCCTCTCGGAGACGCTGCTGGTGCTGTGGCGGCGCCTCGACGACGTCCCCGGGCTCGGTGACGACGTCATGCCGGACCCCGACGACGTACTTCCCTGGTGCTACGGGGTGGCTCGGGGTTGCCTCGCCAACGCCCGCCGGGCCGACGGGCGCAGGCTCCGGCTGGTGGAGCGGCTGATCAGGACCCAGCAGCGGGCACCGGAGGAGGCCGCCGAGCACAGCGAACTGCATGCCGCGCTCGACTCCCTCGGGGCGGCGGACCGTGAGGTGGTGCGGCTGTGGGCGTGGGAGGGGCTGGCACCGCGGCAGATCGCGGAGGCGACCGGGTCGACGCCCAACGCGGTGAGCATCCGGCTGCACCGGGCGAAGGCGAGACTCGCCGACCGGCTGGGGCGAAAGAATGCCGACCGGCCCGGACACAAGAGCGATGAAGGAAGGAGCGGTCAGTGAACGACGACGAGTTGCTGGCCCGGCTGAAGGCCGCGGACCCCGCGCTGACCCGTAGTGCTCCGGCGCCCGACATCGATCAGCTCGTGGAGGCCACGTTGAACACCGTCACACCTACAGCCCCTCTTACCGCCGGTGCGCCTTCGGTACGGCCCCGCCGGCACCTCCTCGGACTCGTGGCGGCGGTCGGGCTGCTCGTGCTCGGCGGCGGTATCGGGGTGGGGGCATTGGCGAACGGCGGTGGCGGTGGTACGTCCAACAATCAGGCAGGCGCCGGGAGTTCGGCCGCCGCCGGGGCCCTGCGGCTCACCGCCGCGGGCGGCTCCGCCAAGTGCGTGGCGCCGACCCCCGACACCCTGCGCGGATACCCGACGCTCTTCATCGGAACGGTCACGTCCGTCAAGGGCACCGTGGTCACCTTCCGCGTCGACCACTGGCTGAAGGGCGGCACCGCTCGCACGGTCGTCCTCGACAGTGACACCAGCCGCCCGGAGGCGCTCACGTTCTCGAACGGCGAGCGCTACATCGTGGCCGCCAAGGACGGCGTGGTGCCCGTGTGCGGCGCGAACGGCGTCACGGCCGACGACATCGCCAAGTTCCGCGAGGCGTACGGGAAATGACCACCGGCCCCGGTCCCGGCTACCGCAGTGCGCTCGCGCGCCGGTGGCCGGGGATGTCCAGCCACCGGGCCGCGGCCGTGCGTGCCACCGGAAGGAAGTCGGCCCGGGTCAGGATCGCGGTGAGCAGGTCGTCGCGCGAGGCCATGCCCAGCGCGTAGACCAGGCTCTCCAGCGTCGCCGCGGTCACCGGGTCCCGGTCGCTCAGCCACACGGCGTGGTGGTGGGCGACGGCCGTCCGCAGGAAGTCCCCGCCGGCCCGGTCGGCCGCCACATGGCCCAGGCCGCGCACGGCGGCGTACGCCGTGGGCCGCGGCACGCTCGGCAGCACCGCGAGCCGCTGGAGCAGCCCGCGGTGGCGGTGGTCGCCCAGGACGCGCAGCGCGTCCAGCAGCACCACCGCGAGCCGCTCGTGCCGGACGGCCGGCGGGCGGACCAGCTCGGCGGCGAGCGCGTCCGCGAGCACCGGGCGGTACGGGGTGGCCGCGAGCAGGAAGGCGGCGTAGAGCCGGACGTCGAAGAGCGGACTGGCCAGCGTCTCGGCGACCAGCGCGGCCGGGATCGCGGGATCGCACACCCGGTCCGGTTCTACGGTGCTCAGCCGCGCCGTCACCCTGCCGACCGCCGCCGCCACCAGCGCACGGGCATCCGGATCGGACTCACCCCCGTTCCAGTGGTGCTCGTCCGGCCGGGCCGAGCCGCGGCGGCCCCGTACGGCCCGGGCATACTCGGGGTGCAGCGCGGACAGGTGCCCGCGCAGCGGCTCGACCTGGTCGCCGGTCGGGCCGTCGCCGCTGGAGTCCCGTACCGCCCGGACAAGAGTCCGCAGCTGGCCGTCGTCGAAGTGCCGGTAGCGGACCTTGCGGAAACACGCCATCACCGCGCCCCGGTGCGCCAACGGCCCGCTGGGGCGGGCGAGTTCGCTCAGCACCAGGTCGGCCGCGTCGGGGTGGCCGCAGTTGTCCAGCGCGCAGACGATCTCGGTGGCCGTCAGCCGGGCCCGTCCGGCGGCCATCGCACCGCACACGGCGATGACGGTACGGCCGCCCCGCCGGTGGTTCAGCAGCCGGTTGAGGGACTCGAAGCGGAGCATCCACGGCAGGTCGTCGGCGATCACCATCTCCTCGACGAGCCGTTCGGCCAGCGCGGACCAGGTGCCCGACGGCATCAGCACCACGTCGGGACGCGCGCACAGCCCGTCCACCAGCTGGTCCCAGTCGTCACCGGTCATCACATCGCCGGACACCGCCTGCTCCAGCAGGTCTTCCAGCGGCCGTAGGGCAGGACCCGCCGGGTCGACGTCCAGGACGGGACCGGGCGCCCAGTAGCGCCAGACGGTGCGCGCGGTGGCGGTAAGTGTGTTGCGGGGAAGGGCGAGCAGTTCCTCGTAGCGGCGAACCGCCTGCCAGGGAACGGGAGTTCGGCCCGTCTCCCAGCGGGACACGGTGCTGACGCTCACCTCGCGGTCGTACACCCCGCCGTGGAAGGCCGCCGCGAAGGCCGGCAGCGATCTCAGCGAACTCTCCCCGGCCAGCAGACGGTTGACCCGTAACAGCCAGGCGACGCGGGCCCGTCGGCCCAGTGCGGAACCCGCGGCGACCACCGCGTGAGCATCCATCCGGCAAGTCTGGCAGGAGCCGGACATCACCAGGGCAAGGACGACAAATCTCACCGCCGTAGCCCATTTCCCGCGTCCCGGCGACCGCCGTTGCACCGTCCGGCGAGCCGTGCAACGCGCCCGGAACGGGCCCCGCCGACGGGGTAACAACGGAGAACCGGCCCCTGACGGGCGGGTCCGGCACGGGGGTGCGGACCCGCCCTGTCGGCGGGGCGGGTGCGTGCCCCTCGGGGTGACGAACGTCCGTCCGATCGAGTGGACTCGCGGGGACGCGCACCGCAGGAGGACCCTCCGCCGGACTCCGGATGGTGGCGTGGCCACCTCAACCCCCAACCGGAAGAAGCGCCCCGGCATGCGACGTACTCCTTCCCGACGCCTGGTGGCAGCCGCGCTGCTGGCGGCGTCCGTACTGATTCCGACGGCAACCACATCCGCCGGGGCCACGCCGGCCACGGCAACCGTCTCCTTCGCGGGCGGCGACCGGGACGACTGCCCGGCGGGCCCGGCGGGCGGCCTCGGTCGTACGACGACCGCGCGGCTGGACAGGGCCGTCGCCGACGTCCGCCGGCAGGCCGGCATCCCCGGTGTCGTCGTCGGGCTGTGGATGCCGGGCAAGGGGTGCTACGTCCGCGCGACCGGCGAGGCCGACACCGTCACCCACCGCCCGATGACCACCGACCTGTACGCGCGCATCGGCAGCGAGACCAAGACCTTCACGGTCACCGCGCTGCTCAGGCTCGTCGACGAGGGGCGGATCCGGCTGGACGACCCGATCTCGCGCTACGTCCGCGGGGTGCCCGACGGCCGGCACATCACGCTGCGCCAGCTGGCCGAGATGCGCAGCGGACTGTTCCCGTACACCGCCGACCCCGGCTTCGTGCACGACCTGCTGAGCGACACCGGCCGCTACTTCACCCCGCGTGAGGTGCTCGCGTACGGCTTCAAGCACGACAACACGTTCGCGCCGGGCAAGCGGTTCGAGTACTCCAACACCAATCTGGTGCTGCTCGGCCTGGTGATCGAGAAGGTCAGCGGTCAGCGCGCCGCCGACTTCATCGACCGGCGGGTGCTGCGCCCGGCCCGCCTGGGCCGCACGCTGTTCCCCGACGGCCCCCGGTTCCCCGACCCGCACGCGCGCGGCTACACCAACCAGACGCTGAGCGGAGCGGTCGCCGACGCCACGGACTGGAACCCCAGCTGGGCCTGGACGGCCGGGGCGATGATCTCCGACCTGCACGATCTGCGCAGCTGGGCCAGGACCGTCGCCACGGGCACCCTCCTCAGCCCGGAGACCCAGCGGCAGCGGCTCAGGATGCTGCCGACCGGCTTCCCCGGCCTCAGCTACGGCCTGGGCATCTTCGAGAGCGGCGGCTGGATCGGCCACAACGGCTCCATCCCTGGCTACGAGACCGTGACCGTCTACCTCCCCTCGCAGCGGGCCACCCTGGTCGTCATCCTCAACACCGACATCACCTACGGCGGCCAGGAACCGTCCTCACTCGTCGCCCGCGCGGTCACCGAGATCGTCACCCCCAACCACGTCTACGACCGCCCGGTCCCGTCGGACCAGCAGCAGTCCCTCCGCTAGCGGCCCGCTGGACGGAGGCGGCACAGGGACGAGGAAGCCCCCCTTTCCCGTCCCTGTGCCGTCTGCACCGCACCGCCCTATGCGGCCGGCCCGCCGAGGTCCGCTTCCTCGGGCACGATCTCCAGGTCGATCTCCGGGCGGCCGAGCAGCGGGCCCGGCGAGACCGCGCTCCGGCGGCCAGAACTCGGGCTTCGTACCGGGTACGGGGTCGTCGCCGCCCTCCAGCCACAGGCTCTCGCCCCCGCCGGGGGTGAAGAAGGACACCATGGGCGCCTGCTCGCCTGTGCGGTTGCGGAACCGGTGCCGGGTGCCCCGCGGCACGAAGACGAAGTCACCGGGATGCGCGACGAAGGTCTGGTCGCCGTTCAGGAATTCCAGCGAGCCCGACACATATGGAGGGCGACGCCGATCTCCTGGTTGCTGAGCCGGCCGGGCGATCCGCGAGTACTTCCGGCGTGAGGACATCGTGCCGGCCACCAAGGCCCGCTGCCTTGGGGCCTCTTCGGTGTACGGGCCCTCGTGGTTCCGACGGTCGGCTCGGCTATGTGATGGGGAAGTCGAAATAGGTGTCCGGGTGGGGTTCGGACTTCAGGGTGTAGTGCCACCACTCGCAGGCGTACGAGCTGAAACCCGTGGTGTCCATGACCGCGTCGGCCGTGCTCGACGGGCGGTCGGCCGAGCCGGGTGGTCTCTTCGTCGCCTTCGCCGGGAGCGTGTCGACGGCCACGACTACGCTGGACAGGCGGGCCGTGCAGGTGCGGTGGCCGTGCTCGGTTCACGGGTCACACCGCTGCCCACCGTCGTCGTAGAAGATGCCCGGGCCGCGCTGCAGGTGCTTGCCGCGTATGTCGTGGGGCGGCTGCGGGACGGGGCAACCGCGCTTGGACCGGCCGAGGTTGGGCCGGCCGTTGTCGCGCTGACCGGGTCCCAGGGCAAGACCGGTACCAAGGACCTGTTGGCGGCCGTGCTGTCGAGTACCGCCGAGCCGACCGTTGCCACGATCGGGTCGTTCAACAACGAGCTCGGTGTGCCGCTCACCATGCTGCGGGCGGACGCGGCCACCCGGTTCCTGGTGCTTGAGATGGGCGCCCGGCATGTCGGTGACATCGCCGACGTAGCGCACCGCCCGGCCGCCGGTGCCGACCTTGAACCGGATCAGTCCGAGGTGCGGGTCGTCGGTGTCGAGGGTGGGGGTGATGCCGCGCAGGTCGTAGACGTCGCAGCCGGCGGCCAGTGAGTCGCGGATCATCGCCCACTGGCAGGCGTTGGAGCCGCGCACCTCGCGCTTCTCGGTGGAGGAGGCGCCGTAGGAGTACCAGGCGTGGGCGCCGACGCGGACCAGGACGGTGGCGGCGACCGGATCGCCGCGATGGTGGGCCAGGTAGAGCCTGATCCGGTCGGGGTCCTCGGCGTTCAGGGCCGCGAACATGGTCTCGAAGTAGCGCAGCGGGCGGGGCGTGAAGCGGTCGCGTTCGGCGGTGCGGACGTAGAGGTCGTGGAATGCCTTCAGGTCCCCACCCGTGGTGACCTCGACCCCTTCCTTCGCCGCCTTGATGACCGGACCCTCGGGGAGGTAGGCCAGCGTGAAACGGTCGAGCCGCGGTACCGGGCGGTGCAGGACGAGCCCGGCACCGACCAGCCGCCGGCCGTCGAACCAGCCCAGCGACTCGCTGCGCCACTCGGTCTTCACGCGCCCCCAGGCCGGGGTTTGCAGAAAGCTCACCGACCGCTGCGCCCGTACGAACGCCAGGTGCTCGGCGGCGCCGATCGGCTCAACTGTCAGACTCCGGGCTGCTGTTCGGGCTCGCTCGCTGTGGACCACGCTGTCAGTCAAAGCGCTGCTGTGTTGCCGGCGCGTATGCGGTTTCCGATACACCGGCGATATGGTCCGCACGTTTCGGAGCCACGGCCGCACACGACTTCACGTGGCCGCAGGCGTGTTCACCAGCTGATCCCCGCCGCCACCGGCAAGTGGTCGCTCCCCGTGGCCGGCAGCACCCACGCCTTCGTCGGCCGTACGCCCCGCACCAGGATCTGGTCGATCCGCGCCACCGGGAACTTCGCCGGCCAGCTGAAGCCGAAGCCGTCCCCGGCCGCGTCCTGGACCGAACGCAGCTGTGAGGTCAGACCGGTCAACCCGCGGTCGTCCGTGGTGCCGTTGAGGTCGCCGAGCAGCACCATCCGCTGGTCCGGCTCGGCGGCGACGGCCTTGGCGAGCGCCTTCGCGCCGCGGTCCCGGTCGGCCGTGCGGAAGCCGCTGCTGGGCAGCACGCGTACGGATCCCAGATGGGCCACGTACACCGCGAGCGGCCCCCGGTCCGTGGTGACCGTGGTGCGCAGCGCCCGGTTCTCGGCCGCCCTGGCGCCGGCCGGCAGGCGGTCCGCCAGCGGCCCGACGTCCATCGCGGTGTCGACCGCCCGGGTGTCCGACAGCGGCAGCCTGCTCCACACCCCGACCGTGCCGAGCACCGCGTGGTACGGGTACGCCGTCGCCAGCTCCTTCTCGTACGTGCCGCTCGCCCGCGCGGTCAGCTCCTCCAGCGCCAGTACGTCTGCGCCGGAGGCGGCCAGGTCGCGGGCGGTGCCGGCCGGATCGGGGTTGTCGGCGCCCACGTTGTGACTGACCACGGTGAGGTCGCCGGCCCCGTCGGACCTGTCGCCGAGGAGCCCGCCGAAGAGGTTCAGCCACACCGTGACCGGCAGCACCAGCGCGAGCGTCGCGGAGGCCGAGCGGCGCCGGAGCGCGCGGGCCAGCAGCACCGGCACGAACAGACCGAACCACGGCAGGAAGGTCTCCACCAGGCTGCCGAGCCCCCCGACCCGGTTCGGGATCCACGAGTGCAGCAGCATGAGCAGCCCGAGCGACAGCGCGAGCACGGCCGACACCCGGGCACGCTTCCAGGGCCCCGGCCGGGTGGCGAGGCGGATCGTCCGGCGGACGCGGGTGTGCCGGGTGCCGGTGTCGCGACGGCCCGCGCTTCCCTCTTGCCCGGCGTTGTCCACTCGACCGGCGTCCACCCCAGTGCTCATGCCGTCAGTCAAGGCCGCCCGGTGTTGCCGCCGCGTATGAGCTTTTCGATATGTCACCGATACGCGCCGGCTCGTAGCCTCGGTGGCATGCGTGTGCTGATCGTCGAGGACGAGCCCTATCTGGCCGAAGCCGTCCGTGACGGCCTGCGCCTGGAGGCGATCGCGGCCGACATCGCGGGCGACGGCGACACCGCCCTGGAACTGCTGGACATCAACACCTACGACATCGCCGTCCTCGACCGTGACATCCCCGGCCCCTCCGGAGACGAGGTCGCCCGCCGTATCGTCGCCTCCGGCAGCGGCGTCCCGATCCTCATGCTCACCGCCGCCGACCGCATCGACGACAAGGCGTCCGGCTTCGGACTCGGCGCCGACGACTACCTCACGAAACCCTTCGAGCTCCGCGAGCTCGTGCTCAGGCTCCGAGCCCTCGACCGCAGGCGCGGCCACAACAGACCGCCCGTGCGGGAGATCGCGGGGCTACGGCTCGACCCCTTCCGTCGCGAGGTCTTCCGTGAGGGACGCCATGTCGCTCTCACCCGCAAGCAGTTCGCGGTGCTGGAGGTCCTCGTCGCCGCCGAGGGCGGTGTCGTCAGCGCTGAGGACCTGCTGGAACGGGCCTGGGACGAGAACGCCAACCCCTTCACCAACGCCGTCCGCATCACCGTGTCGGCACTGCGCAAACGGCTCGGCGAACCCTGGCTGATCGCCACGGTGCCGGGCGTCGGCTACCGCATCGACGCAGTGACCGACGGAGCAGTGACCGACGGAGCAGCGACCGACGGAGGCCCCCGTGGATAGGCCCCCCGGCCTCAGCGTCCGCGTCAAACTCACCCTCAGCTACGCCGGGTTCCTCATGGTCGCCGGTGTGCTGCTGCTCTCCGCCGTGTGGGTGTTCCTCAGCCGGGTGCCGCATATCGGGCTGATCCTCATGCCCGGCTACCAGGGCGCCGTCGTGCGCGCCTTCGCCCCGATCGCGGCCGTCTCGCTGGTGTGCCTGCTGGTGTTCGGGGTCGTCGGAGGCTGGTTCCTGGCCGGCCGGATGCTCGCCCCGCTGACCCGTATCACCGGCGCCACCCGGCTGGCCGCGACCGGATCGCTCTCGCACCGGATCCAACTGCCGGGCAGCAACGACGAGTTCCGCGAGCTGGCCGACTCCTTCGACACGATGCTCGCGCGGCTCGAAACACATGTCGCCGGTCAGCGGAGGTTCGCGGCCAACGCCTCGCACGAGCTGCGCACCCCGCTGGCCATCTCGAAGACGCTCCTCGACGTGGCCCGTACGGACCCGGCCTGCGACACCGGCGAGGTCATCGACCGCCTGCACGCCGTCAACACGCGGGCGATCGACCTCGTCGAGGCCCTGCTGCTGCTCAGCCGCGCCGACCAGCGGTCCTTCACCCCGGAACCCGTCGACCTGTCCCTGCTGGCGGAGGAGGCCACCGAGACGCTGCTGCCGCTCGCGGAGAAGCACGGCGTCACCGTAGAGACCGGCGGCGACATCACCCCCACCACCGGATCGTCGGCGCTGCTCCTGCAGCTGACCACGAACCTCGTGCACAACGCGATCGTCCACAACCTGCCCGCGGAGGGCACGGTGCGGGTGACCACGGAGGTCCGCCCGTCGACGGTGGCGCTCACCGTCGAGAACACCGGCGAGAGGCTCACCCCGCAACTGGTCTCGACGCTCACCGAACCGTTCCAGCGTGGCACCGAGCGCGTCCACAGCGACCAGGCGGGCGTCGGCCTCGGCCTGGCCATCGTCAAGACCATCACCGACGCGCACGACGGCACCCTCACCCTCACCCCCCGCCCCGCCGGCGGACTCCGGATCACCGTGGAACTTCCCACGCGGAACCCCAGGCCGTACGAACGGCATCCCGCCGTCGGCCGGTGCTGATCTCCGTAGGTCACCCTCCGACCCGACCGGAACGGTCCGCGCGGGGGCATGCTGGTGGTCCTGTACGCGCGGGCCGGGAGGTGCCGGGATGCGGTGGTGGGCCGGAAGCTGGACGGTCGCCGTGGCGGTCGTCCTGGCGGGATGTCACGCCTCGGCGGGCGGCGGAACGGTGAGCGGGACACCGGAGAGCGGCGGGAGTCCCACCGGGGGAAGCCCGTCGGCGTCGGCGACCGGTTCCTCCGCCTCGGCGGAGAGCTGTGCCGCCGGGCGTGCGGAGGTCGTCGTCGATCCCGGTGACGCGGTCGCGCGGCGGCTCTGTGTGCGTCCCGGGACCGTGGTGTCGCTGGTGCTGAGGCCGCGCGTGGACGACAAACGGTGGACGGCCGTGCGCAGTTCCGCGCCGGTGTTCGTCCTCGTGTCGGGCTGGCGGGTGGACCCGGACGGTACGGCCCGTGCCTCGCTGCGGTGTGCGGGGACCAGGGGCGGTAGGGCGGACGTCACCGCGTCGGCGAAGGCGCCGGACGTGGCGGGCGCGGCACGGACCGCCTTCACGCTGCACGTGAGTGTGGTGCCGTACACGACGAGGGGGTGACCCCGGTGGTCCGGGGTCACCCCTGTCGGTCGTCTCCGGGTCAGTGGAGGTCGTGCACGCCGATCGTGTAGATGCCGCGGCCGTGCGTGGCCGCGTACAGCGTCCGGCCGTCCGGGCCCAGCTTCAGCTGGAGTACGGCGACCGCCGGGAGGTTCCCGACGCGCTTCCAGGTCGTACGGCCCGGAGCGCGGTAGACGACGCCGAGGTCGGTGGCGACGGCGAGGCCGCCGTTGGCTGTGACGACCGCCGAGTCGGTCGGCACGTCGGGGAGGTTCTTCGAGATGTCCTTCCAGGTGGTGCCGCCGTCGGTGGACTCGAAGACGTGGCCCACACCGGCGCCGGGACCCTCGGTCCAGTGCCGGGAGAAGCCGTTGACCGCGAGGTAGACGTGGTCGGCGTTCTTCGGGTCGATCGCGAAGCCGGAGAGGTAGCGGTTGGGTACGGTGCCGTCCGCGCCCGTGCTCGGCAGGGTGATGTCGTGCCAGCCGGTGCCGTCCGCGTTGCCGACGGAGATGCCGCGCGCGAAGCCCTGGTTGTTGCAGGGGCCGCACCAGGCCGCGTACACCTTGCCGCCCGAGGCCGCGACGGCGGTCGCGGTGCGCCCGGCGCCGAGGTCGTAGACGCTCTTCCACTCCGAACCGCTGCGGATGGCGTAGCCGTTCGTCTGGACCCAGATGTGCCGGCCGCCGGCGATCCAGGTCGAGCTGTTCTTCATGTCGGCCGTGATCGGGGCGATGAAGCGGGCCTCACCGGTGGCGTTGTCGGCGGGGGCCACGTTGTACGACGTGATCTTGCTCGGGTCGGTGACCCAACTCCCGTCGTTGATCGCGCAGTTCTGGGTCACCTGGATGGCGAGGTAGACGTATTCCTCGGCCATGTTGCAGCCGTTGGCCGGGTCGGTGAGGGTGTCGCCGCCGTCGCCGCCGAAGTTGGAGCCCATGACCTTGTCGTTGCTGCGCAGGATCGACTGGCCGTTGTCCTGGAGGCCGCCGGTGACGGAGACGCCGCCGTAGGTCAGGTCCTTGCCGACGCCCACCGAGTAGTACTGGAGGGTGTCGATGGTGCCGTCGTTGAGCGAGGTCCAGTCGGTGGCGTGGCCGGAGGCGTCCTGGGAGCCGTTCAGCGGGCGCTTGTAGACACCGCCGTCGTTGCCGACGTAGACGAAGCTCTTGCCGTGGTAGCTGCCGATCGCCACGCCGTGCTGGTCGGAGTGGGTGGTCGGGTTGCAGTCGCCGGTCTGCTTGGTGGGGTCGATGCTCCAGCAGGGGAAGCCGAAGTTCCAGTACGGGCCCACGGTCGACCAGTTGGTGCCGCCGTCCTTGGTCTCGTAGACCTCCTCCAGGCCCGCGTAGACGTGCTTGGCGTTCGCCGGGTCGACGGTCAGGAACTGGTTGTACCAGGCCTGCACGCCGGGCATGTAGCCGCTGGAGGTGAGCGCCGAACCGTCGGCGGCCAGGCCCTTGTAGTCGGCGATCTTCGTCCAGGGGCCGGTCGGGGAACCGGACTTGGAGACGTAGATGCCCTCAAGACCGCTGTCCGGGTTGGTGTTCAACTGCTCCGGGGACTGGTCGATGGCGTAGTAGCGGGAGCCGTCGGCGGAGCGGGCGAAGGTGACGTTGCCGACGTTGTCCGCGTCGGCGGGCAGGTCGCCCAGGCCGCTGGTGATGCGGGTCCAGGTGCCGTTCACCTTGGTGTAGAAGCCGTTGTAGTCGTCACCGCTGCGCCAGCCGACCGCGAGGACCACCTTGGAGGGGTTCTTCGGGTCGATCGCGATGTCGTTGGCGATGTTCTTGTACGCGGCCGAGGCGTCGTTCGCGAGTGAACCGCCCGGCAGATAGTCGGGGTTGGGCGCGAACTCCAGCTTCCAGGCACCCTTGAGCGACTTGGTGGAGTGGCTCCACACGCCCTCGCTGGTCGCGGCCCACACCTTGCCGCCGCCGAAGCGCAGTTCGTGGACGGTCGTGGACTCCAGCTCGTCGCCGCCGACCCGGCTGCGGGTGGAGAACGTGCCGTGGCGGGGGTTCGTCAGGACGTAGACGCCGCTGCCGAGGTAGGCGTCCGCGTTGGTCGTCGCCTCGCCGGTGCCCAGCCACAGCCGTCCGGCGCCGTCCAGCGCGAGCGCGCCGGTGGACTGGGCGGGCAGCTTGTCGCTGATGGGCTGCCAGTGGCCGCCCCCGGACCGGGACCGCCACACTCCGCCGCCCGCGCTGCCCGCGTACACGTACCCGTCGTTGTCGGCGGCCATCGCCGCCATCCGGCCGGTCACATTGCCCGAGCCGCCGCTGGAGTTGGAGTCGTAGTCGCGGTAGCGCGGGTCGTCGGAGTTGTACGGCAGGTTGGTGATGTTGCGCCAACTGCCGCCGGTGCTCGGCAGGTTGGTCAGGTTCGTCCAGGCGGCGCCGTACGCGCCCGGTGCGACGATGCCGGGTGAGGTGCGGGCCTCGGCGTACTGGTCGGCGCCCTCGGCTATCTCGTCGGCCTCGTTGCCGTCGTCACCGCCGTCGTCGGCCTTGGCCTTGGGGCTGACCGTACCCACCGACTGCCCGCGTTCGGCGGCCAGTCGGGTCAGTGCGCGGACCCCGAAGGGGGTGCCGCCCGAGCCGGGCGCGGCGCCGGCGGGTATCGCCACGAGTGCGGCGGATGCTGTGATGGCACAGATTGTGAACCAACGTCTCTTGCGGGTCGGTTGTGACACCAGGTCCTCCCGAGCGGGCACGGATACAGCCGTCGGGGACGACCCGATCACCGGGAGGCGGAGGAGTCCGGCATTTGGCCCGCTCTTGACCAGAACCTGTCACTAGCGATGGCTGGAAGGCGACCGGTCCGTCGGAGCTCCGGGTCGGCGGGCGGCGGTCCGCGCGCGGGCCACGGTCGGCAGCACACCCGCGAGGACCAGTCCGACGGCGCCGGAGACCAGCAGCGGCAGGTGGCCGTCCGTGCCCCAGGCGAGCCCCGCCCACACGCCCGCGAGCAGGACGGCGGCGCCGGTGGCGCCCTGGTAGAGGCCCTGCGCGCTGCCCTGCTGGTGGTCGGCGACGAGCGTGGAGATCCAGGCCTTGCCGACGCCGTCGGTGCAGGCCGCGAAACCGCCGTAGAGCGGGAGGACGACGAACACCGCCCAGGGGCTGTGGATCAGGCCGAGGCCGAGGTAGCCGACCGCGAAGAAGAACAGGCCGGTGGCGAAGACCAGCGGGCGGGGGAGCCGGTCGGACAGGGCTCCGGCGGGGTAGGACAGGGCGGCGTAGACGAGGTTGTAGACCGCGTACGCGCCCACCACCCCGGCCGTCGACAGGCCCAGGTCGTGGGCGCGGAGCAGCAGCAGCGCGTCGGGGAAGTTGACGAGGTTGAAGACGAGCAGCACGGTGAGGACCCGCCAGTAGGGGCGGGGCAGGGACCGCCAGGGGGTACGGGCGGTGCGCGCGGGGGAACCGCCCGTCCTTGCGGTGCGGGGGTCGCGGACGGCGGCGACCAGCGCGACCGAGGCGACCGCCGGGATCACGGCGATCCAGAACAGCGGGCGCAGCCGGTGGTCCAGCGCCTCGTACAGCACCAGTCCGACCAGCGGGCCGACCACCGCGCCGGCGGTGTCGGCGGCCCGGTGCAGCCCGAACACCTTGCCGCGCTGTCCGTGCGGCACGCCCTCGACGAGCAGGGCGTCGCGCGGCGCCCCGCGCATGCCCTTGCCGAGACGGTCGGTGACCCTGGCGACGAGGACCAGCGGCCAGGCGGTCGCCAGCGCGATGAGCAGCTTGCCGACCGCGGCCAGGCCGTATCCCGCACCGATCAGCGGACGTCTGGCGAAACGGTCCGCCAGCCGCCCGGCGGCCACCTTGGTGAGCGAGGCGGCCCCCTCGGCCGCCCCCTCGATCGCGCCGACCACGGCGGGCGGCGCGCCCAGCACCACGGTCAGGAAGATCGGCAGGATCGGGTAGAGGAGCTCGCTGGCCGCGTCCTGGAGGAAGGACACCCCGCAGAGCACCTTCACGTTGCGGGTCAGCCACGCGGGGTGCTTGGGGTTCGAGGGGGCCTCGGTGGCCGGGTCGGTCACCCGTGCAGTATCCACGCCCGCGGTAAATGGGCGAGATCCACGTCCGCAGTAAATGGCCGAGCGCCGCGGGCCTCGGCGGCCCGGGGAACGGCCCGGCCGCTGGATAGGCTCGGGGGCGTGGAGCTGCGGGCGTTGTGGTGGGGATCGGCCGGGCTGGTGCTCGCCGTGCCCGGTACCTCGGTGCTGGTCGCGGGCGCGGGGCACGGCCCGCGACTGGCGGTGGCCCTGGCGCTCGTCCTCGTGCAGGTTGTCGCCCTGCGGTGGCAGGTGCGCGCGCCCGTCGCCGTACTGGCCGTGAACGCGGCGGCCGGGCTCGCGGTCTGGGCGCTGCTGCCCGCGGTGTCCCTGACGGGGGCGCTGCTCGCGGCGCAGGTCACGCTGTGCGTCCTGTCGGCCACCGCGCCGCGCCGGACGTCGCTGCGGGCGCTCGCCGCGATGTGCCTGCCGGCGCCGCTGGCCTTCGGGGCGGGCGGCGGCCCCACGGGGGTGACGCTGTATCTGCTGGCGGTGCTCCTCGCGTGGACCGCCGGGCAGTGGCGGCGGGCGCAGCGGGCCCGGACGGAGGCGGAGCTGCGCCGGGCCGTGGTGGAGGAGCGGGCGCGGATCGCGCGCGAGGTGCACGACCTGGTCGCGCACACCTTGTCCGTGATGGTCGTTCAGGCGGGCGCCGCGGACGACGTGTTCGACCGGCGGCCCGACCAGGCCCGGCAGGCGCTGCGGGCCATGGAGACCGGCGCGCGGTCGGCACTCGGTGAACTGCGGCTGCTGCTGCGGGCGTTCGGGCCGGAGGAGGTGGGCGACGAATCGGCCGGGGAGCGGCGGAAACCGGGGCCCACGCTCGCGCGCCTCGACGAACTCGCCGACAGCGTGCGCGCGACCGGCATGACCGTGCGCGTGCACCGTGAGGGCGTCCTCGACGGTCTGCCGGCCACCGTGGACCTGGCGGCGTACCGGATCGTCCAGGAGGCCCTCACCAACACGCTGCGCCACGCGGTCGGCGCCGACGAGGTGAGCGTGCGGGTGACCGCCGACGGTGAGTGCGTGGAGGTCACGGTGGTCGACAACGGCCTTACAGCACAAGGGAGTTCGGCCTCGGCGGGCGCGGGACGCGGGCTCGTGGGGATGCGGGAGCGGGTACGGCTGGTGGGCGGCGGTCTGCGGGCCGGTGCGCGGGCCGGCGGCGGGTTCGAGGTGGCGGCGCGGCTGCCGGTGGAGGGCGGGTCATGACCCTGCGGGTGGTGGTGGCCGACGACCAGGCCCTGGTCCGTACCGGATTCCGGATGATCATCGACGCCCGGGACGACCTGGAGGTGGTCGGCGAGGCCCCCGACGGCCGGGAGGCGGTACGGCTGACCCGGGAGCTGGCGCCCGACGTGGTGCTGATGGACGTACGCATGCCCGTGCTGGACGGCATCGAGGCGACCCGGCGGATCGTCGCGGAGGGCGGCCGCGCCCGGGTGCTGGTGCTGACCACGTGGGACGTGGACGCGCAGGTGGTCGCCGCGCTGCGGGCCGGGGCGAGCGGGTTCCTGCTGAAGGACATGCGCCCCGGCGAACTCGTCGACGCGATCCGGGTCACCGCGCGCGGCGACGCGCTGCTGGCGCCTGCCGTGCTGGGCCGGGTCCTCGACCGGTTCCTGAGCACCGCGCCCGACCAGGTGCCGCCGCCCGCGCTGCGCGACCTCTCCGGCCGCGAGCGGGAGGTGCTCACCCTGATCGGGCAGGCCCTGTCGAACGCCGAGATCGCCGAGCGGCTCCGGCTGTCCGAGGCCACCGTCAAGAACCACGTCACCGCGGTACTGCGCAAACTGGGCCTGCGCGACCGCGTCCACGCCGTCGTCGCCGCCTACGACCACGGCCTGGTCGAGCCGCGCCGCCCTTGACCGCCGGCTGCCTTCGCCCCGGCCTCCTGCGGGCCGCGCTGTTCTTGGCCGTCGGCCTGCTCCTCGGGGAGGGCATCGGGTCGCGCTGTTCTTGGCCGTTGGTCGTCTTCGACCTGGCTTGGTCTGGCTGCGCCGTTCTTGGCCGTCGGCCTGCTCCTCGGGGAGGGCATCGGGTCGCGCTGTTCTTGGC
>NZ_JBSFKO010000037.1:69402-102605 GCF_053598575.1 Streptomyces sp. NPDC001100
GGCCGTTGGTCGTCTTCGACCTGGCTTGGTCTGGCTGCGCCGTTCTTGGCCGCCGGCCTCCTCCTCAGGGAGGACACCGGGCCGCGCTCCTCCCGCGTTCCCAGCGCGGGTCCGTTCCCGCGGTCGATTCGGGCGCGGGGCGGGCGGCCCTAGCGTCGAAGGGTGGACGACGACCTGGCCTGCCTCATGTATCTGCTCGCCTACGACGACTCGGTCGAGGGCCCCTACGACCGTGCCCGCACCCGGCTGCTGGTGCGGGCCGCCACCCTGGTCGACCTCGCGGCGCGCGGCCGGCCGGGGGAGGGCGGCGGGCGCGACTGGAAGCGGCTCGTCCGCCGTCACCGCAGGCGGACCCTGACGGAAGTGGAGGACCGGCTCGTCGCGGCGGGCGTGCTCACCGTGCGGGTGCCCCGCACCCCGTTCGGCAGCCGGCGGGCGACCGTCAGGGACCGCGCGATGCTCGCCTCTGTCCGCGTCCGGGTGTCCGAGGCGCTGCACGGAGAGGGCCCGGTGACCGAGCTGCCCGTGGCCGATGCCGCGCTGCTCGCGCTGGCCGCCGCGGGCGGCATCCGCTCGGTCGTGTCACGCAGGGACCGGAAGACGTACCGGGCCCGTATCGACGCCTGCACGGACTCGCTCGCCGCCCTCGCGCCGGGCCTGGAGAAAGCCGTACGCACGCTGCCGACGGCCATGATCGCCGGGCAGGGCGGCATGGGCGGCGGCTGACAGCCGACAACCGACAACCTGCCGACGGGGAGAAGACGACCATGCGCGCACACCGTGTCCTGACCGCATTGGGCTGCGTCCTGACCGCCGTACTCGCGACGGCCTGGTCCGGGTCTCCGCCCACCGCCACCGCCACCTCCACCGAGGTACGCGTCCACGACGGCGTGCTGCGGGGCGCCGCCCACGACGGCTACCGCACCTTCGAGGGCATCCCCTACGCGGCGCCCCCGGTCGGCCGCCTGCGCTGGGCGCCGCCCCGCCCGGCCGCCCCGTGGGCCGGGGTGCGCGACGCGACCCGTCCCGCGAGCGCCTGCCCGCAGCCGGCCGGTGAGGTGCCCGGGGGCAGCACGGACGAGGACTGTCTCCATCTGAACGTCACGACGCCCGACGGCGCGGGACCGGCCCGCCCCAGGCCGGTGATCGTCTGGCTGCACGGCGGCGGCCTCACCACCGGAGCGGGCAGCTCCTACGACGCCCACCGCATGGCGACCCGGGGCGATGTCGTGGTCGTCACCGTCAACTACCGCCTGGGCGCCCTGGGTTACCTCGCCCACACGGGACTGCCCGGCTCCGGCACCTTCGGACTGGCCGACCAGCAGGCCGCGTTGCGCTGGGTGCGCGCCGAGATCGGGGCGTTCGGCGGCGACGCGCAGAACGTGACACTGGCCGGTGAGTCGGCGGGCGGCCACAGCGTCTGCGCCCAGCTCGCCTCACCCGCCGCCGCGGGCCTCTTCGACCGGGCGGTCATCGAGAGCGGCCCGTGCGCGGGCAGCCCCGACCGCCCGTTCGCGCCGTCCTCCGTCCCCCTGTCCACGGCACGCGCCACGGGCGCGGACCTCGCGGCGAAGGTCGGCTGCGGCTCCGCCCGCGACGTCCTCGCCTGTCTGCGGCGGGTGCCTGTCCCGCGCCTGCTCGCGGCCCAGGACACCGATCAACACCCCGCCCACGGAACCCCGTTGCTGCCCACCGACCCCGGGACGGCGATCGCGGCCGGCCGCTTCCACCACGTCCCCGTCCTCATCGGAAACAACCACGACGAGGGCAACGGCTGGGCCGCCGGCATCATCGAGGCCGGCAACCCCGTCACGCCCGACACCTGGCCCGACGTCGTGTCCGCCTTCTTCCCCGCCCCGGGGCAGGCGGAGGCGATCGTCCACGAGTACCCGGTGCGCCGCGCCGACGACGGCGGCCCGGCGTTCGGCGCGGTCATCGGCGACGCGAACTTCGCCTGCCCGACGGCACGCACCGACGCGGCCCTGCGCACCGCCCAAGTGCCCACCTGGCGCTACGAGTTCGCCGACGAGCACGCCCCGCCGCTCACCTCCGGCACCCCGCCGTTCCCGCTCGGCGCACCGCACGCGAGCGAACTGCCCTACCTGTTCGACCTGGGAGGCCGCCCCCGCAGCCTCACCGCCGCACAGCACCGGCTGGCCGACACCATGATCGACTACTGGACGCGCTTCGCCGGCACGGGCGACCCGAACGGCCCCGCGTCCCCCGACTGGCCCCGGAACGCGGTGCTTTCCCTGGCGCCGGATCGCATCCTTCCCACCCGAACGGCGGAACTCCGCCATCACTGCGCGTTCTGGGACGCACACGGGTGACTATCCCGTCCCCGCCGTGGCCAGTTGCCAGATCTGTGCCGTGGTCTGCGTGGCGGACTGGGTCGGCGGGGGGTCGTTCGGGAGCTGGGCCGGAGTGGTCGTGTTCTTCTTCTTTCCGGGGCGGTCGGCGAACAGGGCGGTGGTGAGGGCGAGTCGGGGGTCGAAGCGGGTGGACCACACGGTGCGGCGGGTGATGCCGCCGCCCGCGCCGGCCGTGAAGACGGTCTCCGGGGCGCGCTGGGCGGTGGGGAGCGCGGGGAGGGCGTCGCCGTACGACTTGGACATCTGGGCGCTCACCATGAACGCGCTCTTCTCGTCCAGCGCGCGCCGGGTGTCGGGGTGCGCGGTGTACACCTGACGGCCGTCCCGGGTGATCTTCGTGACCGTGTAGGGGGCCGCGTACATCCCGTTCGCCGCCACGGTCGCGTAGGCCGAGGCCAGCTTGAGCGGGGTGGGTGCCGCGGTCTTCGGCAGCGCGGTCAGCGGGGCGCCGAGCGAGACCTTGGCGAAGGGGTCCAGCGCCGTACCCGCCTCCACCGCGCCGCCCCCCGCGTCGTTGAACGGCTGCCGGGCGTAGTCCGAGCCGCCGTACAGCAGCCGTACCGCTCCGTCGCCGGGCACGATCCCCACGACGGCGGCATGCAGGGTGACGCCTTTGCTGCTCTTGATGTCCTTGACCGCCTCCGTGGTGGCGTCCTGGAGTGCCAGGTCGAAGGTGGTACGCACGGTGTAGCCGCCGCGAGCCAACTGGTCCTCGGTGATGCCGAGCCGGTCGGCGGCCTCCTGCGCCGCCACGTCGATCATGTACTGCCGCTGCCCCTCGGTCGCCCCCGGCGGATAGAACCGGAACGCGGGGAACACGGCCCCGGCGCGCTGCTTCGCCGTGATGCTGCCGCTCGCCGTCATCGCGTCGAGCACCCACTCCCAGCGGGCCCGGAGCGTCGCGGTGACCTTGGGATCGGAGCCCGCCTTCTCGTAGTACGACGGGATGTTGACGATCGCCGCCAGCGCGGCGCCCTGGGAGACGGTCAGGTTCCGGGTGTCGACGCCGAAGTAGTTGCGCGAGGCGGCCTCGATGCCGGCCGAACCCCGGCCGAAATACACGGTGTTGAGATAGCCCGCCAGGATCTCGTCCTTGGAGCGGGTCCGGTCGAGCTTGATCGCGATCAGTGCCTCGCGCGCCTTGCGGGACAGCGACTGCTCCGGGCTCAGCAGCGCGTTCTTGACGTACTGCTGGGTGATGGTGGAGCCGCCCTGCCGTTCGCCGCCGGTCAGCGAGGCCAGTACCGCGCGGGCGATGGCGCGCGGCGACACCCCGTCGTCGGTGCGGAAGGTGCGGTTCTCGGCCGCGATCACGGCGTCCTGGACGTACCTCGGGACCTGCGACAGCGGCACCTCCTGACGGTCCACGGGACCGCGCCGGCCCAGATAGGAGCCCTTGTCGTCGACGAAGACCGTGCTCTGGGTGACGGTCTCCGGATGCGGATCCGGGATCCCCGTCAGCCGGTACGCGACGACCGCGGCCGTGCACAGCGCCACGATCAGCAGGAGGAGGGCGATGATCAGCCGGCGCAGCAACCGGCCCCGGTTACGGCGGAGCCGCAGGCGGAGCGGGACGCGCGGCCTGGCGGCCCTGGCGGTGCGCTTCACCAGTCGGCCCCGCCCCGCGCGACGACCCTGCCGGCCGCGTCGTACACCGTGACGGCCGGACCGCCCTCGCCGTAGCTCGACTTCAGCTCCGCCAGCGACAGCGGTGCGCGCGTGTACCAGACGCCCCAGCCCGGACTGCCCGCCAGCGTGAGGACAGTGCCGGTCATGGTGCGCTCGTCGACGGTGACCTCGACGCGCGCCGGGTCGGCGGACAGCCCGCGGTACAGGCCGGACAGGAAGTACGAGTCGTTCAGCCGGTCGGGCTGCACGGATGCGGCCGGCTTCTCGCTCCCGGCACCCGGTTTCGAGCCCCTCGCGTAGCTGTCGGCGGTCAACCCGAGGAACTGGTTGGCTCGTTGTGGCGTCGACCAGTGCTTGCCGTCGCTCGTCAGCCACACCTGCACCCCCGGCACGGCGGCCACCCGCTCGCCCGGCGCGACGATCCGTATCGGGCTCCGCGCCACGTCGACCGCCCCGCCGGCCGACCCGTCCGCGGTGCCACCGCCCACGATCCGCCCGGCGGCGAGGACACCCGCCGGGACGAGCAGCAGGGCGCAGACCGCCGCGGCCACGGCCCTGCGGCGGCGGCGCAGCGCCCGGCCCCGCTGCTTCACGGCATCGAGCGGAACGCCGAACGGGACGTCCCCCGAGCCGACTTGGGCCGCGTCGGCGGCTTCCGCCAACAGCCCCCGCAGCCGCCCCGCGTCACCCCCGCACACCGCCAGCCCCCGCCGGGCCCGGCTGTTCACCGCACCGGCCGACCAGCCGAGCAGCTGGGCGACCTCCGCCTCCCGCAGACCCTCCCGGTGCAGCATCACCAGCACGGCCCGCTGCCGCGCGGACGTGTCCTTCAACACACCGTCGGGCAGGGGCCGTTGGCGGTGCGCCCCGCGCAGGAACTCCTTCACCAGGGACCGCCGTACATAGAAGTCCACGTCGTCCCGGGGTATCCGGCGCCACCGCGCGCACACTCCCACCAGCGTTCTCCGCACCAGCTCGGTCGCCTCGCGGGGGTCTCCGGTCGCGCCGGAGAGGAGGTGCGCGGTGGTGACCAGCCGGGGCAGCTGCGCGTGCGCGTACGCCGTGAAGTCGTCGTGGGGGTCGGGCACTTCGGTGGTCCTCCGATACAACTGAGGGGGGAGTGGATCCTGAGACGCGTGTTCGCCGTCTTTCCTGTACGCACGGTGCGGCGGGCAGGTTGCACGGGAAAATTCCAAGACTCCGGTGAGGTCATGACCGAGGACGAGTTCGACGCCTTCTACGCCGCCGCGTTCCCCCGGCTGACCGGCCAGCTCGCGGCGTTCACCGGAGATCGCGAGGAGGCGCAGGACGTGGTCCAGGAGGCGTTCGTACGGGCCTGGGACCGGCGCGGGGACTTCCTCGCGGACGAGGCGCCCGAGGCGTGGATCCGCACGGTCGCCATGCGGCTGGCGGTCAGCCGCTGGCGCCGGGCCAGACGCTGGCTGGAGCTGGTGCGCCGCACCCCACCGCCCGTGTCGACGCCCGGACCCAGCCCCGATCACCCGGCACTTGTCGCCGCGCTGCGCCAACTGCCCACGGCACAGCGGATGGTGATCGTCCTGCACCATCTGTGTGATGTGAGCGTCGAGCAGATAGCCTCCGAGACGGGTGCGCCCGTGGGGACGGTCAAGGCCAGGCTGTACCGGGGAAGGGCGGCGCTGGCGAAGCAACTGGCTCTGGACGAGGCGGACGAGGCGGACGTGCCGGTTCGGAATCGGAAGGAGAGCGGCCGTGTCGGATGAACTCTCCACCGGAGCCAACGGGTTCGTGGACGACACCGACGAACTCTCGGTCGCGCTCCGCGAGTTCGCCGCGGAGGCGGAGCAGGCGGCCCGTCCGGTCCTCACCGGCGCCCAGGTCCGCGGCCGTGCGGTGCGCCGGGCACGCCGTCGGACGGCCGGCACGCTGGGCGCGGGTGCGGTGGCCCTCGCCCTGGTCGGATACGCGCTGACCCTGGACCTCACGGGAAAGGACGACGGCCGTCAGCTCCCGGGTGCCGCCGCGTCCGCCGCCCCGTCCCGGTCCGCGTCCGCCGTCCCGTCCCGGTCCGCGTCCGCCGTCCCGTCCCGGTCGGCGCTCCCGTCGCCTTCCGCCTCCGCCACGGCGTCGACCCCTGTCTCCGTGGTGCCCGCCACCGGCACGCTGGAACTCACCAAGCGTGCTCTGTTCGTCGATGGCCGGGTCATGTCGCTGACCTCGGACTCCTCCAACAGCCCCGCATTCGTCGGGCCGTTGACCGTGTACGGGAGGCACGACACCAAGGTGGTGACGGTCACCGACTCCACCGACGGAGTCGGCTCCTTCACGCAGATCTCCCTCGCGGTCGAACTGCGTGACGCCGACGACGAGCCGGTCTACGTCGGCGTCACCCGCTCCTACAAGGGGAAGAGCCTCGGCATACAGGGCACCAGTGGCACCGGCAGCTGGATCGGCCTGGACGTCGTCGACGCCAAGTGGTTCTACCAGGACGCGAAGATCGGCACCGTCATCTCGGTCACCGGCGATTGAACGCGAAGTCCCCGTCGTGAGGGTGGAGGGCTGCCGGCAGGCAGCCGGAACGCCCCGGTCCGTGATGACGGACCGGGGCGTTCTTCATTCCGTTCGTGCGTGTCAGGCGGTCGCCTTGGCGGCGTCCTCGATGAGACCGGCGACGATCTCGGGGTGACTGAGCATCACGACGTGGGAGGAGGTGGGCACTTCGACGACCTTGCGGGCGTTCCCCCGGCTGTACATCCGGCGCTCGCAGGCCGGCGGGATCGCACCAGGACGATCGTGGGCTTCACCTTGGACTCCTCCTCACCTGTACCGGCCCGGGGCACTCGCCGCCTCGGCCGTTCCTGCGACACCGCCGACCAGCGCGGCCGCTCCGGCCACCGCCACTCCGGCGGCGAGCACCTGGCGGCGGGAAACATCGGTACTCATGGCACTCCTCGGGCGGCTGGTTCGGGGTGGTGTGTCATGGACCTTATGAGGGGGCGTTGGGTGGGGCATCTGCAAAATGGCCCAGTTTCCGGGGCGGTTGCCCAGAACACCGGGCCGCTGAATCTGCGATCGGCCGTCGCGGTGGGCGCCCATGTGGACGACCATGAGGTGTGCGATTCGATTCCGTTCCCATGCCGGTGACCGTCGAGGGCAGGCCTCGTGACAGTCGGGGGTATCCCGTGCCCGCCATCACGCCGTGGGAGGACGGCGAACCGCAGTTCGCGCTCACCGACTACGGGCGGAGTGCGGAGTGTGCGCGGCAGCGGCTGTGTTCCGTCTGCGGCACGCTGATGCCCAAGGGGGCGGTGTGGCGGGTGGTCGGTGCCGCGGAGAGTTCGGCGATCCGGGAGGCGCTCGACGCCGGGCGGCCGTACCGGAACATGGCGGCGACGCCGGAGGGGCCGGGGCACCGTGCGTGCATGCTCTACGCCTCGATGGTCTGCCCGTACCTGGCGCGTCCCAACGCGCGGCGGGGGCTGACGGCGGAAGCCCCGGACGACATGACCGCTCATGTCGTCCGGGGCGCCGTCCGTGGGGACATGGGTGCCGTGGTGGGGTTCGGCGACTACGAGTTCGCCGTCACCAGGAGCCAGGTCCTGTTCCGTTTTCTCGATGTGGTCGAGTACCTGCCGCACGACACGGCCGACCAGCATCTGCCCGAGCTCCGGGCCGAACTCGCCCGCTCCGGCGGGCGGTTGGGCGGTGGTCAGCCGCGGTAGGCGGGCAGGCCGGTGTGGGTGGAGACCTTCACGGGCCGGCCGAAGCCGTGGGCGGTCTTCGTGATGGTGTACGTGCCGGTCGGGGCGCGGAAGGCGACGGTCTTGCCGTTGGGGGACCAGGTGGGCTCGGTGTAGTCGGTGGTGGCGGTGGGGGTGACGTCCTTGACGGTGGTCGTGGAGGTGCCGAGGTCCTCCACGAAGAGGTGGTCGTGGCCGTGGACGGAACGGACGAAGACGATCTCCTCGTTGTCGGGGGAGAGCGCGGGCTCGGAACCCTTGGCCAGCGCGCCGCCCTGCTGGCGCAGGTAGTCGTCGCGGATGTAGACCTCGCCGGTGCGGGTGTTCTCGTAGACGGCCGAGCCGTACTTGCCGCCGACGTTCGGCCAGGTGTTGTCGGTCTGCGGGAGGGCCCTCTCCCCGGGCTCGCCGTTCAGGCTGATCCTGGCCGGCCTGCCGTGGTTGGCCGTGGCCTTGACGCCCTCCAGGACGGTGCTGCCGTGGATCTTCGCAGAGAAGACGATGTTGTTCTTCGCGGGGATCTGGTTCGTCCGGTCGGCCGCGGTCACCTGCCAGGTGGGGTGGGACCACGTCTGCCCGCCCGGGTTGGCGGCGACGGTGACGCGGTGGGTGCCGTCCGGGTCGGAGACGACGAGGTCGCCGTGCCCGTCGATGAAGGCGGCCTTGCTGCCGGCGGGGTTCCAGGCCAGGTCACGGACCGCGGTCCCGAAGTCGATCGACCTGCCGTTGACGATCACGTGGCGGGTGCCGTTGCTGATGGTCAGTCCCCTGGGCACGGTGAGCGTGTGCGTGGACGCGGCCGCTGCGACCATCGCGGCGCTGCCCCTGGCTCCGCCGGAGGACGGGGCGGCCGGCGCGGCGCACGCCGTGCCGCACAGGGCGAGCAGGGCGGCGGCACCTGCGGTGAGGACGGTTGCGCCGGCGCGCCGACGGTTACGAGCGGACATCGAGGTTCCCCCTGCTGATGTGAATGACGCTGCGACGAGAGATTCGCGGGAACCGCCGGCCGTCCCCGAAACCTGAACCGGTCCGCTCGGCTTGCTGCCCTTCGCGACAACACGCAGTGTTCCGGCGGCGGGTGACGGGGCTGTGCGTTGGCTGTCACAGGTGTGCAATAGCGCCGTGGGTGGGAGGCGGGGACGGCGTCCCCGCCCCAGGCGGTTGCTGACGGTCGCCGTCAGCCGCCCTCTCCCACCCGCAGCACGATCTTGCCGCGCCGGTGCTCCTTGGCGAGTGCCTCGTACGCGGCACGTGTCTCGGTCAGCGGTACGACCCGGTCCACCGCCGGAGTGAGCCGGCCGTCGTCGATCAGCTCGGTGACGGCCTCCAGGTCGGCGCGGTCCGGTTCGACGACGAAGAAGACGCCGCGTGCGGAGGCGTCGGTGGCCGCGGCGGGATCCGGGGGCTGCACGATGCTGACGAGGGTGCCGCCCGGGCGCAGTACGGCCCACGAGCGGGACTGGGTCTCGCCGCCGACCGCGTCGAACACCATGTCGACATCGGCGACCCGGTCCTCGAAACGTTCGGTGCTGTAGTCGACGACCCGGTCCGCTCCGAGCCGGGTGACGAACTCGCGGTCCTGCGGCAGGGCGGTGGTCGTCACCCGGGCGCCCAGGGCCCTGGCGATCTGGACGGCGAAGGAACCGACGCCCCCGGCGCCGCCCTGAACCAGCACCTGCTGCCCGGGTGCCAGTGCGGCGTGCCCGACCAGTCCCTGCCAGGCGGTGAGCGCGGCGAGGGGTACGGCCGCCGCGCTGTCGTGGTCCAGGCGGGCGGGCTTGGCGGCGAGGACGTCCGCGGGGTTCTCCCGTCCTCGGCTACATTCCACACGCCGGACGGCAAGGTCGCCTGCCGGAGTCGAGGACGGTCCCGACATGAGCGTGCGCCCACCGCGCCGTGAACCGCCGGACTTTCGGCGCACGGGCCGGCAGCCGCGGCCTAGGCACTCGCCGCCGGGCCGCTGCCGTAGAACTGCGCGTACCAGCGGCGCAAGGCCTTGATGCCCTGTTCGTGGGGGAGCAGGACCGGGTGCGGCCGGTGGATCTTGTGGTCCCAGATCCGCAGCTCCTCGCGCACCTCGCCCAGGGCCTGGGTCCGGAAGACGAGCTTGAGGACGGGCGCGAGGAACGGGAACCGGGCCGGTTTGCGGACGTAGTACAGCATCCGCATCTCGCTCGTGCTGTCGTCGACGGGGGTGGTGAGCGCGACGGCGGTCAGCGACAGGGCGGCGCCGTGGGTGCGGACCACCATGACGCCCGGCCCGTACATGAACGCGTCGAAGCTGTTGTCGATGTCCCGGCCGAGCACGCGCCGGCGGATCCGGCCGCGGGCTTCCGCGAAGGGGCCGTTCGACCGCCAGTCCTGGACGAGGGGTTCGCTCTGACCGTGCAGGAAGTGGAAGTGGGACTCGTCGACGATGTTCTCGCGCATCTCCTGGACGTGGATGCGCGCGCGGCAGACGTCGTCGATCGGCCGGGCGAACCGCCCGGACGACGACTCCGGGATCTCCGGCACCTCCCACGACGGTTCCCCCGGCCCGACGTGGACGAAGACGAGCCCACTGTGCTCACGGACCGGAAGGCCGCCCAGCGACACCTTCGGGATCCGGCGCGCGAACGGAGCCGCCACGCACCGCCCGTCCGGCCCGAACCGCCAGCCGTGGAACGGACATTCCACACTGCCGTCCACGACCTTGCCGCCCGCGCCGAGGTGCGCGCCGTAGTGCGGGCAGTGCGCGTCCCGTACGGCCGCCCGGCCGTCGGTCCCGCGGAAGGCGACGAGCGCCCGCCCGAAGTAGTGCAGGCTGACGACCTCGCCCGGCCGGAGCTCCTCGCCGCGGAGCACGGCGTACCAGCCGTACGGCACGGTCGGCATCGGATAGTCGTCGGCTCGCGGGTCGCGCGGCAGGGCGGCGAGTCTGTCGTGGCGCCGACGCAGAGGCATGACCGGATGCTAGCGAGGCCGGGTGGATCAGGGGTGGAGGTTCGCACACTCGCGCATGGATCCAACGCTCCTGGTTCGCTTGGGAGTTGGGGCACCGGAGGGCCGTCCGCCCGTTCGTCTCCCCTGTCCCCCGTTTAGGGTCGAAGGCATGACGACGCCTCTTGCCGGTACCGCCTTCGACTCGCTCCGTCTCGACGCCCTGTCCGACCAGGACGTGCTGCGCCGCGTCTACGACCTCCCCGGCGCAGCCGCCGTACGGAAGCAGATGACCGAACTCACCGAGCAGACGCGGCGGTTGATCGGCTGCTCGTCGCTGGTCCTGGTCGCCAGCGCGGACGTCGAGGGCCACTGCGACGTCTCCCCGCGCGGCGGCCCCGCCGGGTTCGTCGCCGTCCTGGACGACCGTACGGTGGCGATACCGGACGCGACCGGCAACAAGCGTCTGGACACCCTCCAGAACGTCATCGCCACCGGACGGGCCGGGCTGCTGTTCGTCATCCCCGGCCGCACCACCACCCTGCGGGTGAACGGCCGGGCCTGCGTCTCCACCCGCCCTGACCTGCTGTCCCAGCTGACCGCCGTCGGCAAGCCGCCGGCCAGCGCGCTGGTGGTGGGCATCGAGGAGGTCTACCCGCACTGCCCCAAGTCCCTGCTGCGCAGCGGGGCTTGGAAGCCGGAGCAGTGGCTGCCGGCGGACGCCCAGCCGACCTCGGCCGAGGTGACGCTGGCCCAACTGCGGATGCCGGACCTGACGATCGACGACATCAGGCAGACGGAGGCGGATTCGTTGAAGTACCGGTACGAGTGACGTGCCGCCCCGCGGTCACCGAACTCGGTGCGGTCATGCCACCCGTGCCACCCGCGCCACCCATGTCGAGCAGGAGCATCGCGTCGTGGTCGGGGCTGCCGGGTTCGGCGGTGTGGACGCCGATGCGCTGGCCGGGGGTGCCCTCGATGTGCAGGGACTGGGAGGTGAGGGTGAGCGTGCCGACCTGGGGGTGGTGGAAGGTCTTCTGGGCCGGTTTGCGGCCGGTGACCTCGTAGCGCTCCCAGAGTCCGGCGAAGTCGGGGCTCTTGAGGAGGAGTTCGCCGACGAGGTTGGTGAGGTCGGGAGCGTCGGGGGCGGTGCCGGCGATGGCGCGCAGGCGGGCGACGCAGTTGGTGATCTGCCACTCCCAGTCGTGGAAGAGCTCGCGCGCCGCGGGGTGCAGGAAGAAGTAACGGGCCAGGTTGCGCTGCTTGACCGGCCAGTCGTCCAGGCCCGCGTAGAGGGCGAGTCCGCCGGGGTTCCAGGCCAGCAGGTCCAGGCTGCGGCTGATGACGTACGCCGGGTTGGGGCGGAGGGATTCCAGCAGCAGCTTGAGGTGGGGGCGGACCGTGTGGCTGGGCCGGCCCGGCGTCCCCCACCGTGCGGCGGGACGGACTCCGTCGGACGGGCAGCCGGCGAACGGGCGCGAGTACGACGCGATCACGGAGATGTTCACTGCTCTGCACCCGGACGTGTCGGGCCGAAGAACGCGGGGCGCCGGATCGGCGCGGTGCAACCATCCGACCTGAGCCAGCACAACGTCCACGACATCGCTTGAGGTGCCTGCGCCGTCCACAGGTTGTGGATCTCGTCGCGCACGGCAGCGGACCGAGCCGTCATACCCGTGTGCCGGCTCATCGGGCGGGGGTGAGGAGTGCGTCGGCGTGCCAGGGGGCCGGGGCGTTTGCCCCGGCCCCCTGTCTTTCTCCCCGTCACGGGAGTCGGGCTGCCGGGCGCTCACCGCAGGGCGCCCGGCACGTGCTGGTCCGTCAGCTGGTGGGCATGAGGACGGTGTCGATGATGTAGACGTTGGCGTTGGCGGTCTTGACGTTGCCGCAGACCACCTTGGCGGAGTCGTTGACGGTGTAGGACTCGCCGGAGCCGGAGGTGGTGACCTTCGACTTCTCCAGGGTGTCGAAGGAGCCGTTCTCCAGGTCCTTCGGGGTCAGCTTCTGGCCGACGACGTGGTAGGTGAGGATCTTGGTCAGCTGGGCCTTGTCGTTGAGGACCTTGTCCAGGGTGGCCTTCGGGATCTTGGCGAAGGCGTCGTTGGTCGGTGCGAACACCGTGATGTTCTGGGCGTTGTTGAGGGTGTCGACCAGGCCGGCCTTCTTCACCGCTGCCACGAGGGTGGACAGGGCGGGGTTGTTGGAGGCGGCGGTGGCGACGGGGTCCTTGGCCATGCCGTCGAAGGAGCCGGCACCGCTCTTGGGGACACCGGAGCAGGCCGTACCGAAGGGCTGGTCGGAGGTTGTGGCGCCGGCGCCGGCCATGCTGTCGTCGGACGCGGTCGCGGAGGCGGACGCCTTGGTGGAGGAGTCCGACTTCGTGGAGTCGCTGCCGCTGCCGCCGCAGGCGCTGAGGGCCAGCGGCAGCACGGCGGAGGCGGCGAGGACGACCGCGGTACGGCGGATACGAGTGCTCATGGTGTTTCTCCTGTGGGTCGGTGCAGCCTGAGCTGCGGCGATAGGGGGAAGGGGAAGAGTGGTTCGGGGGTCAGTCGACGGTGACGACGACGGAGTGCCAGCCGCTGGCGCCGTCGGGGATGGTCTGGGTCCGTTTGTCGGTCTGCACCTGGCCGGTGCGGTCGGTGGCGCGGACGGTGAGGGTGTGGCCGCCTTTGGCGGCCTGCCAGGGGAAGGACCACTGGCGCCAGGTGTCGCGGGTGTCCTCGGCAGCGAGCCGGGCTTCCTGCCAGGGGCCGTCGTCGACGCGGATCTCGACCTTGTCGATGCCGCGGTGCTGGGCCCAGGCGACTCCGGCGACCATCACCGTCCCGGATTTGGGCCGGGCGAACGGTTTGGGGGTGTCGATGCGCGACTCGGTCTTGATCGGCGCTTTGCGGGCCCAGCCGCGCTTGACCCAGTAGGGGTCGTAGGAGTCGAAGGTGGTGAGTTCGATGTCCCTGATCCACTTGCAGGCGGAGACGAAGCCGTACAGGCCGGGCACGACCATGCGGACCGGGAAGCCGTGGGCGAAGGGCAGCGGTTCACCGTTCATGCCGAGGGCGAGCAGCGCGTCACGGCCGTCCATCACGTCGTCGACGGGGCTGCCGATCGTCATCCCGTCCACCGAGCGGGCCACCAACTGGTCGGCGGGGCCGCCCTTCGACGGCGGCTTCACCCCGCACTCGGCCAGCAGATCGGCCAGTCGTACGCCGATCCAGCGGGCGTTGCCGACGTAGGGGCCGCCGACCTCGTTCGACACGCAGGTGAGTGTGATGTCGCGCTCGATCAGTTCGCGCCGCAGCAGGTCGTCGAAGGTGAGGGTGACAGGGCGGGTGACGCCCTTGCCGTGGATGCGCAGGGTCCAGGTGGTGGCGTTGACCTTGGGCACCACGAGGGCGGTGTCCACGCGGTAGAAGTCGCCGTTCGGCGTGGTGAAGGCGCTGATCCCGGGAATCCGCAGCTGGGCACCTCTGGGTACGGCGGCGGCTGGGGAGGCGGGGCGGGGCAGGACGAGCTTGTCGCGTGAGGCGACCGCGTTCTGGCCGCTCGCCCCGTTCAGTGTCCGGCCGATCACGCCGGCCCCGGCGGACGCTGCGGCGGCGGCCGTGGCCGCGATCACGAAGCCGCGGCGGTCCCAGCCGGCGCCGGAAGGCGGGCCTTCCCGCTCGCCCTGAACGGATTCCGCGGACGGGACCCGCCGGGCGAGGCGGCCCACCAGGACGTAGAGCACCGCGGCTCCCGCGATCGCGCCCACCACGGAGGGCAGTGCGTCGGAGAGGCTTGTCGAATCCGGCCGACTGGTGGCCGATACCGCCCCGACAATTCCGAAGAGCAGAACACCGGCAGCGCCGCTGCGCCGAAAACGCAGTGCGACAATTCCCAGCGCCAGCGCGAAAAGCGCCAGCATCACGAGAATTCCGAGCTGAAGAACCAGCTTGTCATCGGTTCCGAAGTGCCGGATCGCCCAGTCCTTGACGGCGGCCGGGGTGCGGTCGATCGCCGCCCCGCCGACCGCCACGACCGGACCGGCCTGCGGACGCACCGCGGCCGACACCAGCTCAGCGACGCCGAGCGAGGCGAGGCCGGCCAGCACACCACTGCACGCGCCCAGGGTCGGGCGCGCCCAGGTGAGGCGCTGTCGCGTTTGCTTCTCGTCGTCGGTCACGTGGGGAATCCGGTTCCGAAAGCCCCGCGGATTGGTCGTCCACCCGATCGGACGAACCTTTTTCCCGGACCAATCCGCGCCCGATCCGGCTACGGATATAAGGCAACGTCGGATTTCACTCTCTTCCGCTGGGCGGGATTTTGTGGTCGCTCGCTGATTTCGGCGTCGCAGCGGCGCCGGGTACCGGGTACCGGGTACCGGTTTCCGACGCGAAGCCCGCGGCCCGCGGCCATCCGCAGTCGTGTCTGCGCGGGCATCGCCTTGATCTCGACTCGGCGCATCCGTAGAGCGCCCGTCCCCGGAAGTCATGCGTAACGAGGGCGGCGCAGCAGTGCCCAACCCTGAGAAGACCGGACGAGAGGAGCCGCCCAGTGATCGTCGCCGTGGTCACCGGCGCCTTTCCGTACCGGCGGCGCGGATGGGACGGCATGGGGTGCTGGGGCAGCGTGGGCCGCAACGGATGACACGGCTCGGGTCGCGTCGGTGTTCCTCACCGGTTCGACGGAAGACCGGCCATGTGGCCAATCCGCTCCCGCGGCTGCTTCGGATTACGCGCGAGACGAGTGTCCGCAGCGACCGGAAGGAGAAGCGATGTCGCGCGTGTCAGGGAGCGGACCGTGGGAACGGCGGGGGGCCGACGACGGCGTACGCGGGCGGCGGAGTGTCGCCGTCGTGGGCAGTGGGGTGGCGGGGCTGACCGCCGCGTACGTCCTGAGCCGCGACCGCCACGTCACTCTGTACGAGGCGGACGACCGGCTCGGCGGGCACGCCCACACCCACGAACTGACCTCCGGCGACGGTGTGACCCGGCGCGTCGACTCCGGGTTCATCGTGCACAACCGGCGCACCTACCCGCGGCTGCTGCGTCTCTTCGACGAACTCGACGTCGCCACGCAGGAGTCGGAGATGAGCATGTCGGTGCGGTGCGGGGGATGCGGGCTGGAGTACGCGGGTGCCCGTGGCCCCGCCGGGCTGTTCGCCCGGCCGCGGAACGCGCTGCGCGGCTCCTACCTGCGCATGCTCGCCGAGGTGCCAGCCTTCCACCGCGCCGCGCGCCGCCTGCTCGCGAACGAGCCCCAAAGCCCCCGCACCCTGGGCGCGTTCCTCGACCGGGAGCGCTTCTCCGCCTACTTCCGCGCCCACTTCATGACCCCGCTCGTCTCGGCGGTGTGGTCCTGCGACGCCGCCACCGCCGAGCGCTATCCGGCCGCCTACCTGTTCCGCTTCCTGGACCACCACGGGATGCTCTCCGTGACCGGAGCCCCGACCTGGCGCACCGTCACGGGCGGTTCGCGCACCTACGTCGACCGGATCGCCGCCCGCCTCGACGCGGTGCGCCTCGCGGCCCCGGTGCGCGCCGTGCGCCGGCATCCGGACGGCGTCGACATCACCACGCACGACGGCACCACGCAGTCGTACGACGGTGTCGTCGTCGCCACCCACCCCGACCAGGCGGTCCGGCTGCTGGCCGATGCCACGCCGCTGGAGAAGGAGGTCCTCGGAGCCTTCCGCTACTCCCGCAACACCACGCTCCTGCACACCGACACCAGCCTGCTTCCTCGCGCGCGGGGGGCCCGCGCCTCCTGGAACTACCTGATGCCGGCCTGCTCGACCGGCTCCGACCAGGTGCGGGTCAGCTACGACATGAACCGGCTCCAGCGCCTCGACGCGCCCGAGACGTATGTCGTCACGCTGGGCGGGCAGGACCGTGTGGACCCGGGGCGGGTGCTCGCCCGGATGGTGTACGAACACCCGGTCTACACCCCGGAGTCGGTCGCCGCGCAGGCACGACTGCCCGAGTTGAACACCGCCGTGACCGCCTACGCCGGGGCCTACCACGGCTGGGGTTTCCACGAGGACGGGTGCCGCTCCGGAACCCTGGCCGCCGCGGTACTGGGAGTGCGCTGGTGAGTGCCCCGCCGGCCCTCTACCGGTGCGCGATCAGCCACATACGGACCGCGCCGGTCCGCTACGGGCTGCGCCACCGCACGTACATGTGGCTGATCGACCTCGACAGTCCGCCCCAACTCCCGCTTCTGCTAAGGCCGTTGGCCCGCTTCGACGCGCGCGACCACTTCGGCGGGGAGCAGCCGTCCGTGCGCGCCGGGCTCGACGCCTTCCTCGCCACGCACGGCGTGGACCTGGCGGGCGGCCCGGTCGTCATGCTGACCCACGCCCGCGTGTTCGGCCATGTGTTCAACCCGCTGACCCTGTACTGGTGCCACGACCCCGACGGCACCCCGCGGTGCGTGGTCGCCGAAGTCCACAACACCTACGGCGAACGCCACAGCTACCTGCTGTTTCCCGACGGGACGGACACGGCACGCGCCGACAAGAAGTTCTACGTCTCGCCGTTCTTCCCCGTCGACGGCCGCTACCGCATGCGCCTGCCCCGCCCCGGCGAGCGGCTCGACCTGACCGTGCACCTCGAACGCGCCGGCGGCAGGCCCTTCACCGCGACCGTCCGCGGGAGCCGCCACGACCTCACACCGTTCGCGCTGCTGCGGCTGGCCGTGCGCCATCCGTTCTCGACCCTCGCCGTGTCCGCCGCCATCCGGCTGCACGGCATCCGCCTGTACCTGCGAGGGCTGCCCGTCCAGCCCCGCCCCCACCACCGCACCCCGGAGAACGCGTCATGACGACCGCCGAACACCGTCCCGCCGTACGGCCGTCGGCCCCGCCGTCCACACCCCCCGCCGTCGACCCGGCCCGCTGGCCCGACGTTGCCGCCCCGCCGTCCACATCCCCCGCCCGCAGGGCTGTCACCGCGGCCGTGCTGCGCCGTACCTTCGAACGCCTGCCGCTGCGCGTGCGGTTCGCCGACGGCACCAGCTGCGGGCAGGGCGGCCCCCTGCTGGAGATCCACGACCCGGCGGCGTTCCACGGCCGTATCGGCGCCCAGGGCCTGATCGGCTTCGGCGAGTCGTACATGGCCGGCGAATGGGACGCCCCCGACCTGGTCGCCGTCCTCGCGGTGCTGGCCCACAACGCGGCCACCTTGATCCCGGCCCCGCTGCAGCGGCTGCGCGGGCTCTGGGCGCTGCGCCGGCCGCACGCCCAGCGCAACACCCCCGACGGCGCGCGTACCAACATCAGCCACCACTACGACCTGTCCAACGACCTTTTCGCCCTCTTCCTCGACGACACCCTCACCTACTCCGCGGCCCTCTTCCGCGCCCTGCCCGCCACCTGGGAGCTGCTGGCCGCGGCCCAGCACCGCAAGATCGACCGGCTGCTGGACCTCGCCGGGGTCGGGGCGGGCAGCAGGGTGCTGGAGATCGGCACCGGCTGGGGCGAACTCGCGATCCGGGCCGCCGCGCGCGACGCCCGGGTCACCTCGCTCACCCTCTCCCGCGAACAGCGCGACCTCGCCCTCGAACGGGTCGCCGCGGCGGGTCTGTCCGACCGGGTCCGTATCGACCTGTGCGACTACCGCGAGGCCCGCGGCACCTACGACGCGGTCGTGAGCGTGGAGATGATCGAGGCCGTCGGCGCCGAGTTCTGGCCCGACTACTTCCGCACCCTCGACGACCGGCTGGCCCCCGGAGGACGCGCCGCCGTGCAGGCCATCACCATGCCGCACGAACGGATGCTGGCCAGCCGGGACACCTTCACCTGGATCCACAAGTACATCTTCCCCGGCGGTCTGCTGCCCTCCGTCGAGGCGGTGGCCGACGCCGTGAACGACCACACCCGGCTGCGGACCGAGCGCCGGGACGGCTACGGAGCGCACTACGCCGAGACCCTGCGGCTGTGGCGGGAACGCTTCACCGAGCGGGCCGACGAGGTGGCCGCGCTCGGCTTCGACGACACCTTCCGCCGCATGTGGACCCTCTACCTCGCCTACTCCGAGGCAGGGTTCCGCTCCGGATACCTCGACGTGCAGCAGTACCTGTTCACCAAGGAGGGCCCCGCCCGATGAACACCGTCCGCACTGTTCGCACCGGCGCCGCCCAGCGGCTCGCCGCGCTCGCCGGGACCGCGCTGGGCGGGCCCCTCCCACTGCGGCTGCGCGCCTGGGACGGCAGCGAGACGGGCCCGGCCGAGGGACCTGTCGTCGTGGTCCGCTCCCGGCGCGCCCTGCGCCGCCTGCTGTGGCAGCCCGGAGAACTGGGCCTGGCGCAGGCCTACGTCACCGGTGAGATCGACGTCGAGGGCGAGCTGGCGCAGGGGCTGCGCGCCATGTGGGCGGCCGGACGGGAACGGCGCCTGCACCCGCCACGGCTCGGCCTCCCCGACCTGGCCCGTGCCACCGCGACCGCCGCGCTGCTCGGCGCGGCCGGACCACGGCCGCCCGCCCCCGCCTCCCAGGCACGACTGCGCGGCGGTCTGCACAGCAGGGCCCGCGACCGGGCCGCCATCAGCCACCACTACGACCTCTCCAACGACTTCTACCGCCTCCTCCTCGACGAGACCATGGCGTACTCGTGCGGCTACTGGACCGGCGACGAGCCGGACCTCACCCCGGCCGACGCCCAGCGCGCCAAGCTGGAACTGATCTGCCGCAAGCTCGCTCTCACGCCCGGAGCCCGGCTGCTGGACATCGGCTGCGGCTGGGGTTCGCTCACCCTCTACGCGGCACAGCAGTACAAGGCGCAGGTCACCGCCGTCACCCTGGCCAAGGAGCAGGCGGCCCACGTCCGCGAACAGGTCGCCGAACGGGGCCTGGAGAACCTGGTCGAGGTGGTGTGCCAGGACTACCGTGACATCGCGGGCGGCGCCTACGACGCCGTCGCCACCGTCGAGATGGGCGAGCACGTGGGGGACGCCGAGTACCCGGCGTTCGCCGCCGCCCTGCACCGCCTGGTCCGGCCCCGGGGACGCGTGCTGGTGCAGCAGATGTCCCGCGGGAGGAAGGCGCCGGGCGGCGGCGCGTTCATCGAGGCGTACATCGCTCCCGACATGCACATGCGCCCGCTCGGGGAGACCGTCGCCCTGCTGGAGGAGGCCGGGCTGGAGGTGCGCTCGACCGAATCGCTGCGCGAGCACTACGTCCGTACGGTCGCCGCCTGGCACCGCACTCTTGAGGAGCGGTGGGACGAGTTCGTGCGGCTCGTCGGGGAGGAGACGGCCCGGGTGTGGCGGCTGTACCTGGTCGGCGGGGCCCTGGCCTTCGAGGAACGGCGGATGGGAGTCGACCAGATCCTGAGCGTACGGCCGGCACCCGGCGGTGACGCCGGCATGCCCGCGACGCCCCGGGACTGGTACGCGGGACTGGACCAGCTGTGAGCGGCTTCGCATGGGGCGCCTTCGCGGTGAATCTGGGATGGGCCGCGGCGGCCTCGCTCGCCGTCATGCTGGTGACGTTCGCGATCACAGTACGGCGTGGTCTGCACCGGATCGTCGACATCGCCTGGGGAATCGCCTTCACCGCGGTCGCCGTCGCGAGCTGCGCGGCCTCGGCCGGCGAGGGCGACCCGGGCCGCCGCTACCTGGTCACCGCGCTCACGGCACTGTGGGGCCTGCGGCTGGCCGGGCACATCGCCCGGCGCGGCCGCGGTCACGGCGAGGACCCGCGCTATGACCAGCTGCTCGCCAAGGCCCCCGGCAACCGGAACCTGTACGCCCTGCGCATGGTCTACCTCCTCCAGGGCGCGCTGGTGTGGCTGGTGTCGCTGCCGGTCCAGGCCGCACAGTATGTGCCCGGTCCCCTGACGGCGTTCGCCGCCGCCGGCACGGCACTCGTAGTACTCGGAGTGTGCTTCGAGGCGGTCGGGGACGCCCAACTCGCCCGCTTCAAGGCCGATCCGGCCCACAAAGGCCGGATCATGGACCAGGGACTGTGGCGCTACACCCGTCACCCCAACTACTTCGGTGACTTCTGCGTCTGGTGGGGGCTGTACCTGATCACCTGCGACTCCGCCGAGGCAGCCGCTCTGACCGTCGTGTCGCCGCTGGTCATGAGCTCTCTGCTGATCTGGGGCAGCGGGAAGCGGCTGCTGGAGCGGCACATGGCCCAGCGGCCCGGATACGCCGAGTACGCGGCCCGTACGAGCGGCTTCTTCCCGCGCCCGCCCCGCTGAGGTGTGGTCCCGCTGAAAAGGTGTGGCCCCGCCCTTCGCGGCGGGGCCACACCTCTTCAGGCGGGGAAGCCCACCAGGGCGAGCGGGCTGGTGGTGGGCTGTTTCGAGCCGCCCGCGGGCTCGACGGTGATACCGACGCCCGAAGCCCCGTCCACGGCCCCCCGCAGCAGGACGGCCTGGTCGCTGAGTCCGGGGTCCATCAGACCGGCGGAGCGCATGGTGCCCCCGTCGTCGAACCACAGCTGGTAGACCTTGCCCGCCGGCGGATGCGCCATCCCGGCGGCGAGGAACACCGCTTGGTCCCGCTCGTGCGAGACGACCACGGTGCCGGAGGCACCGCCGGCCAGCTTCACGACCCCGGTCCTGGCGTCCGGTGCGGCGAGCACCGCGCTGATCTGCGCTGTTCCCTGCTCGGCCCGGCGCGCCCGGCCGAGCGCGTCCTCGGCCCGCTGGTGCTGCCACACCGTGGTGCCGCCGAGCGCGGCAGCAGCCGCGAGGCAGGCGGCCAGCGTCCACCGCGACAGCAGCCGGGCCCGCAGGCGCGCACGGCCCGAACGAATCGGCGTGGGCTCGCCGGGGGAGTCCTGACGGACGGTCGTGATGCGGCGCAGCACCTGCTCGCGCATCTCCCGCCGAGGCGTCACGGAGACGGCGAGTCCCAGGCGGGCCGCGGTCGCGCACAGCTCGGCGGCCTCCTGAGCACAGGGCTCGCAGTCGGCCAGATGCCGCTCGAAGGCGTCGCGTTCCTCGTCGGGCAGGGCGTGAAGGGCGTAGGCGCCGGTCATGCGGTGCAGTTCGGCGGTGGTCATGCGGTCACCCCCAGGCAGTCGCGCAGCCGGATGAGTCCGTCGCGCAGACGGGTTTTGACGGTGCCCAGCGGGAGGGCGAGGGACTCCGCGACCTGGCGATAGGTCAGTCCGCGGTAATAGGCCAGGGTGACCGCCTGGCGCTGGATCTCGGTCAGCGTGCGCAGACAGCGCCGCACCTGTTCCCGCTCCAGCCGTGCCTCGACCTGTTCGGTCACCTCGTCGTACTCGGGAGTGTGCTCCAGCAGCGCGGCCCTGTGGTCCCTGGCGGCCACGGCTTCCACGTGCCGGACGCGGTCCACCGCCCGGCGGTGGGCGAGGGTGAGGATCCAGTTGATCGCCGTCCCGCGGTCGGAACGGTAGCGCGGAGCGGTGCGCCACACCTCCACCAGAACCTCCTGCGCCACCTCCTCGGACTGCGCCTGATCGCGCAGCACGGCACGTACGACACCCAGAACCGGGTTCACGACGGCGTCGTAGACAGAAGCGAACGCGGGCTCGTCCCCCAGGGCCACGCGGCCCACCAGCTCTTCCAGGTCCGGCTCCATCGATGGGTTTCTGCCGATATGTACGGCTTCTTTCACAACGCCCTCCGCGGTTGGGACATCTCCGGACGTAATCCGATCCTGCGCGGGCCGGGGATTGGTCCCGACCGCGACGAAAACGCAGGTGACGCCGGACGGCGACGGCGGGAGCCCGGACGACGAACGACCACGCCGAGGCCATGCTCGTGGCGGGCGGTGGGCATGCGATGCCCCGCCACTGTGGCCACTGGCACCGAGTGGCCTTCCGTACGACCGGGGACGGCCTCGCGGTCGTGCACCGTCCGGTTCGGTGTCGGCCGCCTCCACAGCCTCTTCGCACGGGCGCGGGCCGGCGGATGCGCCGTACGTCCGAAAAAATCCGTGGGTATCAGGCACGGGTCCCCTCCCCGGAACACCCGGAGGTGCCGCGCTGCCCATGGGTTCGGATTGCTGTCGGCCGGATCCGGGGTCGGCGCACCGCCCACTGACCGCTTGGCCACGCTTGGCCACGGTGGGTGGCGGGCGGCAGGTGAGGCACTGGAGCCGGTGACACCTCGGCCCTTTGCCTCGAATCCGGTCCTGGTGTAGGCGGGTTCGACGATGAGCGCCCGGACGCCGTGGTCGCGGATCTCGTGGTCCAGGGACTCGGTGCAGCCCTCGATCGCTTGCTTGGAGGCGGCGTAGGCGGCCATGTAGGGCTGGGGCAGGAACCCGGGCGCGGACGCGATGCGGCTTGTGGCGACCACGTTGAATCCGGCTGCGACCAGGGCGGGCGCGGTGTCCTTCCCGATGCCGGATGACGCACCCGTCACGAGTGCCACCGGCCGGTTCGTCGTCAGCACGGACTCCCGCGCTCACTCGAAACCGATCAGTTTCCGCTAGAGTAAACCGATCGGTTTCCGTATGCAGGTTCAAGCAGGGAGAATGCCGTCATGGGCCGGATCAGTGCGCAGGAGCGGCGTGAGGACGTCATTTGCGCGGCGGTCACCGAGTTCGCGCGTACCGGCTACCACGGCACCTCGACCGCGGCGATCGCCAAGCGGGTGGGTGTCACGCAGCCGTATCTCTTCCGGCTCTTCCCGGACAAGAAGGCGATCTTCGTCGCCGCTTTGGTGCGGAGCATGGAGGACACCCGCCTGGCTTTCGAGAGGGCGGCCGACGGGGTGGAGGATGGCGAGCAGGCCCGCCAGACATTGACGAGCGCTTACGCGCACCTGATGTCGACGCGCCCCGAAACGCTCCTGATGCAGATGCAGGGATATGTCGCCGTGGCGGCCGCCGTGGCGCAGGGCGACGACCTGATCGGTGAGGTCGTCCGGGCCGGCTGGACGAGAATCTGGGACGCCGTGCACCTGTCGCTGGGCGCCGATGCCGGCGCGACCGCGAGCTTCTTCGCCTGCGGCATGCTCGGCAACACGCTTACGGCCATCGGGCTTCCCGCGAGCACCGGGCGGTGAGGGAGTTTTCTGGACGGCGATGTGTCAGTGCACACCTGCCGCGTCGAGCAGGGTGGTCACCGTGGGGGCGACGAGCCCGGTCAGGTTGTCGGCCTGGATTCCCGCGCGGGCGCTGGCGCCGTCGAAGACCAGGATGAGCTGCCGGGCCAGCAGATCGGGATCGTCCGCCCCGCCCTGTTCGGCCTCGGTGCGGAAGAAGGCGGTCAGGTTCGCCTTGACCTGATGGGCGACCCGGCTCGCGGGGTGGCTCTGGTCCTTGAGTTCGACCTGTACGGCCAGGTACCGGCAGCCGTGGAACTCGGGGGCCCCGGACTGTGATTCCACCTGCTCGAAGACGTGCAGGATCCGCTCGCGGGGTGAACGGTTGTCGTCCGCCGCGGGCAGGAGGGTCGCCGCGTAGGCGGAGGAGCGCTCCTTCAGGCTTGCGGCCAGGAGTTCGTCCTTGCTCTCGAACAACTGGTACATGGAGCGCTTCGACACCCCCGCCGCCTTGCACAGCGCCTCGACGCCGATGCTGACGCCCTCTCGGTAGGTGAGCGTGGCCGCCGCCTCCAGCAACCGCTCCCTGGGGCTCAGTTTCACTTCGGTGCTCATGCCGCGAGGTTAACCCGAAACGGACGAAATGAAAACCGATCGGTTTCCAGGTCTCGGGAGGATCGAGAGCCTCACGGGCACCCTCTCCGGCGTCGAAGGCATTCCCCTGCCGCCAGTCCTCCACCTCCATCTCGCGCCCGACACCGTCCCGGAGTAGCTCTACGACGCGGTCGGAAAACTCGACCTCGAGCTCCGACTCGGCCTGGACGACGCCGACATCGACCGGGCCGGTCAGGCAGGTGGCGGGCTCGTCGTCCCGGGGATCCACGGGTACGGAACGCCCCGGTGAGTCCGGGGGGCCGGTTGCGCTTGCGCCTGGGAACCGATCGGTTTACCGTGATGGAAACCGATCGGTTTCTCATTCTGTGGAGGCAGTCATGACCGCACTCAAGGGCGCCAACGTCTTCGTCACCGGCGGCAGCCGAGGCATCGGCAAGGCCCTGGTGGAAGAGCTGTACGCGCGCGGTGCCGGCAAGGTCTACGCCACGGCCCGCGACCCGCGCACGGTGACGCACCCCAACGCGGTCCCGGTGGCGCTGGAGGTCACCGACCCGGCCTCCGTGGCGGCCGCCGCCGCGCAGGCACAGGACGTGACCGTGCTGATCAACAACGCCGGTGCCTCGGTCGGCGCGTCGTTCCTCGACTCCCCGGTCGACGACGTACGCCGGGAGTTCGAGACCAACTTCTACGGCCCGCTGCTTCTCACCCGCGCCTTCGTGCCCCTCATCGAGCGCAACGGCGGCGGCCACCTCCTCAACGTGCACTCCGTGCTGTCCTGGCTGGCCCTCGGCGGCTCCTACAGCGCGTCCAAGGCCGCCCTGTGGTCGCAGACCAACTCCCTGCGCCTGGAGCTGCAGCCGCGCGGCATCGCCGTCACCGGACTGCACGTCGGCTACGTCGACACGGACCTGGCGGCGGACGTCGAGGCGCCCAAGTCCGACCCGCGTGACGTCGCCGCACTCGCCCTCGACGGCGTCGAGACCGGCGCGTACGAGGTGCTCGCCGACGACATCTCACGGCAGGTCAAGGCCGGTCTGGCCGGCGACCTGGCCGGACTGTACGCCCAGCTGGCGAACTAACCCCCGTACACACAAGGAGTCGGCGAGATGCCCAGCAACGAGTCACGTCCCACGATCCACATCCCGGGAACCACCAGCCACACCCTCGCCCCGCGCGCAGGACACCGCAGCGACGAGGGGACCCTGCGTTACCTCAAGGCGGGTACCGGTGCCCCCCTGGTCCTGCTGCACACCGTGCGCACCCAGGCCGAGCACTTCCGCCACCTCATCCCGCGGATCGCGGACCGGTACACCGTGTACGCCCTAGACCTGCCGGGGATGGGCTACTCCGAGATCGTGCCCGGGGCGTCGTACGACGAGCCGGCCATGCGCGCGGGCGTCGAGCGACTCCTGACCGAACTCGACCTCCACGACGTGACGCTGGTCGGGGAGTCCATGGGCGCGGTGCTCGCCCTGACCGCCGCGGCCGACCTGCCCGAGCGGGTCCGGCGCGTCGTCGCGGTGAACGCGTACGACTTCCGCGGCGGAATCGCCCGGTCCGGTCTTCTCGCCCGTGGAGTGGTCGGCGGTGTCCTCACTCCAGGGGTGGGCCCGGTGGTCGCCGGGGTCGAGCCCAAGCCCGTCGTCCGCAGGATCCTGCAGGGCGGGCTGGTCGACAGGACCGCGCTGCGGGAGGACTACCTCGACGAACTCCTCCAGGTGGGTCGCCGCCCCGGCTACCCCGGCGTCGCCCGGGCCGTGTACCAGAGCATGCCCAGCCTCATCGCCGCCCGCTCGCGCTACCCGGAGGTCAAGGCACCCGTCCACCTCGTCTACGGGGAGAAGGACTGGTCCCGTCCTTCGGACCGGCAGGCCAACAAGGAGCTGCTGCCGGCCGCCGACTTCACGCAGGTGCCGGGAGCAGGCCACTTCATCGCCCTGGAACGGCCCGACCTGCTGGCCGACCTGCTGAACGCGGTGGCGTGACCGCCCCGAGGGGCGCCGCAGCCACCCCCGTTCGGGTGTAGTGCGGGACGGGACCAGGTTCGAGCATGTGCCTGACAGCGTCGTGGCATGCAAAGGAGCAGGAACATGGCAGAGATTCAGGTCGAGTTCGATGTTCCGGCGGAGATGCGTGACGGCACGGTGCTGCGCGCGGATGTCTACCGGCCCGGGGGTACGGGGCCGTGGCCGGTGCTGCTGAGCCGACTGCCGTACGGCAAGCAGATGGCCCTGGCGATCGCCCTCCTCGATCCCCTGGCGGCGGCTCGGCGTGGCTTCATGGTGGTCCTCCAGGACACCCGGGGCCGGTTCGCCTCCGAGGGGGAGTGGGAGCCGTGGACGTACGAGGAGAGCGACGGTTACGACACCGTACGGTGGGCCGCCGCCCTTCCCGGAGCGAACGGCTCCGTCGGCATGATCGGCGCCAGCTACTTCGGCAACACCCAGTGGATGGCGGCGCTGGCCAAGCCGCCGGAGCTGAAGGCGATCGCGCCGATGGTCACGTGGTCCGAACCGGACGACGGACTGTGGACGCGCGGCGGCGCAATCGAACTCGGCATCACCGCGCCCTGGTCCCTCATGATGGGCGCAGACGCGCTGATGCGCCGTCACAGCGCCGACCCGGCCACGCTCGGCGGCAGTCTCGGCGGGCTCGTGCGGGATCTCGACGGCCTGGCCGACGGCGGCTACGGCGAACTGCCCGCCGGGCGGTTCCCCGCGTTCGTCCGGCACGACCTTCCCGAGCTGGGCTACGAGAGGTCCCGGCGGGAGCCCGAGTGGGCGCGGTCCTGCCGTGTCGCGGGCCGGCACGACGAGGTCGACCTGCCCACCTTCCAGGTCGGCGGCTGGTACGACATCTTCACCCAGGGCACACTCGACAACTTCACCGCCATGCGCCGCACCGGCCGGTCCGCCACGCTGATCATGGGTCCGTGGAGTCACTCCAACCAGCAGCACGTCATCGGCGACGTCAACTTCGGGTTCGGCGCGAACTCCGCCTTCATGGGCATGCGCGGACCCCTGCACGGCCTCCAGCTCGACTGGTTCCAGCGCACGATCGGCGACGGTGAGGCGCTGGAGCCGGACACAGGCAGGGTGCTGCTGTTCGTCATGGGCGTCAACCAGTGGCGCGAGGAGACGGAATGGCCCCTGTCGCGGGCCGTGGACACGGACTTCCACCTGCGCGCCGACGGCCGCCTGACGCGGGAGCCGCCCGCTGTCGCCGAGCAGGCCGAGGAGTTCACCTACGATCCGACGGATCCGGTGCCCACCACCGGCGGCGCGTCGCTGATGACCGACGAGTTCCGTCCCGGGCCCCTCGACCAGAGGGACGTGGAGGCGCGCGAGGACGTCCTGGTCTTCACCACCGAACCCCTCACCGAGGACATCGAGGTGACCGGCCGCGTCAAGGCCGTGCTCTTCGCGGCCACGGACGGGCCCTCGACCGACTGGGTGGCACGGCTGTGTGACGTCGACGAGCACGGCGTCTCCCGCAATGTGGCCGACGGCATCGTGCGGGTACGGGCGATCCCGGGTGAGCCGGCCGAGCACGTCGTGGACCTGTGGTCGACCAGCATCGTCTTCCGGGCAGGGCACCGCATACGGGTCCAGGTCACCTCCAGCAACTTCCCCCGCTGGGACCGCAACCTCAACACAGGCGAACCCGAGGAGAGCGCGACCACGGCCCGGGTGGCCCGCCAGCAGGTCTTCCACGACCCGGCCCGGCCCTCCCGCATCGTGCTGCCGGTGGTTCCGGCCCGCCAAGAAGCGTAGGACCACGCCGGGACGGCCACGCCGCCGACCGAACTGCGGCAGCACGTCCAGCGGTGGTGCGGGGCCGCGAAGCCGGCGTACTCGGTGACCCGGACGGTTCCGGACGGCAAGGTACTGATCGACTGTCCCCATCCGGCTTCGACGGCGGTCCCGAACGAGCCCCTGAACGGGATCGGACAACAAACAAACCCCAGGCTGTTGGCCTGGGGTTTCATATGGAGCGGGTGACGAGAATCGAACTCGCACTCTCAGCTTGGGAAGCTGCGGGCGTTTGGGGGCGGTTCTGGGGTTGACCTGGGCGAACGGTTCGGGTGCGGCTTCGTCGGGCTCGGCTGCTTTCACCGTGGTTCCCCGCTGCTCCCCGCTGCTCCCCGCTGGATCTGGTGCGGTTGTGGTGCGGCGCTCGGTCAGCGAAGGCGCCCTCGTGGCGTAACGAGTCAGGCACCCCAGGGTATGGCGGGCCTTCAGTCGTGGACGAAGATGCGGGCATGGGATCGATGCAACCGGACATCACTTGGCCGTTCCCCGCTGGCGTCTTTCCCGCGGGGCTACTGGCAGTGGTGCAACGCACTGTCGTGGACGCGGAGTTTCCGGCCCTGACGGTGATCCATGACGATGAGGACGACTGGCTTCTGTGCGACGGTCTCCACGATCCAAATGCGGACGGCGCCTCGATCGTGGCGCACATGGACCACGTTCTGACTCAGGACCCGTCCCTCATCGAACTGGCCGACATGCCGCCGGGGCACGTTGCTGAACGATCGAGCGGTGAAACTCCGTGGGAGATCCGATCATGGGCGTACCCGAGCGACGGAGAGACCTGATCTGCCGCCAACACGCTTTCCAACTGTGGGGGTGGGGGAGTGGGCGTCGTTCGGGGCCGTTCACCTGCATTCATGACGGGTTCGCAGGGCTGCCAAGGAGGGCCCGTGGCCTGACCTGAACGGCGGCGAACGAAGGTGAATGAGACGGAAACTGAGACGGCGGCATGTGGCAGGGTGCGTCACCCTGCCACAGGTTAGAAAGGTCGGAGCAGGCCGTCACGTCCCTTGCCTAGCGCCGGTTGAGGGAACGTGTGACGCCGGTGACTATCGTCGTCGCAAGGATCCATCCGCAGCCGGTAAGGAAGTAGCCGATCCACTGAGTGCCGGGCGTGGGAGTGAATGCTGCTGCCTGCCCGAGACCAATAACAGGAAGCAAATGGTCAAGGGTGAAGATCACGGGGTTGAAGACCTCTGTGCTATCAGGGGCGGTGCGGATAGGGCGCTGGACCGTGAAGACAACCGAGCCGAGTGCCAGCAGGCCGATCAGCCAAAGGCCGGCGCGCATCGGCCGGTAGCCGTAGCCGACAGTGATGTCCTGGATCGTTCCCCAGACGCGGGCATGCCGTGGCAGGGTTCCGCGACGGAGACGCTCCTTAAGCAGCGAGATGGTGCGTGCCTCGTCCTCGTGGCCTAACGAGTGGTATGCAAGAGCCAGTTGTTCGAACGGTTGCGGGGTGTAACCAGACCTGTCGCGAAGCAGCCACCGTATGCGCTGTCTCGGCGGCAGCGGGTCCTCGAACCGGTCGTAGCGTAGACCGTCGACCTTCAGTTCGTCGGGCCAGCTCTGCGATGCATCTCGGATGATCCCAACCATCGCGTGACGGAGATCCACCAGGCCCTGCGGCGGCTCCCCCATCCGTAGATCCACCTCCTCCGCCTGGGCGTGCGGCATGGCAAGCGCGACGCGACCCGGAGCCGTGATCCGCGCATCCCGCAGGGTGATTCGGCCATTGATCCTGGCTCCAGCCAGATCGATACTCCCTTCCGCGGTGAAGCCGCTGTTGAGATGCAGGCTTGTGCCAACCTGAAGGTGATATCCGTGCAGCGCCCTGCGTTCCGGGTTGCGCAACTGAGCGTTCCAAAAGCGAACAACCCCGTCGACTCTGGCGCCTGGAATATCGACTTCGCCCACCGTCTTGATCCGGTCGCAGACCATGTCGCCCTCGACATGCATCCGTGAGGCCTTCAGCGCTACGCCTCCAGGCTTCAGGAGCTGGGCGCCACTCATGTCAAGGTCACCGCCAACGTGAGTGCTACGCAGGATCACTTCGCCTTCCGCAGTGAAGCCACTGCGCATCCATATGTGATCTTCTACCTGCAGGCGGTTGGCGGTCAGGGCGGGACCCTCGGAGTTGCTCAGTTGGCTCCCGTCGAGGTTGAGGATGCCGGTGATGTGAGTACCGTCCAGGTTCAGCAAGCCGTCCAGCTGGGAATGACGAACCTTCAGGTCGCCGTCGACCGACGCGTTGGCTGCATAGAACCGGACAAGACGACAGCGCTTCAGGCTGAACTGTCGGGTGCGCGCACTGTAAAGGGTGACTCTGCCTCGGAAGTCGCAACCGTCCATGGTGACGCGGTACGGGATCTCGGCATAGTCGAGTTCCAACGATCCGTCCACGCGCACGCCGTCCAGCCGCAGTGCGGGGACGTGTCCCGGCTCTGCGACGGCGCCGTCAAGTAGCAACCACGTAAGCGCAGCACCCCTGACCGTGCGCTCGGCTCCCCAGCGACCGCTGTTAGCCGGCCTGTCCTCATCTGTATCGCCGACCCGCAGGTCCAACCTCTCGCCGCGGGAGAACGCGTCCCGAACACGCAGTTCCACTTGAGTCAGATCCTCGGTGCGCACGCTCGCTGCCCCCCACCCCCGGATGCATCGCCCGTGAGGTTACCCGTGAGACGCCTGACCTAATGCGGACTTACCTGGTAGTGGGCCATGAGACCGAAACTCGCGCTCTCAGCTTGGGAAGCTCGGGTGCTTCGGCCCGATCTCCCGTGCTGACCTGCGATCGAGGGTGTCTGTATCCGAACTGACTGCCGAGCAGCTCCCCGGTGTTCCCCGTGGTTCCCCACACGACCTGGCACGGTTCTGGCACGGCTGTCGTGGGTGCTGGTCACTGCTCCAAGGGCGTTGTCAGTAGGGGCTGTTAGCTTCCGTGGCAGAGATGAGCCGGTTCGATGTCCTCGCCGAGGAACACGGCGGCTAAGGGGGGTGGCCGGATAGGAGTCCCCGGACCACTGGGTCTCGGGACGCCGAATGGCTCCGTACCCACCCCCCTCTCACACCTTCTGATCTGTAGCTCTACAGAGATCGGTCATTGGAGGTCATACAGGCTGGAGTGTGTTGCCTCCAGTGCATAAGTCTGGCTAGACGCCGAAGGAGAACAAGGAAGCTGTCTGAGCTGCGAGTTTTCCAGGATCTTGAGAGAGTCCTTCGACAGATCGTCGAAGGGCTCTTGCGCTGCTTGGCGTGACTGCGGCTTCTGACCAGCTGGCTAGGGCCGCTGCTCAGCGCCGTCGACGCGCAGGGGTGCTCCGGGTCACGGCGCTGGCAGGTACGCCTACGGAACCATGCGCGGTCCTCGGTAGCGCCCGACCTCAGGATCTGGAAGCCCGCTCATGCCCAAGTCCGAACGCATTGCCTCGCGTAGGTCTGCGTTCTTCAGCCAGTACACGGCGCGTAGGTGGAGAAAACGATCTCCTGTGATGGATGGCTCCTCTATCAGCAGGTCTCTGATGGCCTCCAAGGCTTGTGTTACCTCAGCGGCCAACGTGACTATGTGGCTGGGCGCGGTGAGCGACAGAGCTTGGCGGTGTTGCCACAGTTGCGAGCCGTCGATGGCCCGGTGAATCTCGCCGAAGCGCTCGCTCTCGGAGAGTCCAGCCTTGAGAGCGGATGCTCTCATTTCGCTGTGGGCACGGCTGCTGGCCACCACAAACTCCTGGTAGACGATCCGCCGCTGCTGGGTCCACTGCTGCTCGCGTTCTCGCCGCCACCGCAGTCGCTCGGCGAGCAAGGCGGACCCGACACCTACGATGGCGCCGCCGATGGTGCCCACGGGGGCTATCCAGTCCATGGGGCAGTCATACCCAGGGCGAGGGTCGGGGCCGATCGCGGATCGTTGATCGGCAATCCGGTCATCTACCTTTTTCAAGTCCGGCAGCGCTCCGTCGAGACAGCGCTCACTGGCAACACGCGTTCCAACTGTGGTGGTGGGGCGTCGAGGTTCGTACAGGGGCGTTCACCTGGGTTCATGGTCGGCTGCTCGGTGTGCAGGAGCGTGCCCCAGGTCTCGCCTGAACGTCTGCGAACGGCGGTGAACGAGACGGAAACTGAGACACGGGCTCCGGATCGCACCAAGTTTCCTCGACGTCCGCCGGACGGCCACCCATCGATTTTTACGCCCACCGGGTGGAGCCGTCGGGCCCCGGAAAACTGAGACGGTCTTCGACCGGGCTGGTTGACTTATTGCGATGACTGTTGGATTCAACGATGGTGCAAGTTGCCTATTTGATGGTGCCGGTCCAATGCGGATCTTCGCCGAGGTAGGCGCTGTCGTCCTGTAGGAAGGCGTCGTCGGTGCGGCTCATGGTGAAGACAATCTGCGTGCCGTCGCTCTTGGCGATGGTGTACTCGGACGTGAACCTGCCGCTGTGGCCCGGAGCAAGGCGGCCCGTCATCTCCTTGGAGTCGACCTCGACGTAAATGGACTCGGTCGCGCCGCCGTTGGTGGCGCCCTTTGCGTCGGAGCTCATGTTGTCGAGGTCGTATGGTTTGGTGGTGCCGTTTGTGACGGTCCACACGACGCGGAAGGCGGTCTTGTCGGCGGACGGCCTGTCGTCGTACTCCCCGTACCTGGTGATCTTGTTGATGCCGTTGACCTGCACCTTCATGCCGTCTTTGTAGGCGAAGGTGTCCCCGACGGCCAACTCGGTGTTCGGCTTGTCGGTGGTTGGAACTGCACTGTTACTGCTGCACTGATCGATCCAGTCGGACTGTGACAGCGTTGAGTTGGGCCCGCAATCAGGCGACTTCGATGGGGCCTTGTCCGCGGTGGGCGTCGCGCGTTCTGCTGAGCCTTGCTCGTGACTGCCGGCACAGGCGGTTAGCGTGGCAATGAATGCGGCGAAGGTGATGAGCGCCATTCTACCGTGCATAGTCCCTCCCCCAAGGGCGGTAGCGAGACTGCCCATTGTGGCGTTGATGCAGCGGGCGTGAATGTGCCGCGCGCTCCTTGTGTCGGAGATGTGATACGCGCGCTCCGCAGCGGCGGGCCTATTCTCGGTGAACGGAGCACCAGAAACCGCTCGCTCTTCGGGCCGCAGCGACCTCGACTCAGGCGCCCGCGTTAGCGGCGACGCAGACGTACTCAGGGGGTTGTGTCCCGCCATCGTTCGGGA
>NZ_JBSFKO010000038.1:0-1836 GCF_053598575.1 Streptomyces sp. NPDC001100
GAGCCCGTCCGGAAATGCGGTGGGCGACCCTCGGCAGGTCGAGTGCCCGTCATTTCCCCTCTCACACCCTCATCCATTTATTGATGGCCAACCCCGCGCCGCCGAATACCAGGACGAGAAAAGTACAAGAATCAACCAATTCACCAGCTGATGCGGCAGCCACCACGATCCGCGATGTGAATTCGCGCACCACTCATGACGATGCCCGCCCGGGATCCGAGAAAAGCGATCCGGGGCGGGCCGTGGTCACGGCTGACCGTGCGGCACAAAAGGCACGGGTCAGCGGCGGCGCAGCATCATGACGACAAGGACGATGACAATGATGAGGACGACAGTACCCACGCCTATGTACACGGTTTTCTCTTTCCGTCGGGGAGCGGCACCCACCGGCGCCGCAGAAACCCGAGTGCCCCCGACAAAGCTTTTCAGGCCGCCCCAGTGAATCTGTTTGCACAAGATTCAGCCCGAAGCGAACCTGCCCGAGCACGACGGCTGCCAGGTCCTGGCAAGGATCAAGACCGAGTCTGCCCGGCGGCTGTGGCGGCCGGCATGGACGGAACACGACCGCCGGCGCTCAACGGCACAGACTCCTCAGGGCCGTCGGGTAACCGTCACGGCGCTGTCGCCGGCGCCGTCGGCTCCCCCTTCCCCTCCCAGGGCCTGGCCAGCCCCACCAGCGCAACTCCCGCCGCCGCCACCGCGATCAGCATGATCACCGCCATCGGCAGGGAGCTGTCCTCCCCGAACAGCCCGACCAGGGGCGCGGCGAGGGCACCGAACAGGAACTGCAGGCCGCCGAGGAGGGCGGAGGCCGCGCCCGGGGCGCTGCGGACGAGGGTCTGGCCGATGCTGAGGGTCGACGGGAAGACCATACCGATGCCGCCGGCCGTGACGAACAGGCTGATCCAGGTGCCGACGAGGGTCTCCCCCAGGGTCAGCACCAGCACGACCTGTGTGAGAGCACCGGCCCCGGCGACACCGACCGCGGCCAGGAGAAGGGTGTTCAGCCGTACGCGTCCGGCGAGTCGGGAGAAGGCCGCGCCGGCGATCAGCATGGCGACGGCGTTGCTCGCGAAGATGAGGGAGTACGTCGTGGCCGACACCCCGTGCAGGTTCTCGAAGACGAAGCTGGAGCCGCTGATGTAGGCGAACAGCGCCGCCGAGATGAACGCGAGGACGAGGACGTATCCCATGAACGTCCGCCAGCCGAGCAGCGCGCCCATCGCGCGGAAGGTGTCCGTGATCCCGCCGGCGTGCCGCCGTTCCGGTGGCAGGGTCTCCGGGACCTTGCGCAGGACGCCCAGCAGCAACAGCCCGCCCATCACGGTCAGTACGACGAAGACCGCGCGCCAGGTCGACACGGCCAGGACCGCCCCGCCGAGCACCGGTGCGGCGACCGGCGCGACGCCCATGATCTGGGAGAGCATCGCGAAGTAGCGCGGCAGTTCGGCGCCGTGGAAGCGGTCGGTGAGCACGGCGCGGGCCAGCACCATGCCGGCCGCGCCCGCCAGGCCCTGGAGGAACCGGGCGCCCGCGAGCAGGCCGACGTTGGGCACGAGGGCGCAGGCGACGGAGAAGACCATGAACGCGGCCGTCCCGGACAGCAGCAGGCCGCGGCGGCCGAGGCTGTCGCTGATCGGGCCGATGAGCAGCTGCCCGACGACGAGTCCGGCCAGGAACGCGGTCATCGTCAGCTGGACGGCGGAGCTGCTCGCGCCGAGCGCGACCCCCATGGCGGGGAACCCGGGGACGTACATGTCGGTCGCGAGCGGGGCGACCGCGGTCAGCGCGGCGAGGACGGCGACCAGGGCGACGGCGGCACGCCGGGAGGGATCG
>NZ_JBSFKO010000038.1:1935-100597 GCF_053598575.1 Streptomyces sp. NPDC001100
GGTGGAGTCGGCCGGTGCGGCGGAGTGCGCGGCGGCGGGACGGGAGGGGGACGGCGGCACGCCGGGAGGGATCGGTGGAGTCGGCCGGTGCGGCGGAGTGCGCGGCGGCGGGACGGGAGGGGGACGGCGATACCATGGCCGTAAAGGTAACCGATGGTTCACTAGTTAACAATAGGATCGGTGAGGGCCCGTGCAGGACGGACGCCCAAGCCGCACCCCAAGCCCCGATCGAAGCCCCTGCAAGCTCTGAAGTCCCTGAAGTCCCGAAAGCGAGAACAAGAGCCGCATGTCGCCCTCTCCCACCGACGTCCGCGCGCAGTGGACCGAGCACAACCCCGGCCTCGACACCTCCCCCATGGAGTTGATCGGCCTGCTCAAGCACGCCACCGGCCTCCTGAACCGGGCGGTGGAACCCCTCTACGCGGGCGCCGCACTCACCGCGCCCGAGGTCGACATGCTGATCCCGCTGCGCCACGCCACCGAACCGGTGATCGCCCGCCGGCTCGCCGAGTGGCTGGGCCTGTCCCGGGCGGGGGTCAGCAAGGCCCTGGGCAAGCTGGAGAAGCGCGGCTTCATCGCCCGTACCCCGAATCCGGCCGACCGGCGGGCCGCACTGGTGACCATCACCCCGGCCGGAGCCAAGGCCGTGGACGAGCTGTTCCCCCGCCAACTAGCCGCCGAAGTGCACCTGTTGGCAGGCCTGGGCGAGGACCGGGACCGGGTACTGAACGCGCTGGAGCGTCTCGTGGAGGTCATGGAGCGCCAAGTCGGGCGCGCGTGAGCGACTCTGACGATCCGTCAGACTGGGGCGTCCCACCGCACATGAAGCGTCGGCGGTTTGCGGAAGACCAGCCCTTGTGGGGCGGTCGGGTGGTCCGGGTCGAGGCGCAGGGCGGGGAGCCCGTCGAGCAGGTGGTGGAGGGCGATACGGGTTTCCAGCCGGGCGAGGTGCGCGGCGAGGCAGTAGTGCGGGCCGTGGGCGAAGGCGAGTTGGAGGCGGGCGTTCTCGCGGCGGACGTCGAAGCGGTCGGGATCGGGGAAGACCGCCGGGTCGCGATTGGCGCCGGTGAGGGAGACGGTGACCAGGTCGCCCTCGCGGATCGCGGCCGGGCCGAGGACGGTGTCGCGGGTGGCGTAGCGGTCCACGACGGCCGCGCCGGGTTCGAGGCGCAGCGACTCCTCGATGGCACCGTCCAGCAGACCCATGTCAGCGCGGACCAGGGCGAGTTGGTCGGGGTGCCGGAGCAGGTGCAGCAGCGCGTTGGTGATCATCGCCTCGGTGGTCTCGATGCCGCCGAACATCAACACAGCCGCGTTGGACGCCACTTCGGGCACCGTCAGCCGCCCGGCGGCCGAGACCAGGAGTGAGGCTCCGCCCCGGTCGGCGACGGTGGCCTCGACGGCCGCCCGCAGTTCCGCGTAGGCGGCTGTACCGGCCGCTCCCGCCTCGTGCCCGGCGGTGATGTCCGAGACCGACCGCACGATGGCGTCGTACCAGGAGAGCACGGTGGACGGGGTGGTGCCGGTCAGGCCGAGCGCCTCGGTCACGACGGCTACCGCCAGGGGGCCGGCGAAGGCGCGTCGCAGTTCGCCGGTGCCCGCCGGTCGCAGCGTGGTGACGAGCCGGTCGGTCTCCCGCTCGATGAACGAGGCGAAGCCGTCCCGCACTTCGCGCGGGCGGAAGGGTGCGGTGAAGGGTTCGCGGTGGCGGGTGTGCCGCTCCCCGTCGAGGGAGAGCATGCTCGGGCCGACGACCTGGGCGGTGGAGAAGCGGGGATCGTCCACCGTGAAGGTGGTGGCGTCCCGCATCACGGCGAGCGCGAGGTCGCGCCGGGTCACCAGCCAGCCGTCCAACTCGGGCAGCCAGGAAACGGGTTCGCTCTCACGGAGCCGCGCCAGCCGTGGATGCGGGTCGCGGGCGAGTTCGGCGAGCGTGGTCCCGGCACCGAGCGGGTAGGCGGCGGCGACCGCACTCATCGCGCTCCAGGTCGGGGCAGAGGGAAACTGGCCATGGCCGAGGCTAACAATCCGGGCACGGCCGACCACGGGTGGGGCCGTACGGCGAGACGGCCGTCACCGCATGCCACCCCGCACTCACCGTGTGTTCCACCACCCGGTCGGTCACCGCCGACGAATACGGGCAACAGATCGAATTCGCCCCGCGCGGGGCGGAGTTTGCGCCATCCTGAACGCCACGAGACGCGGACCCGGTCACAGGAGCACGTCGGGCCTCAACTCCTCTGTCACAACTGCGCACTCAACGCCCTGGACCGGCACCCTCGGCCCGACCCGACGACACCGCACCGCGCCCAGCTCCCGCCACTGAAACCGATACCGACACTTGAGTCACTCTTGATCACTTCATCAGACCCCGACGGACCGGCGATACCCGTGCCTCTCCAGCCCATCCCGTCCGCCCAGGTGACCCCGGCCGCGTCCTGGCGCATTCTTGCTGTGTCACCCACACGGCGCCACAGGGACGAGGTAGAGCCCCGATGACTGGGAGTGCCCAGCGCGAGAAGGGGACGCCCGGACGGCTCGCCGACCTGCTCATCGACGCCTCGACGGAGGCGATCGACGCGGCCGGCGGCCACTCCGGGGGCGTCTACCTGCGGTCGAGCACGCCCGGACTGCTGCGCCTCGCGGTGCTGGCGGGGCTGCCGGGGCCGCTGTTCCGCCCCTGGAACCGGCTGAGCGTCGACAACAAGTTCCCCGTCGCGGACGCCTTCCGGCTCGGCGTCCAGGTGGTCCTGCCGAACGCCACGGAGTGCATGCGCCGCTACCCCCAGTTCGCCGCGAGTCTGCCCTTCCAGTTCGGCTCGCAGTACGTGCCGGTCATGAGCGGGTCGACGACGTACGGCGTGCTCACCGTGTTGCGGCCGTCCGCCGCGGACACCACTTCGGTGCTGTCCGGCCTCGACCGCATGACACGGCTGGCCGAGGAGCTGGGTGCGGCGCTGCGGGCACTGGAGGACGAGCACAAGGACGAGGAGGGGCCCTGCGTCGCCTGGGACGGCGAGCCGGTGTGCGTCCGGACGGCGGCCACGCGCCGCCCCGAGGGCCGGATGGCCCGCTTCGTGTGGGACCCGGCGACGGCCGTCGTCACCGGGGACAGCGCTCTTCACACCCTGCTGGGCGTCGGGCCCGGCGAGTCCCCCGGTACGGCGCAGGCCATCGCGGACGCCCTGGCCCCGAGCGACACGTACCAGGTCATGGCGGCGCTGCGGGCGACCGCCGCCGGGAAGCCGCCGCCGCTGCCCCTGCGGGTGCGGGCGGCGGACGGCTCGGTCCGGCTGCTGGACCTGTGGACGCCCGCCACCGGCCCCGCCCCGCCCGGCGGCGGACATCCGGTCAGCGGTGTCGTCCTGGACCCGGGCCCCGCCCCGGTCTCGGACAGCGCGGCCGATCTGCTGCCGGACGGCGTGTTCTGCCTGGACCGGCTGGGGCTGGTCACCTACGCCAATCCGCGCGCCGCCCAGCTGCTGGGCAGCCCGCGCGAGGAGCTGCTCGGGCGCCCCCTGTGGGAGGGCGTGCCCTGGCTCAACCAGATCGGCTGCGAGGACCAGCTGCGCGCCGCCCTGCTGTCGCTGGGGTCGGTGAACTTCCACGTCCGGCGTCCGGAGGGGCACAAGCAGCCGCCGGAGCCGTACGAGGGCGACTGGCTCGCGCTGGCGGTCCATCCGGGCCACGACCAGCTGACCTGCACGGTCGCACCGTCGACCCGGGTGTCGGGACCGCCGATCCCGCTGGTGCCGGTGCACCCCGAGGGGACGGATGTCCCGGGGAACGGTGTCACCTCCCTCGCTCCGCTGTACCGGCCGATCGTGCTCGCCATCGCGCTGACGGAGGCGGTCACCGCCCGCCAGGTGTCCGCGGTGGTCATGAAGGAGCTGCTGCCCGCCTTCGGCGGCCGCCGGCTCGCGATCTACCTGCTGCAGGAGCGCCATCTGTACCTGGCCTGGGAGACCGGTTTCCCGCAGGGCTTCCTCGCCCCCTTCGACGGGGTCGGTCTCGACACCCGGCTGCCGGGCGTCGAGACCCTCACCACCGGACGCCCGCTCTTCTTCGACTCCATGCAGCAGCTCGCGGAGGCCTATCCGGGTATCCCGCTGGACGCGGAGGTGGGCGCCCGCGCGTTCCTGCCGCTGATCGCGTCCGGCCGCCCGGTCGGCTCCGCCATCCTCGGCTTCGACCGGAACCGCAGCTTCAGCGGCGAGGAGCGCGCGGTGCTCACCGCCCTCGCCGGACTGATCGCCCACGCGATGGAGAAGGCCCAGCGCTACGACTCGGAGGCCGCGCTCGCCCGCGGCCTCCAGCAGGCCCTGCTCCCCCGCCGGCTGTCGGTCCACCCGCAGGTGGAGACCGCCGGCCGCTATCTGCCGGGCACCCAGGGCATGGAGGTGGGCGGCGACTGGTACGACGTCGTGGAGTCCGGCGACGGCCTGGCGCTGGTGATCGGCGACGTCCAGGGGCACGGTGTCCAGGCCGCCGCCACCATGGGTCAACTCCGCAGTGCGGTAAGGGCGTTCGCGCTGGGCGACCGGCCGCCCGACGAGGTGATGAGCGGCACCAACCATCTCCTCATCGACCTCGACCCGGGCCAGTTCGCGAGCTGCTGCTACCTCCGTCTCGACCCGGCGAGCGGGCTGGTCCAGGTCGCCAGGGCCGGGCATCCGCCGCCGCTGATCCGTACCCCGGACGGCCGTACCCGGGTCTGGGACATTCCCGGGGGTGTCGTACTCGGGGTGGATCCGCACGCGCAGTACCCCGTGACGGAACTCCAGCTGGAGCCCGACTCCATCCTGGCGCTCTACACCGACGGCCTCGTCGAGCGGCCCGGCGTCGACATCGACGACGGCATCGCCGCCCTGCGGGTCGCCCTGGCGAAGGCGGGCGGTCCCGCCGCACGGCCGGGCGGGCGTTCCCTGGCCGGTGTCGCCGACCGGCTCACCACGGCGGCCCGGCACACGGCCGACCGTCCCGACGACATCGCGCTGCTGCTCGCGGCCCGGCGCGCCAAGCCCGGCAGGCACCCTTGATCCCGGTTCGGCCCCGGCCCGTCACCGGGTGTGATGCCCCTCGCCTCCTGAGGGCGGGCAGTGTAGACATGGGCTCATGGTCCGCCTGACGGGTCGACCAAGGGCCCGGTCGACCCACCGCCCCGACGGTCTGCGCGCGCAGCGCCCGTACGACCGTGCCCGTCGGGCGCGCGAACACCGGCACCGGCGGACCGGTCTGGCCGGCCGCAGCGTCGCCGGGCAGGTGTTCGTGCTCCAGGTGGTGATCGTGCTGCTGCTGGTCGTGTCGGCCGTGGTGGCACAGGTCCTCCAGGTGCGGCACGACAGCACGCAGGAGGCCCGCAACCGGTCGGTGGCCGTCGCCGAGACCTTCGCCAACGCGCCGGGCACGGTCGCGGCCCTGAAGAGCGCCGACCCCACGGCGATCCTGCAGCCCAGCGCCGAGGCTGCCCGCAAGACGTCCAAGGTCGACTTCATCGTCGTCATGAACACCGACGGGATCCGCTACACCCACCCCAAGCCGGACCGCATCGGCAAGAAGTTCGTCGGGAACATCGCCCCGGCGCTGGCCGGGCACGTAGTCACCGAGGAGATCATCGGCACCATCGGACCGCTGGTGCAGGCGGTGGTGCCGGTCAAGGGCCCCGGCGGCAAGGTCGTGGGCCTGGTGTCGGCGGGGGTGACGAAGGCGAACGTCGGCGGCACCGCCGACCAGCAGCTGCCGCTCCTGCTGACCGCTGCGGGGGTGGCGCTCGGCCTCGCCCTCGGCGGCACGGCCCTGGTCACCAGACGCCTCCAGCACCAGACGCACGGTCTGGGCCCGCACGAGATGACCCGGATGTACGAGCACCACGACGCGGTCCTGCACGCCGTGCGGGAGGGCGTGATCATCGTCAGCGGCGAGGGCCGGCTCCTGCTCGCCAACGACGAGGCACGCCAACTGCTCGACCTGCCCGAGAACGGCGAGGGACGCCTGGTCCTCGACCTCGGACTCGACGCCGAGATGACGGCCCTGCTGGCCTCCGCGCGCGTCGCGACGGACGAGGTCCACCGCGTCGGCGGCCGACTCCTCGCCGTCAACCAGCGCCCCACCGACCTGGAGGGCGGCCCGCCCGGCAGCGTCACCACACTGCGCGACTCCACCGAACTGCGCGCCCTCTCCGGCCGCGCCGAGGTCGCCCGCGAACGCCTCAACATGCTCTACGACGCCGGAGTGGGTATCGGCACCAGCCTGGACGTCACCCGCACCGCCGAGGAACTCGCCGAACTGGCCGTCCCCCGCTTCGCCGACTTCGTCACGGTCGACCTCTACGACGCCGTCCTCAGCGGCGAGGAACCCCAGCCCGGCACCGAGCTGCGCCGCACGGCCTACAGCGGAGTCCGCGACGACGCCCCGCTGTACCCGGTCGGCAAGCAGATCCAGTTCGTGGAGTCCGCCCCGCAGGCGCGCAGCCTCGACACCGGGGACGCGGTCGTCGAACCCCGGCTCGGCGAGGCCCCCGGCTGGCTCACCCAGGATCCGGAACGCACCGCGCAGGTCGTCGAGTACGGCATCCACTCGCTGATCACCGTGCCGCTGCGGGCCGGGGCCCTGATCCTCGGCGTGGTCAACTTCTGGCGCTCCGACAAGCCCGAGCCCTTCGACTCGGAGGAGCTGGCCCTCGCCGAGGAACTGGTCGCACGCGCCGCCGTGTCCATCGACAACGCCCGCCGGTACACCCGCGAGCACGGCATGGCGGTGACCCTCCAGCGCAGCCTGCTGCCCCGCCGCCTCCCCGAGCAGACCGCGCTGGACGTCGCCTACCGCTATCTGCCCGCGAAGGCCGGAGTGGGCGGCGACTGGTTCGACGTCCTGCCCCTCTCCGGCGCACGAGTAGCACTGGTCGTGGGCGACGTCGTAGGCCACGGCCTGCACGCGGCGGCCACCATGGGACGGCTGCGCACCGCCGTCCTCAACTTCTCCGCCCTCGACCTGCCACCGGACGAACTCCTCGGCCTGCTGGACGAGTTGGTCGGCCGCATCGACCAGGACGAGACGACCGAGGACAGCGGCGCCCCGGTCACCGGCGCGACCTGCCTCTACGCCATCTACGACCCGGTCACCCTGCGCTGCACCGTCGCCCGCGCCGGCCATCCGCCCCCGGCGCTGATCCGCCCGGACGGCACCGTCGAGTTCCCCGACGTCCCCGCAGGACCCCCGCTCGGACTCGGCGGACTGCCTTTCGAGACCGCCGAGTTGAAGCTCGACGAGGGCAGCCGACTGGTCCTCTACACGGACGGACTGGTCGAGGACCGGGAACGCGACATCGACGTGGGCCTGGAGATGCTCCGCACGGCCCTCACCCGGGCGGGCGACTCCCCCGAGGACACCTGCCGGGCAGTCCTCGACTCGGAGTTGTCGGTTCGGCCGAGCGACGACATCGCCCTGATCGTCGCCCGCACCCGCGCCCTCGGCGCCGACCGGATCGCCGAATGGCAGGTGCCGTCCGACCCCGCGGCCGTCTCCGACATGCGCGCCTCGGTCACCCGCCAACTCACCCACTGGGGCCTGGACGACCTCACGTTCACCACCGAACTCATCCTCAGCGAACTGGTCACCAACGCCATCCGTTACGGCAACGACCCCGTCCGCGTCCGCCTGTTGCGCGACCGCACCCTGATCTGCGAGGTCTACGACGGCAGCACCACGTCACCGCATCTGCGGTACGCGGCGATGACGGACGAGGGCGGCCGGGGCCTGTTCCTGGTGGCCCAGCTGTCGGAGCGGTGGGGTACCCGGTACACCCCGGCGGGCAAGGTCATCTGGGCCGAACAGGCGTTGTGAGCCCTAGACTTCGCCGAGAATCTCCGCCATCGCCTCACGCCACCAGGACGGCGCGCGCGATCCGGTGCGGCGCAACTCGGCCGGGAGGGCGATCTCGGCTCCGCGCCGAGCGGGCGTCCACATCAGCGGACCGTCCGCGCCCTTCGAGAGCCGTCCGGGTCGCCAACGGCCGTCCCGCTCGGGCCACTTCAGCATGCAGACGGGCCCGCGCCCGACGTCACGGCCCGGCGCAGTCGCATCCTGCGCGTGACCCGGTCGGCGACGAAGACGCCCAGCACGAGGACCACCAGCGCTACCACCATGCGCACATCCAACCAGGTCGCACGGCGGCGCCCGCACCGACTGCGGGCGCCGCCGTGCTCCTCGTCACTCGTCGATCGCCGCCCCGAAACGGGCCGCCTTCGCCGCGCCGCCGAGGTCCGCCGCGCCGTACAGCGAAGAGCCCTCCGCGAGCAGGCCGTTCGGGCCCGCCGGCAGCAACCAGACATAGCCGTCACCGGAGTTCTCGCCCGGTGCGGAGGCGACCAGTTCGGATCGGCCGTCGCGGTTCGTGTCGGCCAGGCGGACCTGGGAGCCCCAGGCGTCGTCGGCCTCGGCGGTGCCGGGGATGTTCGCGGTGTTCTGGTCGAAGGACTGGGCGCCGGTCGCGGTCACACCGTCGCGCGAACCGCGCAACAGCCAGACGGCGCCCGCGTCCTGGACGGTGCCGACGTCCTCGCCGGGCGCGCCGACGGCCACGTCCGCGTAGCCGTCGCCGTCCACGTCACCGACGGACAGGTCGTTGCCCCAGGCATCGCCGTGCTCCGAAGTGCCGGGCACGCCCGGGGAGTTCTGCGACCACCAGTCCGCGGGGCCGGTCGGGCCCGCCGAACTGCCGTAGTAGACAGCGATCTTGCCGCCGTCGTCGCCCTCGGCCCTGTCGTCGGCACTGCTGAGCTGGCCGAGCACCAGGTCGTCGTAGCCGTCGTGGTTGATGTCGCCGGAGGCGGTGCCGAGGCCGCCGTTGAGGTCCTGACGGTACGTCAGCGAGGTCTCGCCGCCCGCGTAGAGGGCCGACCAGCCCTGCTGGTAGTCGTCGTCGGGGCTGTAGCCGGAGATGACCAGGTCGGCGAAGCCGTTGCGGTCGTAGTCGCCGGTGGTGAGGTAGGCGGGCTGGAGGCGGTGGCCGCCCGGGTGGGTGGTCGTGTTCAGGGCGCCCATCGTGTGCAGGATGCCGGTGTGGTAGGCGAAGATCTGGGCACCGTTGTTGTCGAGCACGGCCATCTCGTCGGTGTCGGTCGCCCCGGTGAAGCGGGCCGCCGCCACGGACTGGCCGAACCGGTCGCCCGCCTTCGGGGTCGCGGAGGTGAAGGAGTCGTTGGTCTCGGCTCCGAGGCCCGCCTTCGAGCCGTAGAGGACGGTGACGCGGCCCGCGTCCTCGACACTGCCCTCGTCCTCGCCGGGCGCGCCGATGATCGCGTCGTCGTAGCCGTCGCCGTCCACGTCGCCGGTGGCGATCGCCTGACCGAAGGAGTCGTAGGTCTCCGAGGTGCCGGGGACGCCGGGCGTGGACTGGCTGATGACGGCCGTACGGCCCTTGGGGACCGTGTTGTTGGTGGCGATGCCGTTCGGGGCGCCGTACTGCACGGTGACGTATCCGGCGCCCTCCTTGCCGTCTACGGTGCCGCCCGGCGCGCCGATCAGGACGTCGTCGTAGCCGTCCCCGTTGAAGTCGCTGTTGCGGTCGACGGCGCTGGTGCCGCCCGGGACGCCCGCGTAGCTGGCCGGGGCGGCGACGATGCCGGCGCCGGCCAGGAGCAGGAAGGTCGCGGACGCGACGGCGGCGGAGACCTTCTTGCGTGACACGTTCGTCATGATGTGTTCCCCCGTGGGTCAAATTTGTTGCGGTCAGGGGGTTCGACACGGGACATGACACGGGAGTTGTGGTGCCTCGGTGTGCTGTGACACCTCGGTGACAACTGTTGCGTGGCACAGACGGATCAGCCGAGCGCCCGGTCCAGGTTGAACGCGGCGCTGATCAGGGCGAGATGGGTGAACGCCTGGGGGAAGTTGCCCTGTTGCTCGCCGGTGCGGCCGATCTCCTCGGCGTACAGGCCGAGATGGTTGGCGTAGGTGAGCATCTTCTCGAAGGCGAGCCGGGCCTCGTCGACGCGGCCGGCGCGGACCAGGGCCTCGACGTACCAGAAGGAGCAGATGGAGAACGTGCCCTCGTCGCCACGGAGTCCGTCGGGGCTGGCCTGCGGGTTGTAGCGGTAGACGAGGGAGTCGGAGACCAGTTCCTCGGTCAACGCGTCCAGTGTGGAGAGCCACTTGGGATCGGTGGGTGCGATGAACTTCGCCAACGGCATCATCAGCAGCGCGGCGTCGAGGACGTCGCTGCCCTCGTACTGAACGAAGGCCTGGCGGGTCTCGGACCAGCCGCGGTCCATGATGCGGCGGTAGATGGTGTCGCGGCAACCGCCCCAGTACGGCAGGTTGGCGGGCAGGCCGCGGCGGCTCGCGAGGCGGATCGCGCGCTCGATCGCCACCCAGCACATCAGGCGTGAGTAGAGGAAGTTCTTGCGGCCGCCGCGGGTCTCCCAGACACCCTCGTCGGGCTGGTCCCAGTGGACGCAGACCCAGTCGACCAGGGCGCACACGTCGTCCCACTGGGCGCTGGAGATGGGCTCGGCCCACTTGTCGTAGAGGTAGATGGAGTCGATCAGGGCGCCGTAGATGTCGAGTTGGAGCTGGTCGGCGGCGGCGTTGCCGACGCGGACCGGGGCGGACTTCTGGTGGCCCTCCAGGTGGGGCAGTTCGCGTTCGGTGAGCTCGGTGCGGCCGTCGATGCCGTACATGATCTGGAGCGGTCCCGAGGGGTTGCCGTCGCCGGGGCTGATGTAGCGGGACACGAACTGCATGAACGCCTTCGCCTCGCCGGTGAAGCCGAGGCGCAGCAGCGCGTAGACGCAGAAGGCGGCGTCGCGGATCCAGACGTAGCGGTAGTCCCAGTTGCGCTCGCCGCCGAGCTGTTCGGGGAGGCTGGTGGTGGGGGCGGCGACGATCGCGCCGGTGGGGGCGTAGGTGAGCAGCTTGAGGGTGAGGGCGGAGCGGTGGACCATCTCGCGCCAGCGGCCCCGGTAGCGGGACTGGGACAGCCAGCGGCGCCAGTAGGCGACGGTCGAGTTGAACTCGTCCTCGGCCTCCGTGCGCGCACAGTTCCGGGGTGAGACCTCGCCGTCGACCTGGTCGAGGGCGAACACCTCGGACTCGCCCTCGTCGAGTTTGAAGTCGGCCCACACGTCGACCTCGTCGCACTCCAGGGGCACGGTGGCGGTGAGCGCGAGGGATTTCTCGGCCGACTCGAAGAGGGCCACGTCGCCGAGCATCCGCGCGGTGTGCGGGCTGGCGCCGTAGTCGAACCTGGGCGCGACCCTGGTGCGGAACGGGACCGAGCCGCGTACGCACACCACGCGGCGGATCAGACGGTGCCGGGCCGCCTCGTCCGACTCCCCGGTCACCGGCATGAAGTCCTGGACCTCGCCGACGCCGTCCTCGGTGAAGAACCGGGTGATCAGGACGTTGGTGTCGGGAAAGTAGAACTGTTTGGTGCGGGCGGGCACGGCCGCGGCGAGCTCGAAGGAGCCGCCTCGCTCCGCGTCCAGGATCGCGGCGAAGACGCTGGGGGCGTCGAAGGACGGGCAGCAGTACCAGTCGATCGTGCCGTTGGTGCCCACCAGGGCCACGCTCCGCAGATCGCCGATCAGTCCGTGCTCGGCGATGGGCAGATATCCGGGTCCGGTGGGGGTGTCCTGGTGGGGCGGGGTCTCGACCATCGCGGCAGCCTCCCTGGTACGGGCCCGCGCGGGCCATGTCCAGCTTAGGTTCAGGTTCTCCGTCGGCCACTCTTCCGGATGCACACTGGAGTCGGGCACGGAATCGTGGGAGTGGGACCAACGGCACGTGCCCGGTCTCGACGAGGAGGCACCATGTCGACAGCGCGACCCGATGAAGGATCCGAACGCGCCACCCCGGATGCCCTGCTGCACACCCGCACCGGCACCGAGGTGGCCCCGGAGGACCTGGTCCTGGCCACCGGCCGGGACGTCACGCCCGCGAACCTGGAGTGGGCCAGGAGGAAGATCGAGGCGGAGGGGGCGGCCGCGCTGGACAAACTGCTCCCCTAGCCGTCCTGTGGGCACCTGGTTACCCGTTCACCCTTTCGGAGAAGGCGCTCCGGCTGACAGACTCCGGAGGTGCCCGACTTCGACATGCTTGTGATCGGTTCAGGACCGGGTGGCCAGAAGGCCGCCATCGCCGCGGCCAAGCTCGGCCGCCGGGTCGCCGTCGTCGATCGCCCGAACATGGTGGGCGGCGTCTCCATCCACACCGGGACCATCCCCTCCAAGACCCTGCGCGAGGCGGTGCTGTATCTCACCGGCCTCACCCAGCGCGATCTGTACGGGCAGAGTTACCGCCTGAAGGACGACATCACCGTCGGCGATCTCACCGCGCGGACGCAGCACGTGGTCAGCCGTGAAGTGGACGTCATCCGCAACCAGTTGTCCCGCAACCAGGTCTCGCTGTTCGCCGGCACGGGCCGGTTCGTCGACCCGCACACCATCGCGCTGACCGAAGTCACCGGCCACGAACGGCTGTTGACCGCGGAGAACATCATCATCGCCACCGGTACGCGTCCCGCGCGGCCGGACACCGTCGAGTTCGACGGGCAGACGATCATGGACTCGGACAACGTCCTGGACCTGCCCAAGGTCCCCCGGTCCATGGTCATCGTCGGCGCCGGTGTCATCGGCATGGAGTACGCCTCCATGTTCGCCGCGCTCGGCAGCAAGATCACGGTGGTGGAGAAGCGCGCCGGCATGCTGGACTTCTGCGACCTGGAGGTCATCGAGTCGCTCAAGTACCACCTGCGGGACCTCGCCGTGACCTTCCGCTTCGGGGAGACGGTGGCCGCCGTGGAGCGGCACACGAACGGCACGCTGACGGTCCTGGAGAGCGGCAAGAAGATCCCGGCCGACGCGGTGATGTACTCCGCGGGCCGGCAGGGCCTGACCGACGAACTCGACCTGGACAAGGCCGGGTTGTCCGCCGACCGGCGCGGCCGGATCGACGTCGACGAGAACTACCGCACCGCGGTCCCGCACATCTACGCCGTCGGCGACGTCATCGGTTTCCCGGCGCTCGCGGCGACCTCGATGGAACAGGGCCGTACGGCCGCGTACCACGCCTGCGGAGAGCCGGTGCACCGGATCGACGACCGGCAGCCGATCGGCATCTACACCATTCCGGAGATCAGTTTCATCGGGAAGACCGAGGACCAACTCACCGAGGAGTGTGTGCCGTTCGAGGTCGGGATCTCCCGCTACCGCGAACTCGCGCGCGGCCAGATCATCGGCGACTCGCACGGCATGCTGAAGCTGCTGGTCTCCCCCACCGACCGCACGCTGCTGGGCGTGCACTGCTTCGGCACGGGCGCGACGGAACTCATTCACATCGGCCAGTCGGTGATGGGCTGCGGCGGAACGGTCGACTATCTGGTGGACGCGGTCTTCAACTACCCGACGCTGGCGGAGTCGTACAAGGTCGCCGCCCTCGACGCGACGAACAAACTGCGGCAGATCGACCGACTCGGCGACTGATCGTTCACAGGAGATTACTCGCTGGTCAATCTTGAAAGGTCAAGAGCTACGGCTATCATCACACCCACACACGGTGTGACCGTCCGCCGACGCAGCGATTAAGCGGTATCCGCCATTCCCTTCCGTTGTTCCGGCCGACCACCGACCCGAGGCCACCCCTCTCCGGGTCCGGGGCCGGCCCGCTCAACTCCGCACGTCGTGCAAGACGGAAAGCAGCGCAACCATGAGCAACAACAGGGGCAGAGGGCTGCAGGCCAACGCCCTCGGCACGTTCGACACCGTGGTGATGGCCGTGGCGGGCAGCGCCCCCGCGTACTCGCTCGCCGCGACCACCGCGGTGCTGGTCGGCGCGGTGGGGCTGGCCAGTCCGGCCGCCCTCCTCTACTGCGCGATACCCATGCTGGGCATCGCGCTGGCCTTCAGCTACCTCGGCCGGATCGACGTGAACGCGGGCGCCAGCTACTCCTGGGTGGGGCGCACCCTGCACCCCTTTCTGGGCTTCATCAGCGGCTGGGCCCTGGTGATCTCCGCCACCATCTTCATGGTCGCCGGGTCGCTGCCCGCCGGGTCGATGACCCTGTCCCTCTTCGATCAAGGCCTCGCGGACAACACGGCGTTGTCGACGGTCGTCGGCGCGGCCTGGTTCGTGATCATGCTGCTCGTGGTGCTCGGCGGCGCCCGGCTCACGGTCCGGGCCCAGCTCGTCATGTCCGGTGTCGAGCTGGGGATTCTGGCGCTGTTCGCGGCACTGGCCGTCGTCCACACCGGCAACGCCCGTGTCTTCGACTGGTCCTGGCTGGGCTTCAGCCACTTCGACGGGGTGTCCGGCTTCGCGTCGGGCGCGCTCATCGCCGCGTTCTACTACTGGGGCTGGGACGTCACCAGCAACCTCAGCGAGGAGACCCGCAACAGCCGCCGTACGACCGGACTCGCGGGCCTGATCGGGGTCGGCATCGTGTTCCTGCTGTTCGAGGTGTTCACCATCGCGGTGAACGTCATCCTGTCCTCGCGGCAGATCGAGAGCAACGACGCCAACGTACTGGCCGTGCTCGGTGACGAGATCTGGCCGGGCTGGGGCGGCAAGCTGCTGATCGTGTCGGTGATGCTGTCCACGATCGCCACCCTGGAGACCACGCTCATCCAGGTCACGCGGTCGCTGTTCGCGATGGGCCGGGACCGTACGATGCCGGCCGCGCTGGGCCGGGTGCACCGCACCTGGAACACGCCCTGGGTGGCGATCGTCGTGGTCGGCGGGGTGGCGCTGGCGATGTTCATCGCCTCCAACGCGCTGGGTTCGGTGGGCGAGATCCTCGCCGACGCGATCTCGGCGATCGGTCTGCAGATCGCGGTGTACTACGGTCTGGCGGGCCTCGCGGTGGTCGTCGCGTACCGCAAGATGCTGTTCAAGTCGGCGGGGAACTTCCTCTTCGGCGGGCTGTGGCCGCTGTTCGGTGCCCTGTTCATGTTCTGGATCTTCGTCGAGTCACTGAGCAGTCTGAGCACCGCCGCGATCGCCATCGGCATCGGCGGCCTCGCCGTGGGCCTGATCCCGATGCTCTGGTACTGGAAGCAAGGCAGCGACTACTACCGGCCCTCACGGCTCGACGCCACCCTCGCCGTGGAGACGGACTACGTCCCCGACGACTTCGTGCCCGAACAGTCCCGTGTCCACCAGGGTCTCCCGACGGACTTCTGAGGGGCACCGGATGGCGCGAGACCGCTTCACCCCCGACTTCGACCCCGACTGCGGGGACGCGCCCCTCAGTTCGGCCCGGCACGACATCGTCATCGGCCGCTGGCAGGGCCTGCGGGACCTGCTGCGGAACACCGGTGCGCACTGGCTCGCCCGCGGCCACCGCGTCCGGATGCTCGCGCAGGCCTGCGCCAGCAGTTCGACGGTGGAGTCGTGGCTGGCCGCCGAGCCCGGCAGCGGCGACGCGCTCACCCTGCGGGCGGCCACGGAGACCGCCCGGGCCTTCAACCTGGCCATCGCGGCGGGCCGGGGCGTGCCCATCGACCGCAACCGGATCGACACCGCCGTCATGGCCTGCCTCCAGGCCGCGGAGGTCTATCCGGACGACCCCACGCCGTGGATATCCCTGATCTCCGTCGCCCGTCTCTACCCGGCGGGCGTGCGGCGGCAGGAACTCGCCCGCTGGTGGGACGAGTTGCACCGGCGCGACCCCTACAGCGTCGAGGGCCACCTCCAGGTCCTCCACTACTACTCCTCCCGCTGGCACGGCAGCCACGGCCTGATGTACGACTTCGCCCGCGACGCGGCGGGCGTGGCACCGCCCGGCTGTGCGCTGCCGGTGCTGGTGCAGTACGCGCGGGTCGAGGAGTACCGCTTCGCCCTCAACTCGGCCCTGGGCCAGCAGGCCTCCGTGGGCCTCGGCCAGCACTGGACACATGACGGCGCCGTCAGCGACGTACGCCGGACCTGGCAGCGCTGGATCGCGGCCCGCGAGCAGGGCGCGATCCCGCCCGGCGAACTCCGCGACCTCAACTATCTTGCCCACGCGGCCTGTTATGCGGGGACCAAGGACGTGGCGGCGGACGTGCTCGGCATGATGGGCCGTCGGGCGACGCCGACTCCCTGGTCGTACACCGGGGACGCGGAGAAGCAGATCGTGAAGTGGCGGAAGGAGTTCGGGGTCCGCTCCTGACGGGCTACTCGGCGGACCGCTCCGCCGGCTGGGCCAGGCCCGCCGTCCACTTGTCCTCGATCCGGCCGAACTTCCACACCAGCAGGGCCACGGCCCAGGTCGCGAAGAAGAGGCCGACGATGACGAAGCCGATGACGTTGAGGTCGAGGCCCGCGATCCAGTCCCAGAAGAAGCCGTGCAGGTCGAGCTTCTCGGCGAACAGGCCCAGCAGTTCGACCGTGCCGATGATCAGGGCGACGGCGACGGACAGGCCGGTGATGGTGAGGTTGTAGTAGACCTTGCGGACCGGCTTGGAGAAGGCCCAGCCGTAGGCGAAGTTCATGAACGTGCCGTCGATCGTGTCGAGCAGCGACATGCCCGCGGCGAACAGCACCGGCAGGCACAGGATCGCGTACCAGGGCAGGCCGGAGGCGGCGCCCGAACCCGCGAGCACCAGCAGCGCGATCTCGGTCGCGGTGTCGAAGCCGAGGCCGAACAGCAGGCCCAGCGGGTACATCTGCCAGGACTTGGTGATCGACTTCATGAAGCGGCCCAGGATGCGGTTCATGAAGCCGCGGTTGTTGAGGTGCTCCTCCAGCGCGGCCTCGTCGAAGTCACCCGAGCGCATCTGGCGGAACACCTTCCAGATGCCGGTCAGGATGACGAGGTTGATGCCGGCGATGACGTAGAGGAAGGTGCCCGAGACGGTCGTACCGATGAGGCCGGTGACGTCGTGGAGCTGGGAGTTGTCGTCGCGGACCGGGCCCGCCAGGGCCTTGACGCCGAGGGAGAGCAGGAGCGTCAGGCCGAAGACGATGCTGGAGTGGCCGAGCGAGAACCAGAAGCCCACCGACAGGGGCCGCTTCCCCTCGCTCATCAGCTTGCGGGTCGTGTTGTCGATGGCCGCGATGTGGTCCGCGTCGAACGCGTGCCGCATGCCGAGCGTGTAGGCGGTCACGCCCATGCCGATGCCGAAGGACTTCTGGCCGACGCTGTAGTGCCCGGGCGCGACGATCCACACGAGCGTGAACCAGCCGATCACGTGCAGCGCCAGGATGAAGCCGGCCATGCCGCCGACCCTGGTCCACTCCTGCCGCGTCATGGACGTACGGACGCGATACCAGACCGACGGCCGCGAGGACGCGGCCGTGGCGGGGAGGGTCGGAGCGGACTCGGGGGCGGCCGTCATCGAAGGGGTCTTTCTGCCGGGGACGAGGTCGCGGACTTGCAACCTTGTGCCATCCTCCCGTACCTGCAACCCATTCGCAGTAACGGTCGGCAAAGCCCACGGCAGGTCTTGGTCATGGGAAGGGAAAGTCCCTGGTCAGGTCGCCAGCAGACGCCGCCCCAGCCAGTCCTTGGCATCCCGCACGCCGGGCAGCGCGTAGAAGTAGCCGCCGCCCGTCGGGGAGATGTAGTCGACGAGGGGCTCGTCGATCAGCCGGGTCTGGGTCGCCTCGAACTGCCGCTTCACGTCCTGCTGGTAGCAGCAGAAGACGAGGCCCATGTCGAGGTTGCCGACGGTGTCGATGCCCCGGTCGTAGTTGTAGCCGCGGCGCAGGATGCGCGAGGTGTCGGTGGCCGCGGTGCGCGGGTTGGCGAGGCGGATATGGGCGTCGAGCGGGATCGCCGTGCCCTTGGGGTCCTTGGTGTACTGCGGGATGTCGGTCTCCTTGGCGCCGTCCAGCGGGGCGCCGGTGTCCTTGCGGCGGCCGAACATCAGCTCCTGTTCGCTGAGCGAGACCCGGTCCCAGAACTCGACCAGCATGCGGATGATCCGGATCACCTGATAGCTGCCGCCGCTCGCCCAGGCCGGCTCGCCCTGTCCGTCGCCGACCCAGATCAGCCGGTCGGTCTCGCGGGCGGACTTCACATCCGGGTTGGCTATGCCGTCCTTGAAGCCGAGCAGATTGCGCTGGGCACCGGTGGGGCGCGGGGTGTTCTGGAAGCCGTCGATGCGCCACTTGATCTGCATGCCGCCCCGGGTGTGCCGGGCGATGTCGCGCAGCGCGTGCAGCACCGTGTCCTGACGGGCGGCACACACCTGGAGCGACAGGTCGCCGTGGCACTCGGCGGCGCGCAGGTTGTCGTTCGGGAAGGTCTTCATGGGGGTCAGCCGGCTCGGCCTGGCCTTGGCGAGGCCGTAGCGGTCGTCGAAGAGGGACGCGCCCACGCCGACGGTCACCGTCAGGGCGTCGGCGGGGACCTCCGGTCCGAGGATGCCGTTGTCGGCGGGCGGCGCGCCGACACCGAGGTCGGCGGGAGTACCGCCTGCGGTGAGGAAGCGGGCCCGATCGGTGATCGTCCGCAGCAGATCGGCGAGTTCGGCACGGTTGTCGGCGATCACGTCGAGGGAGACGAAGGTCGCGGCGGCCGGGGCGGGGGTGAGGATGCCCGCCTGATGGGTGCCGTGGAAGGGCACCTTCGCCGCGTTCGTGGTGTCCGCGGCCTGCGCCTGGGTACTGCCGCCGGTCTCGGCGAGCGCGAACGCCCCGCCGGCCAGCACCGCTCCGGCGGCCCCGGCACCGAGCGCCGTCCGGACGAAGGAGCGACGGCCGGCTCCGGCCGGGCAGCCCGGGGTTTCGGCAGTGGACATCGGACGGTTCCCTTCACTACGGCCAGTGCTGTTCGTGTTCTCGGCGCTCATCAGGCGGACTTCCTGATCTCCAGCAGATCCGGCACCGGTGCCAGGTCCTCCAGCAACTGCCCGGTGGCGCCGTTGAGATGAGCTCGGGTCGCCGGGTCGAGCTGCTCGACGGGGGTCCAACCGCCGCTCTGGTGCGCCGAGTCGAGCAGCTTCTGCAGCCGGGCCACGGCGGCGTCGACGGTCGGAAGCAGCGTCGAGGACTCCTTGGTCAGCAACGGCCTGAGTACGGTGAGGAGTTCACGGGTGCCGGCGAGGTTGCTGTCAACGGTCGCGAGGTTGGTGCCACTGCCCTCGTCGGTGTCGCCGGTCAGCTCGAACTGCAGGGCGTTCTCCAGGATCTCGTGGGCCCGCAGCGGCAGATCGCCCGGGTCGAAGTCCTGGGTGGGGAACGCCTTGCGCAACCCCACGACGGCGGTGGCGAGTTGCTGCGCGGGCACCTTCAACTCGCCCGCCGACTGCCCGTGCCACAGCCCGTACTCGATGCGGTGGAAGCCCGCGAAGTCCTTGTCGTCCACTCCCCCGGCCAGCCCGTCGGCCCGGCCGTTGATCTTCTTGTCGAAGTCCTCGAAGGTTCCGTAGGCGGCACCGAGCGAGGAGTACGTGCGGTGCGCGGTGAGCCAGTCGGCGCGCGCCTTGCCGAGGTGGTCGCCCGCGATGTCGGCGCTGAGCTGCCGGGTCTGGGTTTCCAGCGTGGCCAGGCCCTGGTCGACGTACACCCTGTAGGCCTTGAGGGGTGCGGCGAGGTCGTTCTCGGAGACGGGGACGACCGCCTTCACCGTCCCGCCCCCGCCGCTGACGTGCACGGTGGCCGAGGTGACGGCCTTCGCGCCGGTGGGGACGCAGCGCCAGGCGTACGAGCCGCCCGCGACGGTGGCGACCAGGTCCCGGGTGGTGCCCGGGGCCAGGCCCTCGACCTCGCCGTAGACCGCGCCCGTGGTCGGGTCGATGAGATACACCTCGGACGTCTTGTCGCTGGTGTTGTGCATCTGGAAGGTCTGGCGTCCGGTGTCGGGCGCGGTGAAGCCCTTGCCGCACTCCGTCTCGGAGACGGCGACCGTCTCGGAACTCGCGGGCTTGGGGCGGGCGAAGGCGACGACGAGCCCGGCAACGACGGCGGGTACGGCGACCACGGCGACGGGGACCACCCAGGCGGGGCGGCGGCGCGGGGACGACACGGACTCCGGGGCCGCCGGTGCGGGCGTGGACTCCGGTGCGGGCTCCGCCTCCGGCGTCTTGACGCGCTCGGCACGCGGAGCCCGCACGCCTCGCACGCCTCGCACGAACAGCGGCAGGACCACGGCGAGATAGCCGACGTAGCCCACCACCTGGAGCCAGGTCATCGTGGGCATCAGGTTGAACACGCCCTGGATGAGCGTGCTGTACCAGGAGCCGGCGTCGACGCTGCCGCCGAGGTCGAAGGCGTACGTCGTCAGGCCGGGCAGGACGCCGCCCTCCTGGAGGTCGCGCAGGCCGTAGCCGAGGACGCCGGCGGCGATGACGATCAGGACGACGCCGGTGGCGGTGAAGAACTTCGTCAGGTTGATCCTGAGGACCCGGCGGTACAGGCCCCAGCACAGGCCCGCCGCGAGGACGAGGCCGATGGCGGCGCCGGCCAGGGGGCCGGAGGACTCGCCGGCCGCGCGGGCGGTGGTCCACAGGAACAGGGCCGTCTCCAGGCCCTCGCGGCCCACCGCGAGGAAGGAGGTGAGCATCAGGACGCCCGCGCCCATGCCGAGGGCGCCGGTCACCTTCTCCCTGATCTCGCCGGAGAAGGTGCGTGCCGAGCGGCGCATCCAGAACACCATCGCGGTGACGAACGCGACGGCGATCACGCTGAGGACACCGCCGAACGCTTCCTGGGCGGTGGCGGAGAGGTTCGCCGCGGTGAACGTGAGCACGGCGCCGAAGCTCAGCGCGAGGGCGATCGCGGCCAGCACACCTGTCCACACCTGCGGCAGGCGGGACCTGGCGTCGGCGCGGACGAGGGTGGCGACCAGGATCGAGACGATGAGTCCCGCTTCCAGCCCCTCCCGCAGCCCGATCAGAAAGCTCGGAAACGCGTCGTCCCACATTGGGCGCGAACCCTCCTTGGTTAGTGAAGGCATGCCTTACTTCGCGGACCATCATGACTACATGCGTGTAGTCCATCAGTCATGAATCGGCAACGACCGGGCAAAAGTGCGGAACTCCTCACGCCCTGCGATCGTCTACAGTTGAGTAGACCGTCTACAGATTTGTAGTCAGAGATGGATGTCGTACGGGACATCCGACCGGCGAAGGGCCTCGCGACGATGACCACACCCCTGGACCTGGCGTCCCAGCTCGCCGTCAATGTGCTGGACGCCAAGTCGCTGCTGGCCGCCTTCGGTGTGCTGGGGGTCGGCGTGGTGATGTTCGCCGAGACGGGGTTGCTGATCGGGTTCTTCCTGCCCGGCGATTCCCTGCTGTTCACGGCGGGTCTGCTCTGCACGGGCGGCGCGGACAGAGCCGTGAAGCTGTCGCTCCCGCCCCTTCTGGTCGCGGCGGCGGTGGGCGCACTCGCCGGAGCGCAGTGCGGCTATCTGCTCGGCCGGAAGGCGGGCGGCGCGCTGCTCACCCGCAGCCGCTCGCCGCGCCTGCACGAAGGCGCCCGGCGGGCCGAGGAGTTGCTCGACCGGTACGGCCACGCGAAGGCGGTGGTGCTGGCCCGCTTCGTGCCCGTGGTGCGGACGGTGCTGAACCCGATGGCGGGCGCGCTCGGGGTGTCCGTCCGGACGTTCACCGTGTGGCAGGTGGTGGGCGGTCTGGTGTGGAGTCTGGGACTGACGCTCGCCGGTTACGCGCTCGGTTCCTCGGTCCCGAATGTCGACAAGTATCTGCTGCCCATGGTCGCCCTGATCGTGGTCGTGTCGCTGCTCCCCCTCGCCGCCGAGGTGCGCCGCTCCCGCAGGGCGGCCCGGGTCGGGGAGGCGCGCTGATGGTCCTCGTCGCCTTCCAGGGTTCCTCGATCGACGGCTCGGCCTACGAGGACGTGGTGAACTCGGCGCAGCAGGCGCCCGGTTGGCTGGACGACACGGTCTCGGTGTGGTCGACGTACGGGCTCGCGGTGTTCGCCGTGCTGATGGTCGTGGGCTGGTGGCGGGCGCGCCGGGTGGGTGCCGAGGCGGCGGTGACGGCACTGGCCGTGCCGCTGGTCGTGGTGGCCGCCTACGGAATCGACACCCTGCTGAAGTCGCTGGTGCGGGAGAACCGCCCCTGCCAGAGCCTGCGGGTGGTCACGCTGGAAGCCTGTCCGGCGCGGGGCGACTGGTCCTTCCCCAGCAACCACGCGACGATCGCGGCGGCTGCGGCGGTCGCCCTGTTCTTCGTCTCCCGCCGGCTCGGCGCGCTCGCCGCGGTGGCCGCGCTCGCGATGGCGGTGTCCCGGGTGTGGGTCGGGGTCCACTATCCGCACGATGTCGTGGCGGGCCTCCTGGTCGGCACGCTCCTCGCGTTCGGCGCGATGGTCCTGGTGCGGCGCCGACCGCAGTCCCTGGCACGGCGGATCACGGCCGGCCGGCTGCGACCGCTGGTGGTGTCATGAACCGCAAGGACGTCGCCGAACTGGCGGGCAGCGTGGGGGTGGGTGCCTGGACCGCGTTCGGTGTGCTGAGCATGGTCGTGATCGGGCGGGAGGGTGTCCCGCTGTTCACGGACGAGGACCTGCTGTCGTGGTCCGTCGCCCACCGCCCAGACATGGCGGTGGCGGTGGCTCGCGGTGTGACCGCGACCGGCACGGGCATCGTCCCGTACGCCCTCGTCGTCCTCGCCGGACTCCTCACCGGCCGCACCGTGCGCCGCCGCCTGCTCGCCGCTGCCCTGGCCGTGGCCTGCCTCGCCGCCGGACAGGGACTGCGCTACGGCGTGATGACGCTGATCGCGCGGCCCCGCCCGCCGCTGGCCGACTGGGCCGGACACGCCTCGGGCTGGTCGTTCCCCTCGGGCCACACCACCACGGCGGCGATCACCGCAGGCCTGGTGATCCTCGCGACACGCGTGCGTGCTCCGCACGGACGGGCCGCGCTCTGTCTGGTCGTCGGCTGCTGGGGCGTGCTGGTCGGGCTGACCCGGGTGTATCTGGGCGTGCACTGGTTCACCGACGTGCTCGGCGGCTGGCTGTTCGCCGTCGGGTGGCTCGGCGTGTGCCTGTGCGGGGCGGCCTGGTGGCTGCCGGCGTGGCTGCTCGCGGACTCGCCGGACGGAGCCGTACCACCACGGGAGGAGCATGCGTCCCGGAGTTCCGCGGCATAGCCGGTCGCCGTCGCCGGCCGGGGCCGGGCGGTGCGCTCCCGACTCCGCCGTGTCGTCCAGGCCGTCCGGTGGGTCGACCTCCAGCTCGAACCAGACCTCCTTGCCCTCCTCGACGAAGCGCCCGCAGCCCGGCACCGCCGGTCGAAGGCGGCCTTCCGGCTGAATACACACGGGGCCTGTTCCCCGACGATCACCGACGGACCATCCGTGCCACGCCGGTTCGTGGGGTCAGCTGCCGCCCAGCCGTAGGAGAACGGCGGTAGCGGCCCGGGGCAGCGACACCGTCAGCCGTCCCTCGGACGCGTCCCACTCCACACCTGCGTCGGCGGTCGCCGGATACAGCACCACGGGGTCGACAAGAGCGCCGCGCAGGTGGGGGACGGCGAGCGCGCAGTCCACGGCGCCGTCCGACTCCCGCCGCCAGACGGTCACATAGGTGGACCGAGTGCCCCGGAGCCCGTGGGCGATCCAGTCGTCGTCCCAGCCGGACAGGCCCAGCGGCCAGAACGGGTGCGCGGCGGCGATCTCCGCCCTGATGTCCTTGTAGACGGAGAGCGCGGAGCGGACGAGGCCGAACCGTTCGTCGTCCATGCGGTTGAGGAAGCCGGAGAGGTGGATACGGCCCAGCAGTGCGCCGGTGAGGGTGAAGGCGATCTCGTCCGGGCTCTGGTCGGGCTGGGGGTAGGCCCAGACGGCGGCCTGCTCCGGTGCGGCGGCGGTGGCGGCCGAGGCGGCGATGGGCGGATAGCGCAGCGGGTCCTGCTGGTCGCTGGTGGACTGGACCTGCGCCACGGCGAGTTGGGCGTAGTCCATGCGCAGACCGCCCGATCCGCAGTTCTCCAGGACCAGTCGGGGGTGACGGTCGAGGAGTCCGGCCATCCAGTCGAGATGGGCGCGGTGGTGCCCGAGCAGTCCCGCGCCCGCGCTTTCCGGGCCGTTCTCGGTTCCCGGGCCGATGTTGATGTTGTAGTCGAGCTTCAGATAGCCGACACCCCACTCGCCGACGAGCCGGTCCACGACCTCGTCGAGGTGGGCGCGGGCGGCCGGGTGCCGCAGGTCCAGGTGGTGCCGTCCGTGTTCCGTGACGCGCAGACCGCCGCGCCGGAAGAACGCCTCGGGCGGCAGGGAGTCGGCCAACGGACTCCGGACGCCGACCACTTCGGGCTCCAGCCACAGCCCCGGCGTCATGCCGTGCTTCCTGATGGCGTCCAGGACCTCCTGAATACCGCCCGGGAAGCGGGCGGGCGCGGCCTCCCACGCTCCGACGGAGTCCCACCAGCCCTGGGCGTCGTCGTACCAGCCCGCGTCGATCACGAACACCTCGGCACCGGCGCTCGCCGCCGCCTCGACGAGGGGCAGAAGCCGCTCGGTGGTGGGGTCGCCCATCAGGGTGTTCATGTAGTCGTTGTAGATCACCGGGAGTCGGCGATGGTCGGGGTGGTCGCGGCGGATGCCGCGGCGGTAGTCGGTGAGGGTCGCGAAGGCCGCGTCCAGACCGCCGCTCTCCGTGTGAACGAGAACGGCCGGGACGGTGCGGAACTCCTCGCCGGGCGCCAGGGTTTGGTGCCACTGGTGATGGGCGTCGTCCGGCCCGTACAGGGCGACAAAGGCCGCGCCTTCACGCTCTCCGGTCTCGAAGCGCCAGCCAGCGCTCGACTCGATCTGCCACAGCCACGCTCCGCCGTCGCGGTCGGTGAGGGCAGCGACCGGCAGCTGGCGCCCGGTGGACCAACTCCCTTGCGAGTAGCGCTCGAAGCAGCCGCGCCCCTCATGACCGTGGACGGACCGGTTCAACTCCACGACCTCGTCACGGAACCGGGCCCGGCGCCAACGGCATTCGGCGAGCCAGCTGTTGTCCGCCCAGTGCAGCGTCAGACCGTCAACTCCCTTGTCGGGACCGGCGATACCGCCGAGCGTCAGGGTCGTCACGCTCTCCACCCGGACCGGCTCGACGCCCTCGTTGACCAGCCGCACCCGCGAGCGCAGAGAACCCGAGCCGGCAACCGTCTCCAGGGTGACCTCGGCGACCAGCCCGGTCACGGGGTCGGCCAGCCGGATCGTCGTACGCTCCGCACTTCCGTCCCGTACGGTCTCGTGATCACGGTAGGCGAGGCGTTCGCCGACGGCCGTCTCGATGAAGCGCTCTCCCGACCACAGGCGCCCGTGCCCGGTCGCGGTGACCTCGACGAGCGGGACCAGGCGGGCCCAGTCCTGGCCGGGTGCTCCCAGCCGGACCGCTCCGGCGGTATCGACGAGGGCGTGCAGCTTGAGCGTCGGATGCGACCAGACGCGGGACGGCTCGGTTGTTCCCACGGCACTGGTCAACGCGTTGTCGGCTTCCACCCGGACAGTTTCGCTCAGGGTGCGACGGTCGGGCCGTCCGGGTGACTCTGCCGCTGTTCGACCATCTCGCGGGTCAGCGCCTCGGTCTCCGGTTCCGGCAGCCGCTCGAAGCCGTCCTCGGTGATGACCGACACGATGGGGAAGATACGGCGGTTGATGTCGGGACCGCCGGTGGCCGAGTCGTCGTCGGCGGCGTCGTACAGCGCCTGCAGCGCGGTCAGGGCCGCGTCGCGCCGGGACATGCCCTGCTGGAACAGCTTCTTCAGGGCGCCCCTGGCGTACGGGGATCCTGAGCCCTCGGCGTGGAAGTCCGGCTTCTCGTAGGTGCCGCCGACGACGTCGAAGGTGAAGATGCGGCCCTTGGCGCCCTCGGGGGCGGCGGGGTCGTAGCCGACGAGAAGCGGTACTACGGCGAGACCCTGCATGGCCTGGCCGAGGTTCTGCCGGATCAGGCCGGCGAGGCGGGTGGCCTTGGCGTTGAGGGTCATCGGGACGCCCTCGATCTTCTCGAAGTGCGTCAACTCGACCTGGTACAGCTTGACCATGTCGACGGCGAGCCCGACCGTGCCGGCGAAGGCGACCGCGGTGTGGTCGTCCGCCGGGTGGACCTTCTCCAGGTCGCGTTGCGCGATGACGTTGCCCATGGTGGCCCTGCGGTCGCCGGCGATCAGTACACCGTCGCGGAAGGTGAGCGCCAACACCGTGGTGCCGTGCGGGAATTGGCCGTCCTTCGCGCGGACGCCGTCCGGGAAGGGGCGGCGGGTGGGCAGCAGCGCGGGCCGGTGCGCGGCCAGGAAGTCGGTGAAGGACGAGTTTCCGGGAGTGAAGAACTCCTCCGCCGGCCGGCCGTCGTTCTCGTTCCCCGCCATGCAACTCCCCCTCGTCCGTGGGTCGACAACGGTCTCCTACCTGAACCGGTGGGACGGGAAACGCCGTTCGGTGTCAGAGGTCCTTGCGGCGGACAAGTACCCCGAGCACCAACAGGCCGGGAATCAGCGGCAGCCACACGGTGAGCAGCCGGTAGCCGAGGACGACGGACGCGGCGGCCGACGCCGTGGTTCCCGAGGCGGTGAGGGCGAAGACCAGGGCGGCGTCGAGGGAGCCGATACCGCCCGGGGTGGGCAACAGGGCGGCGGCGCTGCTCGCGGCGAGATACAGAAGCGCCACCCTGGCCGGGGACAGCGGCAGTTCGACGGCCTGCGTGACGCAGATCAGCACCAGGGAGTGCAGCGCGGCGAAGGCCAGCGAACCGCCCCACAGGGCCACGGCCCGCTGCGGCCTGGCGTGCACGGCCCGGATGTCGGCCAGCACCGCCGCGAGCGCACGCCGACACCGGGGCCACAGCGGGCAGTTGAGCAGTACGGCCGCCAGCGCGACGACCGCGAGTGCGACGCCCACCACGCCCACGGAGATGTGCGGGACGCGCAGCACGCCCGGGCAGGCGGTGGCGAGGACGCCGATCAGCACGATCCGGACGACCACGCCGGCGGTCGCCTTGACGGCGAGGGCGCTGGCCGAGCGGCCGACCGGGAGCCCGCAGCGCATCAGGAAGCGCAGGTTGACGGCGCCGGCGCCGAGTCCTGCGGGCAGCACGTGGTTGGCGGCCGACGCGGCGAACTGCGCGGCCACCAGCCGTCCGCCGGGCAGCCGCTGGGGCACCGCGCCCTGCTGGGCGAGTGCCGAGGACACCCAGGTCCCGAACGCGGCCGTCCCGGCCACCAGCAGCCACCCCTGATCGGCGACGGCGAGCCGCCCGGCGCCGTTCGCGAGCACGGGCCAGTGCCGCTGGAGCAGACAGGCCACGGCCACGAGCACACAGAACGTCAACGCGCCCTGCCAGTAGGCACGTCGGCGCCGGGTGCCGGTCGCCGCGGTGAGGCCCGGGGGTGCCGTCATGCGCCTCCGCTCCTCTCGGAGGCCGGGGCGACGCGCAGATCCAGTGGGCCGTAGTGGTGGACGGGCCAGTCGTGGGCGTACGCGGGTGGGCGGCTGCCGGCCGGTGTGATGTCGGCGACGGGCATACGGCGGGCGGTCCGGTCGATGACGGTCCGGTTGGAGTTGGCGTTGTGCCCCTCGGTCGCGGCGGAGGCGCAGCCCGTGTAGAAGGCGACCGGGATGGCGTCCTGCCCGGTGAGCAGGCACGGTGCGCGCACACCCAGGCGGTGGAGTTCGGCGGCGGTGCGGGACCAGTCGCGGTGCTGGGCGTCCGTACGACTCACCGTGCGTTCCAGGACGGTGAGTTGGACCGCCAGATGCCCGGCGAGCCCCACCGCGAGCAGGGCCACCGCGACCCGCCGCCACGCTCCGGTCGGTCTGGTGACCAGGTGGACCAGCGCGTCCGCGACGGGGATCGCCGCCAGCGCGTAGGCGGGCAGCAGAAAGCGCGGGGCCGCGTAGCCGATCATGAAGAGATACGGGAAGGCGGCTGTCGCGGCACAGGCGAAGGGCACGAGGGTGGGCGCGGCGCGCCGGGCGCGGACCGCGACGACCAGCCCTGCGACGGCGAGCACGGGCAGCACGAGCCACCAGACGTCGACCGCCGGGTTGGGCATGGCACCCGTGCACGGGCGGCACAGGGTACGTCCGCCCAGGCTGCGCAGCTGGTCGGTGACCGCGAAGTGCCAGCCGAGTCCGCCCTCGATCGCCGAGGCGTCGTGCAGTCGCTGCGTGAGGCCGCCGTAGCTGACGTACGCCTCGATCACCCATTCCAGGGCGCCGGAGGCGAGCCCGGCGAGAAGGACGGTGAGCAGCCGCCAGTGGCGTGCGAAGAGGCAGAGGGCGAGGAGGGGCAGGGTCGCCCACACCGCGTCGGTCGGCCGCATCCACGCCATCAGGGACGCGCTCGCCGCCAGGCCCCACAGGGCGGTCCGGCCGGAGTGACCAGTCCCGGCGTCGTGGTCGGCGCGGGCCCGCAGGAAGCAGCCCGTCGCGGCAAGGGCACCCACGGCGACCCAGTAGTTGGGCATGGCCTGTGGGCCGTAGAAGAGCGTCACCCAGAGGGAGGCGAAGAGGGTGCCCGCCACGGCCAGGACGCGGACGGGGAACAGGGTGCGCCAGGCGCGCAGTGCGAGGAAGAGGGCCAGACCGGAGAGGGCGGCGAGGTAGACGCGGAGCAGGGTGGTGGACGAGGACCAGGAGGTGACGGGTGCGACGAGGAGGGAGATGCCACGGGACCGGGGTGCGCTGAAGAAGGCGGCGGGGGCGTGCGCGCTGATCTGGCTGACGTACACGGTCTCGTCCCAACCGAGGCCCAACCCCGGGCGTACGAGCGCCAGTTGGGCCACGGTGAAGGCGGCGGCCACCAGCGCGAGGGGGTACTCCGAGCGGCCGGACGCGGTCGGCGGTCCGGGCCGTCGGGTCCCAGCGGGTGTCGCGTATGTGCTGCCGGACATGGTCCACCCTCCCCCCTACAGTTTGTAGGGTTACCGGCACCCTACAGCCTGTAGGAGGAGAGGCGGGAGCCGGAGAAAACATGGACAAACTATCCCGCCCGGGGTGTGGCCGCGGCCTGTAATTCGGCCAAGCGACTGACAGCCCTGTGCGCTCAGCCCCCGACACCCCGGTCGAGTTCTGCCGACCGATCCCCCTCGGCGCATCCGGCACCGCAGAGGTTCCTGCGGCCTTCTTCGCGACCACCCGCTTCAGAGCAAGGTCGTGTACTGAACCTGCGGGCCCCAGTCGGCGGAGTCCGCGGGATTGCTGTCGCCGAAAATGGTGTCCATGGAGTTCGCGTTGGCCACCACACCCAGATCGCGGATGTGGTTGTCACCCGCCGTGCCGGTGCCCAGGTTGTCGATGGAGCATCCCCGGACGACCATCTCCCCCGCGGCGGCGTTCGTGGAGAGATCGGTGGCGTGCACCGTGTTCTGGACGCTGCCCACCATGCCCAGCCTGGACCGGGGCACCCAGGCGTAGCTGATGTCGTAGCTGTAGGCATCGTCGCCATTGAGGTCCTCGACGCCGTGATCAACTGGCTGTTGTTCTCCGACACCGCGATCTTGCCAAGGTGGTGGTCCTCGCTGTCGTAGGTGAAGCGGAACCCGGTGAGCACGAAGACGAAGTCCCCGGCCGGCCGGGTGAGGAGGGTCCGGGTGCACTCCTCGCGCAGTTCCCGTGGAACGTCGCCTGACTATGCCGGTCGGATCGACCCACTCGCGGGAGACGCGGTAGTTGCCGTCGCCGTTCAGGTCGGCAAGGCGATCTCGACCGCCGACTGCTGCGCCAGGGGCATCGCCTCGACCTGGCGGATGTGGTGGTCGCTGTGACCTACCAGGCCTGACGTTCGCCGCCACGACGTCCGGCAGGGGCGGTACCCGGGATGCGGGCAGTCCCGGGTGCCGCCCTGTCAACTCTCCGTTGTTCAGCTGACGTTGACCGCGCTCCAGGCCGCGGCCACCGCGTTGTACTCGGTGGAACCGGAGCCGTACAGGTCGGCCGCCGCCGAGAGGGTGCCCGAGCGGGCGCCCGAGTAGTCGGTCGTCGACGTGAAGTACTCGGTCAGCGCCTTGTACCAGATCTGCAGCGCCTCGGCGCGGCCGATGCCGGTGACCGTGGAACCGTCGTACGTCGGCGAGTCATAGCTGACACCGTTGATCGTCTTCGAACCGCTGCCCTCGGACAGCAGGTAGAAGAAGTGGTTCGCCACGCCCGACGAGTAGTGCACGTCCAGGTCTCCGATCGAGGAGGACCAGTAGTCCGCCGAGCCGCCGTCCTTGCTGGGCTCGTCCATGTAGCGCAGCGGGGTGCCGTCGCCGTTGATGTTCAGCTTCTCGCCGATGAGGTAGTCACCCGGGTCGGACGAGTTGTTGGCGTAGAACTCCACGCCGGTGCCAAAGATGTCGGACGTCGCCTCATTGAGACCACCCGACTCGCCCGAGTAGTCCAGGCCGGCCGTGTTGGCGGTGACGCCGTGGCTCATCTCGTGGCCGGCCACGTCCAGCGAGGTCAGCGGGTGGGTGTTGCTGGACCCGTCGCCGTAGGTCATGCAGAAGCAGTCGTCGTCCCAGAACGCGTTCACGTACGAACTGCCGTAATGCACACGGGAGTAGGCACCGACACCGTCGTTCTTGATGCCGCTGCGGCCGAAGGTGTTCTTGTAGAAGTCCCACGTCTCCTGCGCGCCGTACGCGGCGTCGGCAGCAGCGGTCACGTCGGTGGTGGAGCTCGAAGCGGCGCCCGTGCCCCACGTGTTGGTCGTGTTGGTGAACAGAGTGCCTGTGCCCGAGCTGGTGGTGTGCTTCAGGTTGTACGTCTTGTGACCGCCGCGCGAGGCGTCGGTCAGCGAGTACGTCGTGCCCGACAGCGTGGTGGTCAGGCTGACCGTGCCCGAGTACAGCGTCTTGCCGGTGCCGGTCGCGTTCTCGACGCCCTGGTACTCGAAGAGCTTCTTGCCGGTGGCCGCGTCGGTGATGACGTGCAGCCGGTTGGGGGTGCCGTCGTCCTGGAGGCCGCCGACGATCGTCTCGTAGGCGAGGACCGGCGAGCCGCCGCCGGCCCAGATCACCTTGCGGGCACCGTCGGCCGCGGATTTCGCGGAGCCCAGCGTCTTGGCGGCGCTCACCGCCTGCTTCTCGGCCTTGGCGGCGGTGATCTTCGGCGTGAGCGAGGCGACCTTGATGGTGGCCTTCGTCGCCTTGGTCACGCGCTCGGTCTTGCCCGTCTTGCCGATGGCGACGACCAGGTCTCCGCCGAGGACCGGGAGGCCCGCGTAGGTGCGCTCGTAGCGGGTGTGCACCGTGCCGTCGACGTCCTTGACGACCAGCTTCTCCTTGGTGCCGAGACCTATCTGCTGGGCGGTCGCGGCGACGTCGGCCTGGGCCTTCTGGATGAGCGAGGCGCGAGCGGCGTTGGACAGCGCGGCGGGTGAGCCGGCCGTGCGGGCCACGGCCAGGGACCCTGCCGGGGCCGGGGCAGCGGTCGCACCGGTGATCAGACCGGTGGCGAGGAGGGCTCCGGCGGCAACGGCGGTCGCGATGGCCAGAGTTGTGCGCTTGTGGCGCGCGTAGAGGGGGGTCACGCAAGCTCCTTGGTGGGGGGATCCCGGTCGGCGTGGGGGCGCCGGCCGGAACGGATGTGACGTTGCTGAGCTCGTGCGGCGGGTGGAGAGAGGGTGGCATTTACGACGCGTACATGTCAGGGCTTCTTGAGTGATGTTGGTTGAAAATTTGCTGTTCGGTTAACGTCGCGGGAATGCGAACGGGCGCTGCCCCGGAGGGGGAACTCCGGGGCAGCGCCCTGCTGTTGCACCTCGGCGCACGGTCTGCGGGAACGCCCTCTTCCGGCTGGTGAGAGTGGTTCTGGACCAAAGACACTCACCCGGCTCGCTGCTGTGCGGACGGAAACCGGGGACGGTGCGCGCGAGTTGGGCCTGCACGACCAAGAGCCGGTCAAGTTCGGGTCGTGCTTCCGATGAGACGGCAGCGCCGGAATCGCCGCCCACAGCAGCACCACCCGGGCGGTCGGCAGCCCGATCGCCTGGACGACCCGACGGGGAACCCGAGGCATCGCGCCCGTCCTCACACCTTGAGATCTGCTCTGCTGCTACCTCCCGGCTCGGCGCCCCGCAACGGCTGCTGCCAGACGGGGCGCGGCGAACGCGGTCCCGCAGGTGAACCGCATCAGCGGTCCGAAGGTGGCGGCCGCCTGGATGCCCGTGAAATGCAGGCCTGGTACGGAGGACTGGAGGCCCGCGTCGAGATGCGGGTACCCGGCAGTGCGGGTGAGTCCGGCGCGCAGCTCGGGAGCCAGGAAGTCCAGTCCGTCCAGGCGGACTTGGTAACCGGTGGCGGCCAGGACGTGCTGCGCCGCAACCGTGTGCGTGCGACCTTCGCCGTCCCTGGTGGTGAGCAGGATGCCCTCGTCCTGCCGTCGCGCGCCCGTGATGTGCTCTCCCAGCCGCACGGGGACGGCTCCGTCGAGCCGCGGCTTGAGCCACCAGGACCCGAATGGGCCGAGCACCCGCTTGACCAGCCGCAGTCGGGTGGCCGCGGGCAGGAAGCGGAAGGCGGCGGCGTGATGCACGACGCCGTACAGCCCCCAGGACCGTCCCAGCGGGGTGTCGGGCTGCCAGTGCGGGGGCGGGGTCGGTCCCGCACCGAACACCAACTTCCTTGCCCGCACCAGCAGTTGGACACGCGCGTCGGCCTCGTGCAGCAGGGCGGCGCTCTCCTGCGCGGACTGACCGGCGCCCACCACGACCACCTCACGCCCGGCGAACGCCGCCAGGTCGGCGTGGTGCGAGCTGTGGGAGACGAGCCCCTCCGGCACGAACTCGGCGAGTGGCTCGGGGACGTGCGCGAAGCCGTCCATACCGCTGGCCACGACGACAGTCGACGCCCGGAGTTCCTCGCCCGAGGCGAGCTTGAGGTGGAAGCCGTCGGCCTGCCGGTCGACGCCCAGGACCCGGACCTGCTCCACCTCGGGCACCAACTCCTCGGCGAACCAGCGTCCGTAGCGCACGAACATCTCGACGGGCACCTGGTCGTGCCCGGTCAGCCGGATCTCGCCCGCTTGCAGGGCGTAGTCGTCCAGCGTGAACCCCGGGCGCGGCGCGGACAACATCGACGCGTTCGGCGGTGACTTCAGCAGCATGCCCGCGGGCATGTTCTCGGCCCAGCTCGCCATCGGCGAGCCGAACACCCTGACGTGCAGGCCACGCGCCTTCAGATGCGCGGCGGTGGACAGGCCGTAGGGGCCCGCCCCGATGACGACGACGTTCTTGGACATGATGGGAATTCCCCCCTGGCGCGGCTCAGTTGGGCAGCCCGCGCTCCGGCATGGCATGGCATGGCATGAAAGATCGGAACTTCAGATGCACGCCGAGAGCCGCCGCGTCCGCGGCGACCAGGAGGAAGAGGGCGGACCACGCCTGACGACCGTGTCCGCAAGCAGGATCTGGAACGGGACACCGGGTGCCGGCCCCGCGTACGTGCGCCACGCGGCGCAGACGGCCGCGGTCAGGTCGACGGGCGTACGGACCGGAACGAGCAGCCTGCACATCCGCTCGCGCAGATGCTCCCACTCGCGCCCGGCGACGTAGAGCACTCGTCGGCGGCAGGTGTCCACACCGCGCAGCAGCACCGCGCACAGCACGGTCAACAGCAGGTGCGCGATCACCACCGGCCAGCCCGCGTGCACGGAGGAAGGCCACACCGCGTGTGCCGGAACGGAGATCGCGTCGTCGGACCGTACGAACCAGTAGCCCACGACCAGCTGCGCACCGGCCGCCAGCACCAACTGCCGTACCAGCGGCTTGTCCTGGCCCGCGCCCGGCAGCGCGATGCCGAGGAGCAGACACGCGGCGAGAGCGCGCACCAGCCACGAGGGGCTGGAGTCGAACGCCAGATGATGGACCGTGGAGGCGACCGCGGTCCCGAGCACGGAGAAGAGCCCCGCCCGGGCAGCCACCACCGGCACCACCCGCGGCCTCCGGCCGTGGCGGCGCACACCGGACACATGCACCGAACCCCCCATGCCCCCCATCATGGGGCGCGGGTCGTGCCCGTGTCACCACCGCGTCCGCCACTGACCGTCGATGTCGCGCCGTCGTTACGGCCGTGCCGGACTACGGCCGTTCCGGGCGCACACCTTGCACGTACCGCAGCCAGGGCCGTACGTCACCGCGGTGCCGCACCTCGAAGCCCGCCTCCGTGACGAGCCCGTCGAGGAGGTCCACGCGGTAGTCGGCCATCACGTGTCCGGCGCTCGCGGCGACCAAGTGGCGTACGGCCCGGGTGCGCGGCGGCCGGAAGTCTGCGACGAGCAGCCGTCCGCCGGGGCGCAGGACGCGGTACATCTCGCGGAGCGCGGCCGGGCGCAGGTCTTCGGGGAGGTGGTGGACGGCGAGGCTGGTGACGACGGCGTCGAAGGAGGCGTCAGGCGCGGTCAGCTCCTCGGCGACGCCGGTCTCGTACGAACAGTGCGCTTCGCTCGTCTTCCCGCGGGCGTACTCGACGACCTCCGCGGAGGGATCGATACCGAGGACGGAACCGGTGAGTCCGACGGCCTTGGCCATGCGGCGTGTCAGGTAGCCAGTGCCGCAGCCCACGTCCAGGACCCGGTCGCCGGGCCGGGCACCACTCAGGCGCGCGAGGCGGCCGTACGCGCGCGGGCGCATCCCGCCGAAGCAGAGGGCTCCGCACAGCTCGTAGCCCCGCGCGTGGGCGATGGTCAGACCGTCGGTGTCCGGATGCGGGTGTCCGTGCTGGAGAAGCTGTCCGAGGTTCTTCACGATCGGGCCCCTTACTTAGTCGTGACTAAGTCCATGGCCGCAGCTTAGTCACGACTAAGCAGGATCGACAAGGGGCCGTACCATGCGGGTGTGAGCGAGTCGACGAAGCAGACGCGGCGGAGCACCGGACGGGTGCGCATGACCCCGACCGAGCGGCGGGAGTCGATCCTGACCGCCGCCACGGAACTGTTCGCCGACACCGGCTACCAGCGCACGAAGGTCTCCGCCGTGGCCGCCCGCGTCGGCGTCAGCGAGCCGGTCGTCTTCCAGAACTTCGGCACCAAGTCCGCGCTGTACCGGGCGGTCCTGAACCGAGCCGTATCCCACGTCTGCTCGACGCTCACCGAGGCAGTGGAGTCCGGCCGGCCCGTGACCGACCTGCTCGCCGGCTTCCTGAAGCCGGAGCACATGGTCCGCTTCCACTCCAGGGGAGCGCTGGGCTTCCTTTTCGCTGACGCGTTCACACTCACCGGGGAACCCGAATTGCGGGAGGCGGTCCACGCCGCGCACCAGCAGTTCGCCGACACCTTCGCCGGATTGGTCCGTGAGGGGCAGCGCGAGGGCGTCCTCCGCGCCGACCTCGACCCGCACGCAGCGGCCTGGTGGCTGATGTCCCTGCTGCACGCCCGCACCTTCCGCACAGCCTTCATGCCCGAACAAGCAGTCCTGGAAGAGCAGTTGGTATCCATGACGCTGGAGACTCTGACCGGCCACTGAGTTCGAGCCGCCGTCAGGCCGACCGCCTTGCCGGACCCGGCGATCACGGGTCACCGAGGCGCACTCGAACGAAGGCGCGAGGCCCGGGCCGACAGGACAGAAGGGGTGACAAGTCGCGCACCAGGGCTCATCATGGCAATTTGACGGAGGGGGGACATTGCGCACTCTTGATGTAGGCCGCCGTGGCCACCTGCCACCTCTGGCGATGATGGCAGCCGCCCGCGCGGGGATGTTTTCCCTGCTCGGGACCATTGTCACGGTGATCGTGCATGACCTGGCCTTTGAATCGAACCCGTCCCGGCTCGTCAAGGCACTTGCGGCTTGTTTCCTGTTCGCCGTGGCCCTGCCTGGTGCTGGGAGCAACAAGTCTCTCCGTACCCAAGTGCTGTTGGCGTTCGGCAGCCAGGCCGTCATCGGTTACTGGTTCGTCCTCGCCGACAGCTCTGTCACGTTCCGCGAACACGGACTGCTGCCGTCTTCCGTGCTCGCAGGATGGCCCGTGGTGATCGGCCACGTCCTGCTGGCCCTGCTCTGCGCCGTCCTGCTGCACGGACTCGACGACAGTGTGCGCCGCGTGCTGTACGCAGCGGGGACGGAGTGGTGCGCGTTGCGCGCACTGCTGCGCAGGCTCCTGGTTCCTGGTTGCACCCCGTACGAAGTGGCAGAGTTCGGGGCCGCCTGGCGCGTGAGCTCCGGGCCGACTCGGGCTCCCCGGTCATCAGTTCTGCTGGCCGGCGCAGTGGTGCGTCGCGGCCCACCGCTTCTTCCCCTGCCGTACGCCGCCGGCTGATCCATCACGGCGGTACCTGTACGGCTTTCGGTGCACTCACCCGTCCCTTTCGGGGACGGTTCTGTCCGTCATTCCGGCACGCGGGCTCTGCGCGAGTCCCGTGGCGAGGGGAAGTCCTTTGAACCACATGTCACATGCGACGCGAGCGTTCGCGCCCGTCGTCACGGCGGGCCGTACCGGCCGGTCCACCACAACACACCGGAAGGCCCGAGGCCATGCTGCTGCTCGGGTCCTCGCCGAGTGCGTCGGCGCTCACCCAAGGCGTACGTACGAGTTGTGCACCGAGCGCGGCCGGGCGGCAATCGCCTGTCCCCGCTCGGACTCCGGGTTCGTCCCATCGGCCACGGAACTCTGCTTCTCCGCGACCCAGACGGCGGCCCGGGAAGGAGTGGACCGATGACGGCAGCAAGTAGGGCAAAGTCCGGGGCTAAGCGGCTCCTGGAACGCACAGGGTTCCAACTCGTGCGCAGCACAACCCCTCAAGGTGGCGTCGATGATTTCATCCCCTTCGAGCCGACGATGCGGGCCGCGCGGGCGGCCGGTCTGTCGGTCGGCGACTACATCGACGAGGTCATGAACGGAACCCCGGGGGCCACCCAGTCCACCGTCGACGAACTACGGACCCTCGGCGTCTTCGCCGCGATACCGGACACGGTGCTTGAGATCGGCCCCGGGTCCGGGCGGTACCTGGAGAAGACGATGAAGGAGTGCTCACCGACCCGCTACGAGATCTACGAGACGGCAGAGCCCTGGGCCAACTACCTGGTGAACACCTTCGGCGTGGTCGCCCAACCGGTGACAGGATTCAGCCTCGACGCCACGCCGGACAACAGCGTCGACCTCGTCCAGGCCCACAAGGTCTTCAACACCCTGACCTTCCTCGGCGCCTGCCGCTACTTCTTCGAAATGGCCCGTGTCACACGGCCGGGTGGACGGATCGTCTTCGACGTCATGACGGAGACCTGCCTCGCCCCGGAGACGATGCGTGTCTGGGCAATGAAGGGCGGCTCCGGTCACGATTCGTTCCCGGCCGCCATGCCCCGCCGCACATGCGTGGACCTCTTCGCGACGCTCGGCTTCACCCTTGAGGCCAATTTCCTGGCTCCCCTGGGCGTGGCCTCCACGGAGGTGCTCGTCTTCAAGAAGACGGCCTGACCTGCTGCAGGCCCTTCTGCTTGGCAACCGGCGGGGACGTGTCACGCGGAGCATCAGGGACTCTGGGTTCTCCCCTACCAAGTGACAGGGAGACTCAAGAGACCGCAGACCCGACTTCCGTTCGTCCATGCGAGTTCCTGTGCTGTACCCACGAGCGCGAGGGTAGGAAATTCCCGAATCACCGAGCCTATGGCCACTTGCAACTCGACGCGAGCGAGGTTGGCTCCGAGACAGTAGTGAGGGCCATACCCAAAGGCGAGGTGCTTGTCGACAGCACGTCCGATATCGAACGTATCGGGGTCACGAAAGTGCTGCGGGTCGAAGTTCGCGGCCACGACAGGCGCGAGGACGCCCTGACCTTCCTCTACGGTGGCCCCAGACGGAAGCAACACGGTTTCGGTTGCCACTCGCAACAGCCCTCCGTGGCCTGGGACTTCCATACGGAGGATCTCTTCTACGGCAGTGGGCACGAGCCCTGGATCGTGGCGCATTGCAGTGAGTTGGTTCGGGTGCCGTAGGAGGGCGAGAACGCCGCGGCCGATGACGTTGCCGGTGGTCTCGTGGCCCGCAACGATCAGCCCTCGTACCATGCGCGCCAGTTCGTCCGAGCTGAGCCGGTCGTTCTCGTCGTGTGCGTTGATGAGGTCGTCGAGCAGATCTTCGCCTGGGTTTGTACGGCGCGCGGCAATGAGGTCGTCGACGTAGGTGATGAACTCCGCGGCGGCCTTGGAGCGCTCCGGTGCAGAAGCGGTGCTGGTGGACAGGAACGTGTCCGACCAGCTGCGGAAATAGGGGCTGTCCTCAGCCGGGACACCGAGCAACTCGCAGATGATGTTGATCGGCAGCGGAAAGGCGAAGGCTGCCATCAGGTCGACCGGACGCGACCCGACACGCATCTCCGTAAGCAGTTGGTCTGCGACAGCTTGGATCCGGGACCGCCAACTCTCCGCCCTTCGGGGAGTGAACGCCGCCTGCACTATGCGCCGAAGCCGGGTGTGATCCGGCGGGTCCATGTTGACCAATGCGTTCGGGTCGTCGGAGAAGTCGGCGTCGGGCAGCATGCGCGGAGCGCCGTCGTAGCGCAGGTTCCGGCTGAAGCGCGGGTCCGCGTAGACCACTCGCACATCGTCATAGGCGGTGGCGAGGAGGACTTCGTCGCCGCTGGGTAGCACCACGGGTGCCAGTGGGCAACCGCGTCGCCTGCTCTCGTACGCTCCGGGCGGGCTGCCATGGGATCCCGGCGGGAACGGGAACGTGGCCTCGTCGTTGGTTGTCTCGGTGGTGTCCGGCACCATGGAACTCCTCCCAGGTAGATGCTCGGCCGGATCTATCTGATGGAGCGTCAACTCTGCAGATCCTCTGAAGATTCAGCGTGATGCGCAAGGCTCCGGCGCCTCCGAAACGGGCGCCGCCGTCTCCAGCGCAAACGCCGTAACGCCATCCAAGTCTCGCGGGCCGCCCGCCCTGTTTCCCAACACCTCGCACCGCCGGACCAGTTGGAGCTCTTCCACCTGCCGCGGGACTGGACCCGCCTGGACGACCGGCACCTCCCGGCCCTACCCCCGGCCGCCCTGATCCTGCTGAACGACTTCGTCGACGACATCGAGAGCCGTGGCTGGGACGCCAGCCGCATGAGCGGGAGCATCCGCACCCTGCGTGTCCTGCTCGCCCACCTCGGAGCCGACGCTCCGCTGCCGGAGGAGGACGTGCGGCTGATCGCCCGCCGCGAGCACTTTCACGGCGCCCGCGTCATCAACTACCTGCGCGTGAGCGGACGCCTTGCCTCCGACCGGCATTCGGATGCGGCTCTGGGCCGGGCCCGGCACCTCGCCGACACCGCCCCCGTACCGTTCCGCGGCCCGCTCCACCGGTGGATCGACGTCCTGTACGGCACAGCCCGACGACCCAGCCGGCCGCTCGCCCCGTCGACCGCCTGCTCCTACCTGCTCCTACCTGCGCCTGGCCGCGCCCGCGCTGTGCACCTGGTACGAGGACGGCATCACCGATCGGCGGGCCGTCACCGTTACCCACATCAAGCAGGCCCTCGAACCGGTCCAGGGAGAAGCCGCCAAGTCCCGGGCCACCGCCCTGCGCTCGCTGTTCCGCGCCCTCAAACGGGAGAAACTCATCTTCCGCGACCCGGCCCGCAACGTCTCCCTCACCACCGCCGTCGTGCTGCCCAGGCCGCTGGCCGACGACATGCTGCGCGGCACTCTCGACCGCCTCCCCAACTCTCGCGACCGGCTCAGCCTCGTGCTCGCCGCCGTGCACGCCCTGAGCACCCACGACCAGCGCCACCTGCTGCTGGACGACCTCGACCACAGCCGCGCCACCCTCCGCGTGCGCCGCACCGGCAAGCCCGTCCACACCGTCTACCTGGACGAACTCACCTACCGCCCGGCACGGCAGTGGTTCGCCGCCACCAGCCCTTACATGCTGGTCACCGTCCGCACTACCACCGACGACACCCGACCCCGGTGTCGATCGAGGCGATCAACAAGCCCCTGCGCGCCCAGGGCCACCAGGCCGGCCGCCTGCGCGTGGACCGCATCCTCAACGAGGCCCAGCACAGCGACGACCCCCTCCACCTCATCCGCCTCTTCGGCCTCTCCCCCCGCGCTGCCATGAAGTACGTCCACTCCGCGCACCCGCACCCGCACCGCAGCCAGAGCGACCCGATCATGTCCTGAGCAGCACGAACTGTAGGAATCCGAGGCGCTTGTGCCCTCCGACCCGGGACGTTGCGGTAATGGAGCACGGGTCCCTCGGTGCCGGTACCTGGGCAGTGGATCAGGCTGTCTGTCGGTACGAACTGCGCACTCCACTCGCGTGCTTGCGGCCTCGGCGAGTGTGTCGAGCGGCGACCGAGGATCACTGGCCTTTGTCCTTGCCCGGTGATGCCAGGTTTCTGGGCGATCTGAGGTACGGGCACACCCTGACGCTCGCGGCGTTCGGCCATGAGAGCAGCCGGCGCACCCCGAAGCGAGCCGAGGTGGCCATTTCCCCCGGGTCTGCAATTACTTGGCTAGCCACACGATTGCTGATACGTTAATCATGTGGCTAGCCACGCTTTCTCTTGAACTTCCCCCGCAGATCCGAGGAGACCCCATGTCCCACGAGAACTCTCTAGTGAAGCCTCCGATCAATCAACGCGTGCTGACCCTCGGCATCACCGCTGATGCGCTTTCGCCGGACGACTTCCCGCCGGGGGTGGCGACGCTCGAAGAGCTGGTCGCCATGCGGGAGCGCAGCTGGGCTGCGCTCCAGGCGACGGGCATCGACGGCGAGGCGGGCTATGTCAGCCTGGACCCCGACGAGGCCGAGGCCGAGCTGCGTCGGCTGTTCGACGCGCACTCGTACGGGGTGGTGCTCATCGGCGGCGGCATCAAGAACGTCCCGGAGTACACCGTCCTGTTCGAACGGATCGTCAATGTGCTCATCGACCTCCAGCCCGACATCCGGCTGAGCTTCAGCTCACATCCGACGAACGTGCCCGAGGCGCTGCAACGCTGGCTCAAGAAGTCCTGACAAAGACGTCTCGCGGAACTGGGCGTTGGACGCGGCGGTGGGTGGTGAGGCAGGCGGCGAAGCCGGGGAAGGCTTCGTGGATGTCGTCGTGTCGTTCCCAGCGGATCCGCAGCCGGCGCAAGCCCTGCAGCCAGGCGATCGTCCGACTCCCCGCACAATGGGGAGCTTGAGTCGCAAGCTCCGACAGCAGGCAGCTCGTCATCACCGTCAGCACCCGTCCGCTCGACCAGGCGGCCACGGCCCGGCCGACGACGCCGGGCATGTGCGAGGCAAGCGCGTCCTGACTGTCGGCTGAGCACGCCCGTCCACTGCCTCCCCAGGCGGCAGGGCGGCCGACTGCACCGACTACCCCACCCACACTGGCTGAGGATCCGAACCATGCCCACCCCCGAACCCCGCATCCCCACGACGGCTGACGCAGGACCGATGAGCTACGCGATCTTCCAACTCGCCCGCGCCCACCGCGCCTACGCTGCCGCTCTGCTGCGCGAGATGGACCTGCATCTCGGACAGGAACTGGTACTGATGCACCTTTTTGACCGGGACGGCCAGTCCCAGTCCGAGCTGATCGAGTGCCTCGGCGTGGACCACTCCACCATCTCCAAGGCGCTACGCCGCATGCAGGACGCCGGCCTGGTCGTCCGCGAGCCGGCCGCACATGACCGGCGCGTCATGGTTGTCCACCTCACCGGCAAGGGCCGGGCGATGCACGAGCCCATCACGGCCCTGTGGCGGACCCTGGAGGAGACCACCGCCCGGAATCTGTCGGAGCAGCAGGCGGAGTCCTTCGTCGAGACCGCCTACGCCATCACCGAGGCGATCAGCAGCCGCGGGTTGCCCGAGGAAGAGTCCGCCTGACTCCCCCGGTGTGCATCCCAGGCCCCCGTACGCCACACCGCACATGAAAAAGGGGCCCGCGGACTGGGGCGCACACCGTCCCGCATGCGGCACGACCACCTCCAGTCAGGCCATGCCACCTCCCCTGTACCGGCTGTTCCGGACGCGGCACCTGGCGGCGAGGCGCACGACCCATCTGCCACCACGGCCCGCCCCCCGTCCGGCACGCGGACACCCACGCCCGCAGCCACCGCCCACCAGCCTGACCGAAAGTGAGACCCCATGCCTGCCACCGACTCAACCACCCTCCCAGTCCTCGTCGTCGGGGCGACCGGCTCCCTGGGGAGTAAGGTCGTCGACGAACTACTCAAACGCGGCAAGAACGTCCGGGCCCTGGTGAGACCGGCCACCGACGCCGGCCGGCTCGAAAGCCGGGGCGTTCAGATCGTCCGCGGCGACATGCTCGACGTCGACTCGCTCGTGGCCGCCATGACCGGCGCCGACGCCGTCATCACCACCGCTGCCGGCTACACCCGCGGCGGCAAGAACGCCCACGACATCGACACCCTCGGCAACGCCAACCTCGCCGAGGCCGCCCACCGCACCGGCATCCGGCGGTTCGTCCTGACCAGCATCCTCACCAGCGACCAGACCCCGGATGTCCCGCACTTCTGGCACAAGAAGCTCGCCGAGGACAAACTCGAACAGCTCCGCGTCCCGTTCGTCGCCCTGCGCCCGGGGGCCTTCCTCGACCAGGTCGCGACCATGGCGGGCAACCCGCTCGACAAGGGCCGCCTGATCTGGATGTCCAAGGCCACCGTTCCGCTGACCTTCGTCCGCACTTCCGATCTCGCGGCCTACCTGGCAGCCGCGGTCGACGCCGACGCCCAGGCCGGTGAACGCATCGACATCGGCTGGGAGCGTCCGGTCAGCATGCGCGAGGTGGCCGACCTGATGGGTCACCGGGCCGGAAAGAAGATCAAAGTGTGGGCCGTCCCCTCCGTCGTCGTCCGCGCCTCAGGAGCTCTCGTCGGCCGCTTCAATCCGGTGGTCAAGGACATGGCCGCAATGTTCGGCTGGTTCGACACCGGACGCTACGTCGCCGACCCCCGCCGCCAGGAGCAGCTGTTCGGCCCCGTCCCCACGGCCGAGGACACCCTCGCCCAGTTCACCGACGAACTGCGCACCGCACAGCACCGGTGACAGGGCCGCGTCCCAGTCTCGCCGCCCAGCGCCTGACCAGGACGCCCCGGGCCAATCCGCTAGCCCCGGCAAAGGAAACACTCATGAACGGATCGACCCTGCAGGCGTTCGCCGCCGAGTGCGCGCAAGAACTTCCCGGAACCCAGCTGGAGCACCCCTTCGGTCCGGACTGGGAGGTATTCAAGGTACGCGGCAAGGTGTTCATGCTGATGACCGAGGTCCCCGGACGCCCCGTCGTGATCCTCAAGGCGGACCCCGGCGAGGCCCAGGCCCTCCAGGAACACAACACCCACATCACCCCCGGCTACCACATGAACAAGAAGCACTGGATCACCCTGGAGAGCGGAGAAGGCGTCGACGAGGAGCTCCTCACGGAGCTCGTCACCGACTCCTACCTGCTCGTCGTCTCCCACCTGCCCAAAGCCGAGCAGCCCGTCGACCCGCACACCTACGGCACCAGCACCCGCGCTGGCCGCTGAGCGCGTCCGGTGACCGCCTTCAGGTCACCGCCCGGCGGCCCTCGCTCTCCCCGACGTCAGCAACGGCTACCCCTTCACCCCCGGACTCGACGCGTACAAGGTCGCGGACAAGGTGTTCCGGGTCGTCACCGACGACCCGGACGAACAGATCATCACGGTCAAGTGCGAGCCCGAGCACACGCGGGCTCCGCAACGCGGCTCCCCCGAGCGCAGGCCATACGAGCCCCTGCTGCCCCAACCGGCTGGAAGATCGCGGTCCCAACCTCGGAGCTCGGCCGACAGAAGTAGAACCACCGGGGGCCACCCCGCGACAAGTACCGGCTTCCATTCCAAAGCCGGTGCCGCCGCGACGTTCGCGGCCAGCGAGACCGCAATCCCCAACAGAAAAGCTGTCCATACAGCGCCCCGTGCTCGGCGCGTCCGCAGCCCCGACGGCTTCAACAACCCCGCTGTCGCAAGCAGCAGCAACCCGTCAACAGACAGAGGCCACAACGAAGCACTGACCGCATCCGCTCCCCCTGGCTGGCGAACTCCCGCTGGTGTACGTACGAGGCATACGCGGCCACCCCCGCCACAACCAGCGCGCACAGCGGACGGATCCACGCGTCGAGGTCAAACCCGCGCATGGCGCCGGTGCTCGCCCACTGCTCGTCGGCGCCGCTCATCAAGCCCACCGCCCAGCCCCCGGATCGAGTGCACAACCCGTGCACACTTCCGCGGAAACTCCCGGGAACTCGCAGGTAGAAGCAGGAAGCCCCCGGACGCACTGATCGGCCTCGGCCAGGCAAAAGAGCCAGGTCAGAGCGCCAACTGTAGACATATGGCACCCTACAAGCTGTAAGGTGACGCCCATGGCTGGCACAGACCCGCGGGCCCGGGCGGAACGGCGGAGCGCCGGTGAGCTGGAGAGCGAGGTCCTCGCCGCGCTCTGGGCGACCGACCGACCGCTGACACCGGCCGAGGTCCAGGCCGAGATCGACGGCCCGCTCGCCTACAACACCGTGCACACCATCCTCAAACGGCTCTACGACAAAGGGCTCGTGCTCCGCGATGCGGACGGGCGGCGTGGCGCGTACCGGCCGGCGAAGAACGCGGCCGAGCTGACCGCCGAGGCGATGCACGAGGCGCTGGACCGAGGGCCGGATCCGATCGCCGCGCTCCAGCAGTTCGTGAGCGGACTGCGGCCCGAGGAGGAGAAGGCGCTGCGCGACCTGCTGGCCGGGGGCGCGGGATGAGGTTCGACGTCTACACGCCGTTGCCGCTGTCGGTGCTGCTCGCCGTGATCAGCCCGGCGATCGGCAGCCGGGTGGCTCCGGCGCTGGCCGCACGGGTGCTGACCGCCGCCGCCGTGGTGACCGCGGCGGCCACCTGCTGGTCTCTGTTCCTGCTGGCGGCGACGCTCGTCGGGGACGCCCCGCCGGTCGTCGCCGAGGCCCGGCAGGACGGGCGCCGGCTGGCGGAACCGGTGCCCGAGGTGATCGGGATCGCGGCCGGTGTCGCCCTCGCCGTGCTCCTCGTGTCCGTCCAGGGTGCGGTGAGCGCCGACCGCCGTACGCGACGGGCGCTGCGGCGGCTGTGCGAGGGGCACCCGGCGGACACCGAGCTGATCGTCGCCGCGTCCCCCGAACCACAGGCGTTCGCCATCCCCGGCAAACCCGGCCGGATCCTGGTCACCGCGGGCATGCTGAGCGCCCTCGAACCGGCCGAACGCCGGGTCCTGCTCGCTCATGAACGCGCCCATCTCGCCCATCGGCACGCCCTGTTGGTGACCGCGACGACGATCGCAGCCGCGGCCAACCCACTGCTGCGGCCCGTGCGGGGCACGGTCGCGTTCCTGGTGGAACGATGGGCCGACGAGCGGGCGGCGGACGCCGTCGGCGACCGGGCAACCACGGCCCGCGCCCTGGCCCGCGCCGCCCTGAGCGCCGAACACCCGCGCCCCACCTGTGCGTTGGGCTTCACCGACCGTGCGGTCACTCGGCGGATCGCGGCGCTGCAGACGATCCCGCCCCCGCGCCTCTGGCCCCTCGCGGCGGCCGTCCTCGCGCTGGGCGCGCTGCCCGCGCTCGGCGCGGCCGACGCGACGGACGATCTGTTCCGGATGTTGGCCGGGGTCCTCACCTAGACGGAGGCAACCAGGTGCCCCGGTCTGAGCGGACGGTCGTTGCCGTCAGCGGCCTCGGGGCTTGCCGCGCTTCGTTCCCTTGGCGCCGCCGGAGGAGCCGCGCGGACTCCTGCCCGTGGTGCCGGTCTTGCCGCTCGTCTTTCCGGTCGTCTTGCCAGTCGTCTTTCCGCCGACGGGTTTGCGGCGCGCCGGGGCTTCGGTGCGCTTCCCCGTCCCCTTCGTCTTCGGCTGGGCCGGTGGCGGGGTGCGGCCCCGGGTGCTGTTGACCGTGCGCCCCCGGACGATGCCGATGAAGTCCTCGACCAGGTCGGTGGTCGCCTCCTCGGGCCAGGAGAGGGCGACGTCCGACTGGGGGGCGTCCAGGACGGTCCGGTAGGTCAGGTCCTTGCGGTGGTGCAGCCGGGCGAGGGACTGGGGGACGTAGAGGATGCCGATGCCCGACGCCACGTGGTCGATCGCGTCCTCGGTGGTCGCGGGACGCTCGAACGCGGGCTCCCCGGGCGGCTGTTCCCAGCCGAGGACGTCGTCGAGGGGGTGCAGGACGACCTCGTCGGCGAGCTCGTCGAGGGACACCTCTTCAGCCGCCGTCACGACATGGTCCTTGGGGGCCACGACCACGGTCGCCTCGGTGTAGAGGGGGATCGCGCTGAGAACCGTACGGTCGACCGGCAGCCGTACGAGTCCGGCGTCGGCCTCGCCGCGCCGCAGCACGTCGGACGCCTCGGCGGCCGGGACCGGTACGAGGGTCAGGGGGACGTCGGGCCGGCGCTCGTTCCAGATCCGCACCCACTTGGCGGGCGTCACCCCGGGGACGTACGCGAGCCGGAACATGGGGGATGCTTCCGAGCCTGTCACCCCGCAAGGTTACCCGCCGTGGTCGGAGGCCCCTTACACGGTCGATACTCTTGACGGTATGAAGTCGCACCAGACCACCCAGACGATGAAGCCCGCCACGGCGGCGAAGAAACTGGGTGTGTACCTAGAGGCCACACCCGCCGAGTTCCAGGAGGGTGCCGTCTCCCGCGCCGAGCTGAACGAGTTGCAGGCCAATCCGCCCCAGTGGCTGCGCGAGCTGCGCGCCAACGGCCCGCACCCGCGCCCGGTCGTCGCGGCCAGGCTCGGCGTGTCGATCGCCGGTCTCGCCCGTGGCGGGGTCACCGAACCGCTCACCACCGAGCAGATCGAGGCGCTGAAGAAGGACGGCCCCGAGTGGCTGGAGAAAGAGCGGGCCACCCAGGCCGAGGTCCGCAAGGAAGCCGAGCGGATCAAGAACAAGACGAACGCCGACAACGGCTGACGGCCGCGGGGCGCCGGCGTTCAGGACGGCGACGCGCACGGTGACGGACGGCCCGGCCGGGACGGAGAAGCCGCTCGCGCTGTACCGGCAGGTCGCGGCCGACCTTGGCCGGTAGATCGGCGAGGGCCGCTACGGCTCCGGCGGACGGCTCCCTGCCGAGGGCGAGCTCGCCGAACGCCAGGGCGCCTCCCGGGGCACGGTCCGCCAGGCGATGCCCGTGCTGCGCACCGAGGTCCTGATCGCCTCGCGGCACGGCACCCCTACGGGTCGTGATCGGGACACCGAGGCCGCAGGGCTTCGGCGGACTCCTCAGCTTCACGCGCTGGGCGCGCTCGACGGGCGAGGAGCCTGACGGCCGGATCGCCACTGAGGAGACCCGGCCCGCCGACGCCACCGAGCCCGAACGGCCGCGGCCTCCGGCCGGGGCCGAGATCCACGCGGTACGGCGGCTACGGTCGCTGTCGGGGCGACCGGCGATGGAGGAGCGCACCGTGTATCCGTCCGCAGTGGGCGAGTTGCTCACCGGGCTGCCTCCGGACACCGTGGTCCTGGAGGAGTCGGGGGTGCTGTTCGCGGACGCCCAGCACACCATCGACCTGTGCCGCGCCGACGCCGAGGACGCCCGACTGCTCAACTGCCGGCCCGGCGACCCGCTGCTGCGCGAGCGGCGCTGCAGCACCGACCCCGCGGGGACCCCGACCAGATGGTCCGAGGACCGCTGTCTGCCGGAGACGGTGGCCTTCACCGTCCACAGCTCGGCCACCTCGGGCTCACTGGCCCGGCGGTCGCCGGACGAGGCGTGAGCGGCGACCCGGAGAGCGCTGAACCGGAACAGCTTCTGGCCGTCGCGGGGGTCGCGGCATCGGGGGCAGGGACAGCTGTCCCGCAACCACGCGAGCGGAAGTTCTTCTAGAGACTGTGACGTCCTCATCACTCTCTCGCCGAGCTGTACAGCCAACTTCCCCGACAGAGCGAACGTCTCGGCGCCGGATGAGCGACCGGTGACGCGCCGACCCCTCGCCCATGACCCAGCCCGACGTCAGTCCGGCAGCAGGCGCAGGCCCGAGACGAGGACGTCGACCAGCCGGAGTGCGTCGTAGCGGTCGTCGCCCTCCGCGCCGACGCACAAGTTGCCGACGCCGCGCATGAGTTCGTAGGCGGTGAGGTCGGACCGGACCTCGCCGGCCGCGGCTGCCGCGTCGAACAGTTCGGCGCACACGGGCAGGAGGCGGTCGAGGAAGTAGGAGTGCAGCGACTCGAAACCGGCGCTGTCGGACCGCAGCACCGAGGCGAGCCCGTGCTTGGTGACCAGGAAGTCGACAAAGAGATTCACCCACTCCCGCAATGCCACGTAAGGACTGGCGCTGCCGGCCAGCAGCGCCGGACCTGCTTCGGCACAGGCCTCGACCTGGTGGCGGTAGACGGCGATGACGAGATCCGCACGGGTGGGGAAGTGGCGGTAGATCGTACCGAGTCCGACACCGGCCTCGCGGGCGATGTCGCGCACCGGCGCGTCCACGCCGGAGGCGACGAAGACCTTGGCCGCCGCGTCGAGCAGCGCCTCCTTGTTCCGCCGGGCGTCCGCCCGCTTGGACTGAGCCGCGCCGTTCTCACTCACTACGCACTTTCTCCACTTCGAGACGCACTGGCCAGGGCCCACTGAACCAGGCAGGGCTTGCTAAACGGAACACTGTTCCGTATCGTTTCGGAACGAGGTTCCGCTTGGTCATGATGTCAGAGCCGGGCCGGGCGACCAAGCCACGCCTCCCATCCCACCGCCCCCTTGCTCCCCTCCTTCCTATCCCATCGTCATGCCTCGTCGAAGGACGGACGCCACCATGCCCCACACCCCACGACCCAGCTTCGGCATCATGACCGCCCCCATGCAGGTCGGCTACCACGACCTCCTGCGCGTCTGGCGCGAGGCGGACACCGTCCCGGAGATCGAGCACGCCTGGCTGTTCGACCACCTCATGCCGATCGGCGGCGACCCGGACGGACCCGCCTACGAGGGCTGGACCCTGCTCTCGGCGCTCGCCGCGCAGACCCGCCGGCTGCGGCTCGGTGTGATGGTGACCAGCAACCGTTTCCGGCCGCCCGCGCTGCTGGCCAAGATCGCCACGACCGTCGACATCGTCTCCGGCGGCCGGCTCGACTTCGGCATCGGTGTGGGCTCCCGCCCGGACCATCCGCTGGCCCGGCGCGAGTACGAGGCCCACGGTCTCCCCTTCCACGACTCCGCCCACGCGGTGGCGAGTCTCGCCGAGGCCTGCACGGTGATCCGGCGGCTGTGGACCGAGGAACGGCCCTTCGACTTCCACGGCGCACACCACCACCTCACCGGAGCCTTCGGCAACCCCAAGCCCGTCCAGCGCCCACACCCCCCGATCCTCATCGGCGGACGCTCGGCCGCGACCCTCCGCGTGGTCGCCGAGCACGCCGACCTCTGGAACATCCCCGGCGGCGACATCGCGGACGCCGTCGCCCGCAGCGCGCTCCTCGACCGCTACTGCGCCGAGATCGGCCGCGACCCCGCCTCCGTCACGCGCTCCATCCACTTGTCCGTGTCGTACGAGAAGCCGGAGGTCACCAGAGACGCCATCCGCGAGGCGGTCGACGCGGGCTTCCACCACATCGTCCTCGGACTGTCGGCGCCCTACCCCGCCGGTGTCGCCCGTTGGGTCGCCGACGAGTTGATCGACAGGGCCGCCTGAAAGTCCCGCCCCATCAATCCCGCTTCATCAGTCGCGCCCTCATCAGTCGTGCGGAAACGAGTGGTGCTCGTGCGCGACCCGCCAGCGGCCGTCCTCCTTGCGCAGGCCGAAGGTGAGCCGCAGGCGCAGCGTGGGGTCTTCGGCGAGTTCCTCCGGGGTGCCGCAGCGGAGCAGGGCGTGGGCGTAGGCGACATCCGTGCCGGCCGTGATGTCGAGGGTGTCGATGTCGAAGCGGGCGCCCTGTGCCTGCCACTCGAAGATCGGCGGCCAGCTGGCGCCGTAGGCGGCGAGACCGTGGATGCCGGCGTGGGGTGGCGGGACGTCGTACATGACGAGGTCGTCCGTGTGGTCCGCCAGTACGCCTTGGAGGTCGCCGCGGTGGACGGCCTCGGCCCAGTCGGTGATGAGGGCTCGGATCTGTGTCGCGTCGTCGGGCATGGACGGCTCCTGTTCCTGTCCCCCACTCCATGGTCTCTCTGCTGACCGAATCCCCGATCTTCGGCACGTCATCGCCCCGGTCGGGCGACCGAGACGGATGGCACACTCTCCCTGTGCCTCTGACCTTCGACGACCTCCTCACCCGTGCCAGCGCTCTCGTCCGGCCCGGCCGGCGTGCCGTTCTCGGCATCGCCGGCAGCCCGGGCGCGGGCAAGACGACCCTCGCCGAGCGTCTGGTGCGGGAGCTCAACGGGACCGGCGAGCCATGGGTCGCACACGTCCCCATGGACGGCTTCCACCTCGCCGACGTCGAACTGGACCGGCTCGGCCGCCGCGAGCGCAAGGGCGCGCCCGACACCTTCGACGCGGCCGGGTACGCGGCGCTGCTGCGGAGGGTGCGGGAGGAGACCGACGAGATCGTGTACGCGCCGGGCTTCGAGCGGGTCCTGGAGCAGCCGATCGCCGGTGCGATCCCGGTGGAGCCGGCGGCCCGGCTGGTGGTGACGGAGGGCAACTACCTGCTGCTGGAGGCGGGTTCATGGGCGCTGGTACGGCCGTGTCTGGACGAGGTGTGGTTCTGCGAGGCCGGTGAGGGCGAACGCGTCCGCCGGCTCGTCGCCCGGCACGAGGAGTTCGGCAAGGACCACGAGACCGCCGTGGCCTGGGTGTTGGGCACGGACCAGCGCAACGCCGACCTCGTCGCCACGACGCGCGGCCGGGCGGATCTGGTGATCCCCCCGGCCGTACTGCCCTCGCCGAACGGCGTACCCCGCGGCTGAGGGTTCACGCCTGGAGCGTCAGCTCCGGCTCCCCGTGGGCGTCGCCCGCCGCGTCCCCGATCACCGCGGCGAACGCCTCGGTACGGACGGTCAGTTCGCCGTTCTCGCCACTCGCGAACTCGGCGGTGAGCGGACCGGTTCCGGGGCCGTAGCGGACGACGAACACGTCCAGGTCCTCCGGTGCGCCCGGTGCCGGGTCGGCCTCCAGGGCCGTGGAGGTGACCAGGTGGCTCCAGCCCTCGTCGGGGTTGCCGTAACCGCGCGGGTCCGCGGCGAGGGCGAACGCCGCCTCCTGCTGGGAGAGTTCGGAGCGGGCGTCGAAGTGGTCGGCGCCCTCGCCGGTCGGGTGGGTGAGGCGCAGGGCGCCCACAGAAGTGACGTCGCCCTCCGCCGTCCTGCGCACCCGGTCCCCGTCGTCCGCCGCGTAGGGCAGCCCGGCGAGCAAGTACGGTGCCCCGTCGAGCCGTTCGACGGCGACCGTCGTCCACAGGCTCGTGCCGTCGGTGACGTACAGGGAGCGGATGTGCCGCAGGACGTGGTCGCGTCCGACGACCGGCTTGGTGACCAGCTTGGCGGTGAGTCCGTCGGCGCGGAGGTCACGGACCCGTACCTCGCCCATCGGGCGGCACAGCAGGAAGCCGTCGAGCACCGGGCCGAAGCCGTGCTGGCGGTTGACGGCCGCGGGCAGGTAGTACGTGCCGTCGGCCTCGACCACTGAGGGAGTCATCTTGCTGTCGAAGGCCACCGACACGGTGCCGGCGCGGAGTTGATGGCGGATCGGCTCCGTGGACGGGGTGCGGTGCCAGGGCGTGGTGTCCTGGATCTGCCAGACCAGCATCCACGCGAAGTGGCCGTCCACTCCCCCGTCGGGCTTGACCGCGTACCGGGCCCAGCGGCTGTCGCCCCGGTAGCGGCCGATGTCCGAGCCGATACGGGCGCCGAAGTAACGCAGCCCTAGGACCGATTCGAAGGCGGAGTGCTGCTCGCTGTAGCGCGGACCGCCGTTGTCGAAGCCGCCGTTGGTGAGGCGCGCGTCGATGTAGCGGGCCAGTGCCTCCCCGTCCTCGGCGAAGACGTCCTCGCCGCTGACGATGTGGGCCTTGGCGAGGAACGACAGGGAGATCGGGCCGTAGTTGTTGTCGTACGCGCCGCCGTGCTCGGGCGGGAGGAGGGCGCCGCGGTCGCGCACGCGGTGGGCGCGGATCTCGTCCGCGTACACGGCGAGCGCGCGTTCGCGCACCAACTCCCCCTCCGCTGACGGCAGATGACCGGCCAGCATCAGGCCTCCGACCACACAGCCGATCGCCTGGTTGCCGGCCTCCTGCGGATTGAAGAAGGTCGCCTCCGTGAGCCAGCGCCAGTAGCCGTGCGCCAACTCGACGAGAGCGGTGCGCTGTTCGTCGTCGACGAGTCCGTCCGCCCCGTCGAGGATGTTGACCGCCTGGAGCAGCGCCCACACCGTGCTCGGCCAGTCGCCGATGGGGTGCGCGCCCGCCTCCAGGACGTAACGGGCGTACGGGAGACCGGAGTTGCGGACCTTCAGGTTCGGGTAGCCGGGGTTGTCCTCGGTGTAGACGCGCTCGCGGAGATGGAAGGCGAGGCTGTGCCGCACCGCCTCCGGCAGCCGCTGGTCCTTGCCGCGCTGCCAGGCGAAGGCCAGCAGGGACGTGATGCCGAGCGAGGTGTCCCCGATGTCGTCGTGGCAGTCGGGGTGTTCGAGGTTGCCCTCCGGTGTGATGCGCCGCAGCGCCTGCTCGACGACGTCGGCGAGGACCGCGTCGTAGGCCTCCGGGGTGTCGGGGAGGTGGTGCAGCGGGCCGCGCTGGTGGAGGAGGTGCACGGGTGGATCAGCCCTTCATGCCGGGGGTGGCCGTGGCGTGGGTCGTCGGGGTCAGAAGACGGGTGCGGGGCGGCGGGCGCGCAGGGCGACGCTCATTGTCTGGGGGCCGTTTCCACCGATGTAGACACGGTTCCCGGTCGTCGCGTCGGTGCCGCCCACCACCGTGTAGTCCTGGCCCGGGTCGTACCGTAGTACGTCGCCGCGGTCCGGCCCGGCGAGGTGTTCGCCCGCTTCGACGTCGACCTCGACACGGATCTCGTCGTCGCCGACCCGGTAGGTCAACGGTCCGGTCGTCAGGCACCAGCGTCCCTCGCCTATCGGTGCGGCGCCCGCTACAACTCCCCCTGGACGGAAGGTCAGTTCGAGGGCCCAGGGCACCGCTGGGCCACTGATGTCGATCCGCAGGTCGGCCCCGTCCTCCCGCACGTCGACCTCGACCCGGGTCGTGTGGGAGACCTCGTCCTGAGGGCGGTCGGGGAAGGCCATCGCCGCGGAGAAGCGGCCCTCGTCCACCAGGCGGTAGGCGCCGTCGTCGCGCCTCCGGTCCTTCGGGAGCGGCTGGTAGTAGGCGGCGGTGAGGGTTTGGGTGAGCCGGTACCGGTTGTCGGCGAGCTGTTCCATGTCGGCGGCACGGAACGGGCCCTGGTCGAAGAACGCTCGCGAGAGGCGGACCGCGTCGAGGACGGCGGCACCGGCGAACAGGCGCAGGAAGGTGGGGTTGCAGGCGAGGCCCGAGCGGATGCGCCGGTGCTCGGGCACGTCGGAGCCGCCGTACACCACGGTGTGCGCGGTGGCCGAGACGCGTGTGGCTAGGCGTGCGGTGGGGAGGTACCGGTCGCGCGGGAGCTTCTCCGTGTCCGGGGCCGGCAGGGCGCGGCACAGATCCGGGGTGAGGAGGGTCTGAGCGAGCAGGTCGGGGTCGTTGACGCCGTCGGCGGCCGCCAGGCGGGCCGCGCGGGCGAAGTCGCCCCGGCCGGTGCGGATCGCGAGCAGCCGGTAGTGCGGCAGGTAGGGCCACAGCGCGAACGAAAGCTTCTGGTCCTGGCGGCGCGAGTGGACGGTCTCCACCGTGCCGTCCGGCCTGATCAGGTCCAGGGTCGCGGCGAGGTTGCGTTCGACGGCGTCCAGCAGGTCGGCACGCCCGAGCACCTCGGCCAGCAACAGCAGCGACGGGTTGGTCACGATGGACGCGTAGACGGCGCTCCGCTCCGAGTACAGCCCCTCCGCGTCGATGTCCACGCCTTCGGCGAGCCACTGCTCGGCGCGGTCGAGCAGCCGGTCGTCGGGGAACGACCGGTGCAGACGGGCGAGCGCCGCGCTCAGCTCCCAGCGGTGGTTCGGGGTGTGCACCCCGCCCGCCAAAAGGCTTTCGGACGCCGCGCCGGCGATCTCGGCGAGCGCGGCGGCGACGTCGCGCAGTTCCGGCCCCGCGCCTGCGGCGAGGACGTGCGCGTCGCACACGTCGTTGACGGTGAACGCGGAGTCCGGCGGCGACTGCACGTTGTCGCCGCCCGCGAAGAGGCCGGTGGCGGTCTGTGCGGTCCGGAGGGCGCCGAGGTGGGCCAGCGCGGCGGCCACGGCGTACCCGCTGCCGTGCAGGGCCGAGTCCGGGGAACGGTGTGCCGCGACCAGAGTCTTCACCCGGCGGGCCAGGGCGCGGTGGGTCACACCGGCGAGCCGCCCGTCGGGGTCGGCCGCCAGCGGGGCGGCCGACCGGTCGGCGGCGGCGGCCACCGCGCGGACGAAGTCGTGGTCGAGCGGGGTGGACAAGGTCAGTCCTTCAGGCCGGCGTTGATGTCGGCGCCCATGACATAGCGCTGGAAGACCAGGAAGATCACGATCAGCGGGATCATCGAGATGACCGAAGCGCCCAGCAGGACCGACCAGTTGATGTTCTGCGCGCCGACGATGCTCTGGATGCCGATCTGCACGGTGAACTTGTTCGGGTCGTTCAGCATCAGCAGCGGCCAGATGTAGTCGTTCCACCGCCACTGGAAGGACAGGATGGCGAGGGTCAGCATGATGGGCCGGGAGAGCGGCACCATGATCCGCAGGAAGATCGACAGTTCGCGGGCGCCGTCGATGCGGGCTGCTTCCACGAGTTCGTCGGGGACCGTGATGAAGAACTGGCGGAACATGAAGCAGCCGGTCGCGGTGAGCACGGCCGGGAGGATGATGCCGGCGAACGAGTTGTAGAGGCCGAGGTTGCGGACCACCAGGAACTCGGGGGCGAGCATGACCTCGCCGGGCAGCATCGTGGTGGCCAGGATGCAGATGAAGAACGCCTTGAGCCACTTGTTGTCGTACTTCGCCAGCGCGTAACCGGTGCAGCAGCTGACGCCCACCGTGAGGACCGTGGTGATCACGCACACGATGGTCGTGTTGATGAAGTACTGGGAGAAGTTGGCGCTGCGCCACGCCGCGGAGTAACCCGACAGGGTGGGGTTGTGCGGAATGAAGGTCAGCGGATACGTGAACAGGTCCCCGGCCGGCTTGAGGGAGCTGAGGATGAACCACAGCACCGGCAGCCCGTACAGGCCCGCCAGGACCCACAGCAGTGTCGTCGCGGGAACCGCACGCCGGAGACCGCCGTCGCGCGAGTTGCGGGGTCGCTTCTTGGAAACGGTTCGTCCGGAACCGGCGTCGACCTTGCGCGGCATGTCTGTGGTTGTCATCGGTTCTCCACCCGCCGGTTGACGATCAGCTGGATGATCGCGACGGCCATCAGGATGAGCATGAGCACGAACGACGCGGCGCTCGCGTAGCCGATCTGGCCCCGTTGGAAGCCGGTCTGGTAGATGTACTGGACCAGCAGGTTGTTCGAGGTTCCGGGTCCGCCGTTGTTGAGGGAGACGAACACCGGGTACTCCTTCATCGCGTTGATCGTGTTGAGCAGGATCACGATGAACGAGGTGGGCGCGATGCTCGGCAGCGTGATGCTGATGAACTGGCGCCAGGGACCGGCTCCGTCGAGCGAGGCGGCCTCGTAGTACGACACCGGCACGTTCTTGATCGCCGCGATGAACAGCAGCATCGAGAAGCCCGTCCAGGCCCAGGACGCCGCGAACACCACCACGATCAGCGACAGGTCCGCGTTCGACTGCCACGGAACGGCCGAGCCGCCGAACTTCTCGATGAGGTAGTTGACCAGACCGAAGTTCTCACCGAACAGCCACCGCCACAGGACACCCACGACGATGGGCGACAGCAGCCACGGGATGAAGAAGATGACACGGGCGACGGACGCGCCCTTGGCGTGCTTGTTCACCACCAGGTTGGCGGCGAGCAGCGAGAGCGCGAAGTTCAGCGGCACGAAGAGCACGGCGTACAGCAGCGTCCGGGTCAGCGCGTCGTAGAAGGTGGAGTCCCCGAACAGGTTGTGGTAGTTGTCCAGCCCGATGAACTGGAACGCCCCCACACCGGTGTAGTTCGTGAAGGAGTAGACGAGCCCGATCACCGCCGGCCACACGAAGAACAGCGCGAAGAGCACGACGTTGGCCGCGATGAGGACCAGCGGCGCGAGGGTGTAGGTGCTGCGTCGTTTCCTGGGCGGCCTCACGGACACGTCCGCGGCGCTTTTTGTCATCTTCCTGACTTCCGTGCTGGTGGATGGATTGCTGTGGGCCCACGCCGTGAGCCCGGCACACGTGGCGGCCAGGGCCGGGCGGCGGTGTCGATCCCGCCGCCCGGGCCCTTGGCCCTACGATCAGCCGCCGACCGCCGTGTTGTAGCCGTCCACGATGTTCTGCAGGGCCTTGTCGACCGACTGCTGGCCGTTGATCGCCTTGCCGAGCTCCGTCTTGGTCGGGTCGGTGGCGAGGCTCTTGCCCTTCAGCACCCAGTTCGTCTGCGCGTTGTTGAAGTAGCCCGAGATCGGCGCGTACAGCGGGATCTCCTCGTTGTACAGCTTGAACGCGGCCTGCGCCGCAGCCGACTTGAAGGGGTACTTCGGGCTCAGACCGCTCTCGACCGGGAGGAAGCCGGAGGTCTCGACCAGCTCGGTGTACTGCTTCGGCTCGTACACCCAGGACAGGAACTTCTTCGCGGCGGCGGAGGCCGCGCTGTTGTTGTTGAAGCCCACCATCATGCCGCCGCTGTTGACGTCACTGGCCTGCACCGGCTGGGCCGGGGTCGGGACGCTCGCCCACTCGAACTTCTTGATGCTGTCCGCGAAGGAGGCGACCTGCCAGACACCGGACCAGTAGGCGACGACGTCACCGCTCTGGAACATGGCCGACGGGTCGGCGCCGCTCGTCCACACCGACTTCGGCATGGTCTTGTCGTCGTTCAGACCGACGAAGTACTTCACGGCCTTCTTGGTCGCGTCGTCCACCGAGAACTTGCCGGAGGAGTCCGCGTGGACGTACTTGCCGCCCATCTCGTACACCATGGCGCGGAGCCGGGACGGCGACTGGTCGAAGGTCAGGGAGTACTTGGCGCCGGTCTTCTCGCGGACCTTGTTGGCCGCCGCGATGAACTCGTCCCAGGTCCAGGTGTTCGAGGGCGAGCTCGGGACGGCGACGCCGGCCTTCTCGAACAGCGACTTGTTGATGAACAGGCCGGACGCGGTGACGTCCGAGGGGATGGCCAGCACCTTGCCGGACGAGTCCTTGGCGAGGAAGTTGGAGTTGATGTTGTTGGCCTTGTTGCCGGTGATGGAGCTGAGGTCGATCAGCTTGCTCGACCAGATCGGGTCGAGGGCCGGCACGTCGGCGACATCCGGCAGGGAGTTCGCCTGCGCGGCGTTGTGCAGCTTCGTCGGGTACCCGTCGTAGGGGATGTTGACGAGCTTGACGCTGACGCCCTCTTCCTTCTTGTACTGCGCCACGAGCTTCTTCCAGCCCGCGTCCTGGCCCGGGACCGTGGAGATCCAGAAGGTCAGCGACTTGGAGGTGCCGCCGGAGCCGGAGCCCGAACCGCAGGCGGAGAGGAGCAGGGCTCCTGCCGTGGCCGCGGCAGCGAGAGGAACCATACGGCGCACGCCGCCGTGGACGAGTCGGCGGGAGCGCCGCGCACTCACTCTGGTCATCTTCGATCCCTTTTCTTCGTAGCGGAGGAAGCACGGCGCCATCCGAGGCGGCACAGGTGCATTCTGCAGAAAGGTTCGCTTTCCGGGGGCGTGGCCTCGCCCGGCCTCGCCGTTCTGATGGGTGGCATCCCCGGCCCTCTCGGCCGCTGCCGCACAAGCACACCCTGGTGCGGTTGCCGTACGTCTCGTACGGGCGGGAGGCTCACTCCGAGTCGACGTCCCGGCCGACTTAGAAAGCGCTTGTCCGGACATTGGCAGACCGAGTCCGAGGCCGTCAATCCTTCACCCCCGCGGCATCGGTCACGGTTTGGACTCCTCTGGCGACCGCGAGCCGCGCGGCGCCCACCACGGTGCCGAGATCGCCGACCGTGCTGCTCACCACCTCGGTGGGCCAGCTCAGTCGTCCCAGCTCGGTACGCACCCCGGGCAGCAGCTGCGGGTCCGTGCCCGTGCTGCCGCCCAGGACGATCAGTCCCGGGTCCAGTACGGCCGCCACGGCGGCGGCGAGTCTGCCCACGTCGGCGGCGTGCCGGCCGACCAGGGCGGAGGCCGTGCGCTGCCCCTGCGCGGCCAGCGCGAACAGCTGCTCCGCGGTGTCGGGGCAGGGCCCGTCCGCGTTCTCATCGGCCCGCCAGGCCTCCGCGGCGCGGCGCAGCAGCGAGCGGGCGCCGACGTACTCCTCCAGGGCCTCCCTGCGGGGCTCCACGGCGTCGTCCCAGGGGTAGGGCAGCCGGGCCAGCTCACCGGCCGCGCCGTTCGCTCCGCGCAGCACATGGCCGCCGACGACGATGCCGAGGCCGATACCGACGCCGATCCGCAGATAGCCGAAGGTGTCGCGGCCCCGCGCGGCACCCTCGTGCAGCTCGGCGAGCGCCGCGCAGTTGACGTTGTTCTCCAGGTGGACGGGCACTCCGGGCGGCAGGGCGACCGTCATGGCGTCGAACACCGGGCCGGCCTTGGCGGTCGCGGGACGCATCCCGGCACCGGCCCGGTTCCGCGCGGCGACGTCACCGACGGCGACGACGACCGTGCGCAGCGGAGTACCGGCGGGCAGCGCGTCGAGGGCCTCGCGCACGGCGTCGGCCGCGTCCTCGCGGGACTCGGTGGCCTCGGCCAGCAGGGTGCCGTCGAGGGCGCAGCCCCGCACCCGGGTGAGGGCGGGGCCGAGGTCGACGGCGAGTACGGCACCGGCGGCCGGGCCGAGCCGGTATACGGCGGCGTTGCGGCCGGTGCCGCCGGAGGCGGTGCCGGAGTGGGCGGCGAGCCCGACGTTCTCCAGCTCCACGACGGCGGAGGACACCGTCGGCTTGGACAGGCCGGCCAGGCTCGCGAGCTGCGGGCGGGTCGCGCTGCCGGCTCTGGCCAGCACCTCGAACACCGCGCTCGCGCTCTCGGTCAGCCGAGACGCCCGCGCCACGACGTGTTCCACACTTCCCCCAGTTCACAGGCCGCGCGCCCGGAGGATTTCCATGGGCTGCGGCGATGGGATGTCCTGGCGTCACGCGGGCCCGGACGGTACTTCCCGTTGCCCGGTGCGCGATGCCTCTTGACGCACTGTACTTCGTTAGTTAACTTCCTAACGAACGTCACGGTACTCGCCTGCCGTGTCCCGTCAGAAGCCCGTCCCGGGGCTTCCCTAGTGCTTCAACTTCCGTCCCCCCGGACACGGTTCGCCCACCGTCGCAGCACAGCGCAACGACGAAAGAGGTTCCGTGCAGGACTCCACGCCCCTCGTGGTCGGCATCGACGTGGGCGGCACCAAGACACATCTGCGCGCCTGCGCGGGCCCCGATGTCGTCGCCGACCACATCCGTGCCAGCAGCGGCTGGCGGCCGCACGACATCGCGACCGCCGCCGACTGGCTGACCGCACTCGTCCAAGACGCCCTGCCCGCACACGCGTGCCCGTCCGCGGTCGCCGTGGGCGGGCACGCGTGCGAGACACCCCGCCAGTGCGCCGAGATCCGGGATGCCCTGGAAAGGCGTCTCGGGATTCCCGCGCTCGTCGTGGGGGACGCCGAACTGCTCGTCCCCGCGGCCGGGTTGGACAAGGGGGTCGGTCTGGTGGCCGGCACCGGTTCCGTCGCGGTGGGCCTGCTCGCCGACGGCAGTCGGCTCCAAGTGGGCGGCTGGGGCGCGGTGTTGGGTGACGAGGGCGGCGCCGCCGGACTCGTCCGCGAGGCGGCCCGCGCCGCGTGGGCCGCGCACGACCGGGGCGAGGCCCCGGACCCACTCGGCCTGGGACTCGTCGAGGCGTTCGCCGTGGCCGAAGTGCCCGCACTCGGCGCGGCGTTGGAAAGCGCTTCCGACGTCTCCGCCGACTGGGGCCGCCACGCCCGCGTGGTGTTCACGGCCGCCGACGCCGGCTCGCTCCTCGCGCGCGAGGTGATAGCGGAGGCGGGTCGGTCCCTCGCGGCACTCGTCGTACGGCTCGCCGAACGCGGCGTCCCCGTCGACGACGTGGTGGTCGCGGGCGGTACCGTCCTCGCCCAGCCCCGCCTGTACGACGCCTTCACCACGGCGCTCGCCGAGCGGTTGCCGGGGGCACGACCGCAGCCCATCCGGGTACCGCCCGTCGAGGGCGCGCTGGCACTGGCCCGATCGATCCTGTGAACCGCACAACTCCCGTTCACCCGGGGGTCATGTGACGGACGCCGAACCCCCTCCGCGGGGACACGGCTCACCGTAAACCTTCGCACGTGCGCCTCAGTGGACGAATGCGCTTTCATACGTCCCACGCGCACCCCGAACCACAGCAGATCGCACGACTCCACCGGCCCCACGGGCCGTAGAACTCAAGAGAGGCACACACCCATGCCGTCACCCGCCGGGCACCGCACGGACGCCGGTCGACTCGCCGTGAACAGACGTGGATTCCTCAAGACCTCACTCGGCGCCTCGGCCGGTGTGGTCGCCGCACCGACGCTGGTCGGCTGGCTGGCGGCGGCGGACGCCAAAGCCGCCACGGCTCCGCTCGCGTTCGTTGACGACTACAAGACGAACGTCATCGCGAACCTCACCCCCGAGACCAACGCCGTGGTCCGGGTCCTCGGCGGCATGGCCCGGATATGGAAGACGGGATCCGCCTGGAACACCGGCACCCCGCTGCGGCCCGAGATCCTGCGCGCCAACATGCGGTACTGCATCGACCTCACCGCCCGCCGCACCGAGGCACAGGCCAAGGAGGCGTTCCTCTACGACCGGCAGCACCAGAGCTACGCCATGATCGCGGGCCTCGGTCCGCTGGCCGACCTCTACAAGTCCGGTGCCCTGGCGGTCACTTCGATCACCAGCGCCCCCGACGGCACCCCGGCGACCACGATCAGCGACGCCGTCCCGGCCGACGCGCCCGCCGGTGCCGCGCTCGGCGCCGGCTCGCACGCCTCCGCGCTCGGCAAGGTCGCCGAACTCGTCGACACCCTGCGCGGCAACTACGCGTCGGGCAACCCGAGCAAGTACGCCTACCAGTACCCGCGTCCGTGGCGCATGAACGAGAAGAGCGAGGTCGTCGACACCGGCACGGTCGACGCGCTCGGCTACCCGGTCTACGACTCGAAGGTGATCGTCGCCCCTCAACTCCTGCGCCAGCGCAGCACTTCCCCCGTCGACGACGGCGGCTTCCCCAGCGGCCACACCAACGCCTTCCACCTGGCGGGCCTCGCCTACGCGTACGCCGTTCCGGAGCGCTTCCAGGAACTGGTCACCCGTACCTTCGAGTTGAGCCACACGCGGATCATGGCCGGCATGCACTCCACGGTCGACGTCATGGGCGGCCGCATCATGGCCACCGCGCTGGCCGCCGCCACCCTCGCCGACCCGGCCAACGCCGAGCTCAAGGCCGCCGCGCGCGCCCAGGCCCTCGCCTACTTCGAGGCGCAGACCGGCACGACGGCGGACACCCTGTACGCCTACGCGCACTCGGCGTCCACCGCGACCGACCCGTACGCGGACCGGACCGCCAACTCCCGCCTGGTGGAGCCCAAGTTCACCTACGTCCTGACCCGCAGCGGACGAAACACGGCGCTGACCGTGCCCAAGGGCGCCGAGGTCCTGCTGGAGACCCGGCTGCCGTACCTCGATGCGGCCCAGCGGCGCGAGGTGCTGCGCACCACCGCGCTGCCCTCCGGCTACGTTCTGCTCGACGGCTTCGAGCAGTGGGGGCGCCTCAACCTCTTCGCGGCGGCGGACGGTTACGGCTCCTTCGACTCCGACGTGGTCGTCGCCCTGGACGCGGCGGCGGGGGGCTTCGGCGCGGCCGACGCCTGGCGCAACGACATCGACGGCTGCGGCGGCCTGACCGTGCAGGGCACCGGGACGCTCACGCTGACCGGGCACAACGCGTACACCGGCGGGACCGTGCTCAAGTCAGGTGCGCTGGTGGCCGGTTCGGCGCACGCGCTCGGCCACGGTGACGTGAGCGTGCTCGGCGGCTCGCTGCGGGTCGCGGAGTCCGTGCAGATCCACGGCACCTACGTCCAGCAGTCCGCCACCCTGGAGGTCACGCTCCGCTCGGGCCACCAGCCCGCCGTCGAGGTCACCCGGCGCGCGACCCTCGGCAAGGGCAGCGCGCTGTCCCTGCGGCTCGACGCCGAGCACCCGCCGGCCGCGGGCTCCACGGTGCGCGTCCTGGGCGCCTCGGCGCTGCGCGGCCAGTTCGACAGCGTCACGCTGAACTCGGACAAGCTGCGGGCCGTACCCGTGTATACGGCGGAAGGTCTGTCGGTACGACTCCTGAAGCGGTGACGCCCCTGGTGGCGGGAGCGATGCGACAGTAGGGCCATGCCCCGGCTCCGCATCTCTCCCGCCACCGAGCGGCCGGCCTCACCGCAGGGCGGATGATGGCGCGCGAACAGCACTCGGTCCTCGACCCCGGCACGCTCGACGACGGCGGCGCGCCTCCCCCGCCGCGCGCCGCGGAGAGCCGGCCGGCCCGTCTCCGCGCCGGGCTGCGGCGCCACCGGCGGTGGCTGCTGCCGCTCCTGGTGGCGCTGCTCCTGGCGCAGATGGCCGCTGTGATGGTCACGACCGCCGTCCAGCAGACACCGACCATCGACGAGCCGGTGTACGTGGCCACCGCCACCGTCTATCTGCGCGAGCACAGCCTCGACTACAACCCCGAGCACCCGCCCCTCGGGAAACTGGTGATCGCCGCCGGGATCGCCCTCGCCGATCCGCACTTCGACGCCAACTACCGGGGCGATCAAGGCGAGTTGGGCCGCCATCTGCTGTACGAGTCGGGCAACGACCCCTGGCAGGTGATGTTCTGGGCCCGGCTGCCGGTGATCGTGCTGACGCTGCTCTTCGGGCTGGTCGTGTTCGCCTTCGCCCGTGAACTGGTCGGCGCGGCAAGAGGGTTGGTGGCCCTCGCCCTCTACGCCTTCTCCCCCGACGTGATCGCACACGGCTCGCTGGCCACCCTGGACGTGCCGGAGGCGGGCTTCCTGCTGACCTCGGTGTGGCTGCTGTGGCGGGCCCGGCGGCGGCCCCGGCTGTACGTCCCCCTCGCGGGCGCCGCGCTCGGTGCGGCCGTGGCGACGAAGATGAGCGCCCTGCCCGCCGTACCGGTGCTGATGCTGCTGGCCGTGGCGTCGGTGTGGTCCGCCCGCCGTCCGGCCGACCATGACGCACGGCGGCGGGCGCTGCTCCTCGGCGCCGCGAGCGCGGTGGTCGTCGCGCTGGTCGCGGTCGCCGCCGTCTGGGCGTCTTACCTCGTGGTCGACCCGCATCTGCGGTTCACGTCCACGGAACCGGTGCCCGCCGTGCACGGGCTGCGGGGGCGGGTGGTCGAGCTGCTGCCGTTCCCGCGCGCGTTCCTCGACGGGATGCGCATCCAGTTCGGTCTGGAGGACTACCCGTGGCAGGGCTTCCTGTTCGGGCACCTCTACACCGGGTCCCACTGGTACTACCTGCCCGCGGCGTTCCTGGTGAAGACCCCGCTCGGCATGCTCGCCCTGTGGGCGGCGGGTGCCGTCACGGTCGTGGCGGTACGGCGGCTGCGGCCGGCGGCGCCCTATCTGCTCGTCCCCACGGCCGTGCTGCTGGCCTCGGCGATGGACGGCTCGCGGGACTTCGGCACGCGGTACGCGATCTTCGTGCCGATGTTCCTGGCGGTCGCGGCGGCCTGTGTGCCGGTGCTGCAGTGGCGGTGGGCCGCGCTGTCCACGGGGGTGCTGGTGGCGTTCGTCGCGGTCAGTTCGCTGCGGACGTTCCCCTACTATCTGCCGTACTCCAACGAGGCGTTCGGCGGTCCGTCGAAGACCTATCTGCGGCTGCACGACTCCAACGTGGACTGGGGCCAGGACCTCGGCCGGCTCGCCGACCGGCTCCGTGAGCGCTACGCGGGCGAGCGGATCTGGCTGGTCTACAAGGGCAGCGGTGTGCCGTCGTACTACGGCATCGAGTCGTCCGATCCGCGCAAGGTAGGGGTGCGCGAGGTGCACGGTCTGCTGGTCGTTTCGGACACCTCGATCGACAAGGCACAGGGGAAACTGGCCGAGTTGATCGACAGCAGTCGCCCGATCGATCAAGTCGGTCATTCGATCACCGTTTACCGGCGCTGATCGCCCACTGGTCACAACGCTCTGTGAGCTATGTTGAGTGACCGTGGGAGACAAAGGAGGCGGATCCGTGCCATCGCCGCAGCAGGCACGCGCCCAGGCATCCGCGATCACCTCGGGTAAGACCGACCCGGAAGTCGGGGCGGCGCCGACTTCCCAGCTCCGCGAACTCTTCGACGGGCCACGGCTGTCACCGGGTCAGCGGCGCATCGCCCAGTACCTGATCGAGCACATCACCGAGGCCGCGTTCCTCTCCATCACCGACCTCGCGGAACGAGTCGGCGTCAGCCAGCCCTCGGTGACCCGGTTCGCCGCGGCGGTCGGCTTCAGCGGTTACCCCGCGCTACGGGAGCGGCTGCAGGCGATCGCCCTGAGCACCCTCGCGGGCGGCCCGGCGGCGGCCGAGGTCAACCGCAGCAACGAACTCCAGGCCGCGGTCGACGCCGAGATCGAGAACCTGGAGAACCTGCGCCGGGACTTCGCCGACCCCGACCGGCTGATCGACGTCGGCCGCGAACTGTCGGAGTCCACCCCGCTGACCGTCCTCGGCCTGCGCATCTCCGTCTCGCTCGCCGAGTACTTCGCGTACGCCGCACGCCGTATCCACCCCGACGTACGGCTGGTCACCAGGGGCGGCAGCGTCGCCTACGACGCGATCCTGCAGTCGCGCGAGGCGGGCGGCACCTGGCTGCTGGCCTTCGACATGCCGCGGCACGCGCACGAGACGCTGACCGCGATCCGGGTGGCCCGCAGCGCCGGGCTCAAGGTGGCCCTCGTGACCGATCTGGCGCTCGGCGCGCTGGCCGACGAGGCCGACGTCACCTTCGCCACCGGCACCGGCTCCCGCCTGGTCTTCGACTCGTACGCGGCCCCCGGCGTGATGGCTTCCGCGCTGCTCCAGGCGATGACGGACGCCGATCCCGAGCGCACCCAGGCCCGGCTTGAGGACTACGAGCAGATCGCCGAGCAGCACCAGTTCTTCATGCGGGACTGACCCGCCACTCCCCCCTCGGATCACTTCGGAACCGGACGATTCCGCCCATTTCACGCATGAATGTTTTCATACGCCTTGCAAAGCGGACGGCATATATAAATACTGCTCACGGATCGCGTCCGGCCCACTCCGGACCCGTTCCGCACCCGTGAGCCCAGCGCTCGCACCCGCCCCGAGAAAGCACCGGTCCGCCCATGCGCACGCCGCTCCACCTGCCGCGCCGGCGACACCCGTTCTCCGGGGCTCCTGCACGGACACCCCCAGCCGCCGTCTCCTACCCGCGTCGGCGCCAGGGGTGTTCGGTCGGGCATCGCCTGCGCGAGCGCCCAGGGCGGCCCCGGTCATCCCCTAGACCGGGGCCGCCACACACCGTCGAACCACCCCCCGCGACGCCGCACACCGGGAAGCGATGACATGCAACTCACCACCACCCGCATCAGCCAGGACTGGCCCTGTCAGGTCAAGACGCCCGGCAGCTACGACTGGGAGCGCTCGGCCGCCAAGTGGCTGCGCGAGCTGGTGCCGGCCCGCTACGCCAGCTACCCCGCGTTCATCCGCCATCCCGTGCTGCTCGCCCGCCATGCCCAGATCCAGGTCCAGCACGAGATCCGCGTGGCCCGCACCGCCCTGCAGACCGCACGCGCCGACCTGCCCGGCCTCGGCCTGCCGGAGTCGGTCATCGAGCACACCATCAAGCTGTACGCCGCCGAGCTCCTCCAGCTGCAGCACATCGCGCGCAGCGTCCGCGCGGTGACCGAGGCACTGGTCGGACACAGCACGGGACGCTGACCGGCGCCTCGGGACGCGCGGGCGTTCATCATGGGCGGTGCGGCGTCGTGGGACGACGGCGCCGCACCCCCTGCGAACCGAAGGCCATGCCCATGAGCGGCTCCCGTATTCCGGGCCTCGTACTGCCCGGAGTGTTTCTGCTGGCCCTCGTCGTGGGCGCGTTCTGGTACTGGCGACACCGCGACGACGACTGAGCGGGCCGCCCGCGCAGTGGGCCGGACGTCGGTCCTACTGGCCGTCGAGTGTCGTGCGGGACTCCAGGTCCCTGCGGGTGTCGTCGCCGTAGACGCCGTTCTCGTCGCCGCGGATGCCGTACCAGAGCTGGAAGCGGGCGACGGCCTCCTTGAGGGTCGCGTCGAACCGACCGCTGGTCGAGCCGTTCTCGTAGACATTGGGGATGCGCAGCAGCCGCTGTTCGAGCTCCGTCACCTCGGCGCCGCTGTCTCCCTCGCGGAGGGTGCCGGCGCCGTCGGGGTCGGCGGTGCCCGTGGCGGTCGCCGAGGTCACCGGGGTGGGCGTGGTGACCGGCTGCACGGTGCTGGCCTCGCCTCTGCCGGGCAGCAGCAGGGCGCAGGCGAAGCCGACCAGGGCCGCGGCGCTGACGCCGACGGTGATGGCGGCCCGGCGGAGTCCGGGGCCGAAGGGGCTGTCGCTCGACGCCGGGCGGAAGTCGCCGCGTACGGGCGGCAGTTCCTGTGTCTCGTCGTCGGAGCCGGAGAACGGCCGGGGCAGCGGCACCGAGTCGAAGACGGTGGAGTCCCGGCGGCTGTCCCGCATCAGCTCCGCGAGGTTGTCGGAGCGGCGGCGGCGCAGCACCCGGGCGGGTTCCAGGACCGGGCCGCCGGACGAGGCTCCCGGTTCGGGCGGTGTAGACACACTGCTCTCCTTCCGTTCCGCGCGCACGGATCTCCGCCATTCCCCTGGAGAGATACGCGCGCACGGCCTCAGGAGTTCAGGTCACGCTCCGGCGAACCGGTGCAGGGACGCCTTCAGCGCGGCGACGAACGCGTCCCGGCGGGCGTCGTCGAGTGCCTCCAGGGAGAGGTAGGGGTTCAGGTCCTCCAGCTCGACCAGCAGCAGTCCGCCGTCCGGGGCGCGGCAGGCGTCGACGCGCTGGATGCCGTGATCGATGGTGTTCCAGTCGACGAACCGCTGCGCGAACTCCAGGTCGGCGGCGGCGGGTTCATAGGGTTCGAGACGCCAGCGCTGCCCGGTGTCCGGGGCGTGCAGGGCGTACTGGAAGTCGTGGTCGACGAAGTAGAAGGACACCTCGTACGAGAAGTCGACACGGGGCTGGACCAGGACGCTGCCGTCGGCGAGGGCCGGGAGGCGGTCCGCCGGGACGATCCGCAGGCCGATCGAGTCGGCGCCGAGCTTGGGCTTGACCACGTACCGGTCGGTGCGCGGCAGCCGGTCCAGGTCCTCGATCCGGTCGACCGTCGGGATGACCGGGAATCCGGCGGCGCTGAGGTCGAGGAGGTACTGCTTGCCCGCCATGTCCGCGCGTCCCGAGAGCTGGTTGTAGACGCGGGTCCCGGCCTCGGTCGCGCGCTCGCGGAACGCGTCGTACTCCGTCTGGTACCCGAGGACGGGACCGCTGTTGCGGACCACGACCGCGTCGAACGCGTCCATCAGCCGGGCCGCGTCCAGCGGATGACACAGCGCCAGGTCGAAGTCCTCGCGCAGCCGGGAGGTCAGGGCGATGTCCTCGTCGCAGTAGCGGCGCCCTCGTGCCTGGTACGCCAGGTCGGTGACATACAGGATGCGGGGGCGGGCCGGGGACGGGGAGGGCATGCCGGTTCTCCTTGGCTGATGCTGTCGAGCTGGCTGAGGGCGGGGAGACCGTTCGCGCGTAACGATCAAAACGGTCGTGCCGGATTCACCGGGTGGGCGGCAGTCCTCCGCAGGAGGCGCGGATCCTCAACTCGGGGAGGAGTTCCACGTGTTGACGCGGGGCCGACCGTGCTCCGTTCCCGCGCTCGGCGAGCCGGCCGAGCAGCAGCTTCGCGGCCAGCTCCCCCACCGACCGTTTCGGCGGGGCCACGGCGGTCAGCGGGACGTCGGCGAGCGGGGCGACCTCGTCGTCGTAGGCGATGAGCGCCAGGTCGTCGGGGACGCGGATGCCGACGGCCTGGAGCCGGGGCACGAGCACGATCGCGTCCTCGTCGCTGTGCACGAGAGCGGCGGTGACCCCGCGGCGGCGCACCGCGTCGGCCAGGAAGTCCACGCTCGCCTCGTAGTCGCCGTGTTCGCGGACCGAGGGGGCGCCCGGGGCGGTTTCGAGGCCGAGGGAGCGTACGGCCGACTCGTAGCCCGCGGTGATCTGCGCGGCGTGCGGGCCCTCCTGGAGTACCGCGGTGATCCTGCGGTGGCCGAGCGCGGCGAAGTGGCCGACGGCGACCGCGGCGCCGTGGGCCCGGTCGGTGCGCACCCGGTCGAGGGCGGCGGCCGGGTTGCCGGGCGGGGCGGAGCGTTCGACCAGGACGGTGGGCACTCCCCGGTCCACGAGCCACCGTTCCTGGCCGCCGACGGGCACACCGCCGGACCAGCTGGGCGCGACGAGCAGTCCCTGCGCGCCGCCCGCGAGCAGATGCCCGGCCTGTACGGCGTCCTCCGTGTCGACGTACCCGGACACCCCGAGCACCAGACGGCCGCCCTGGGCCCGCACGGCCTCGCGGGCGCCGCGCACGATGTCGGCGAAGATCGAGGCGGTGGTCGGCACGATCATTCCGATCACCGGGCCGTCGGCGGGCTCCCGCCGCACCGGCCGCTCCACGACTGCCTCGCCCGGCCACACCACCGCGCCGTGCAGTCGCCGCACCCGGCCCTGCCCGGCCAGCGTCTCCACGTCGCGCCGCAGGGTGACGGCGGAGACGCCTAGTTCCGCGGCGAGTTCCGCGACCCGCAGGCTGCCGCGCTCCCGGACGAGTTCGAGCACCCGCTCATGGCGCTGGTCGACGTGGAGTCGCATGGGTCCCCCTGATGGCACTGCCGGTCGCCGTCACTCTATGCCTCGGACCGAATCGACCGTCTCGATCGTCTCGACCGCATCGGCTGTCGCATCCCGTCGTGAACTTCGGGGGACTCAGTTCCCTCTCGGCGGCGCACTGAGTGCCATCCGTGTCGGCCTGGTGCTACGTTCCCGTCCATGAGCTCCAAGCCGCCCATGCGGGACGCCCTGGTCGCGGCCGCCTTCCAGCTGTTCCTGGAGCGGGGCTACGAACAGACCACCATCGACGACATCGTGGCACTGGCCGGCGTCGGACGGCGGTCCTTCTTCCGCTACTTCCCGTCGAAGGAGGACGTGGTCTTCCCCGACCACGAGCGCTGCCTCGCCGACATGACGGCGTTCCTCGCGTCCGGCGGCGACGAGCACGAACCCGTGCGGCGGGTCTGCGACGCGGCCAGACTCGTCCTGCGGATGTACAACGAGAACCCGACGTTCTCGGTCCAGCGCTACCGCCTCACCAAGAAGGTGCCGGGACTGCGCGCGTACGAACTGTCGGTGGTGTGGCGCTACGAGCGCGCCCTCGCCGACTATCTGCGCGGGCGCTTCGCCGGGCGGCCCGACGGCACGCTCCAGGCCGATGTGATCGCCGCCGCCGTGGTCGCGGCGCACAACAACGCGCTGCGTTCCTGGCTGCGTTCGGACGGGCAGCGCGACGCGGCCACCGAGGTGGACCACGCCCTGGGGTATGTGCAGTCCGCCTTCGGAAATCCGCCGGCATCCGTCGCCGTGCTGCAGCAACAGCCCGAGGACGTCGTGGTGGTCGTCTCCCGGCGGGACGCACCGCTGTGGCGCGTGGTCCAGGAGATCGAGTCCGCGCTCGGCCGCGACTGAACCGGAGAAATACGAGGGTACGCAGTATCTTTACGCCTGGCACTGAGTGCCATACGCTGTGGTCGTGCACGGTGGCACGGTGAGCCGCGCACACGCGTGCCCGGCTCGGCCGCGCACGCGGGATTCCGGCCGAGCGCAGGGAGTTGACAGCGTGTACCACCACTCAGGATTCGCGACCCGTCCGGCAGCCGGCTCCCCGACGGGCGTACTCGAACCGCACGGCCCGGACGGGGACACCATCCTCTTCCAGCGCTGCACCTGGTGCGGCACCTCGATGTACCACCGGCTCCTGTGCCCGGTCTGCCAGGGCGGCGACCTGCGCACGGAGCGCAGCGAGGGCACGGGTACCGTGCGGCACTCGACCGTCGTGCACCGCAACACCCCGGCCGCCCGCAATGTGTCGCTGATCGAGATGGCCGAGGGCTTCGTGGTGCGCGGCCGGGTCATAGGTCACCCCATGGGCATCCACAGCGGCGACCGCGTCCGGCTGTCCACGGCCAAGGACCCGGTGCGCGGCGAACCCGTCTTCCAGCTCCTCGACGAGCCGTACCGCGCCTGGCACTGAACTCCGGCACCGGTCGGCAACGGATTCCTGAACGGCCGTGCCGCACGGCCGAGTTCGGGCCCGTCCTCCGAAGATCGGCCGAATCCTCCTCCACAGGCAACCCACAGGCTCTGCTTCCCGTCCTCCGGGGCGCGAGGGGCTCCCGGGACCGACGGGACGCCCGCGTCTGGGGTTCGAGGAGGAGAACACATTGTTCCGTGCCCGGCGAATATGGGTCACGGCCGCGGCGGTGCTCGCGGTGGCGGGTGGGGTGTCCGGGTCCGCGCAGGCGGTACCGCCCTCGGACACCGGACCGTTCACGACCACGGCGACGGCCGACGACGGCACTCTGCCACCGGGTTGGCGGATCACCGGGAAGGGATCCGCGCAGCAGCTGGTGTGGCGCTCGGGCAGGCGGGTGCCCATGGGGGACGCCCGGGTCGAGTTCCACGCCGGCGGCCGGCTCCTCGGCGTGCCGAGTCCGGCCAAGGACGGACGGACCTTCCGGCTCGGCCTCGACGCCGCCTCGCCAAGAAAACTGACGGACCTTCAAGTACTGGCCGGTGGCAGGCGGTTGGACACCGCCGGTGACAACAGCGGTTCCGGCAACGGCCGTTCGGAGGCCGTCGCCCGGCCCGCGGCCCAGCTCCCGGCCGGCGCCGTCGATCCCGGCAAGCCGGGTGCGTACCGTACGACGACCGGCGAGTACACGCTCGACTCGGTCCGGCTGCCCGGGTATGCCACGCCGATCGAGATGAAGGCCGTCGTGGTCGCGCCGAAGGGCACCACCGGCAAGCGGCCGCTCGCGCTGTTCCTGCACGGCCGGCACTACACCTGCTACAAGCCGGGCACCGAGGACATCACCGGTGACTGGCCCTGCCCGACCGGCACCAAGTCCGTTCCGAGCTACCGGGGTTATCTGCGCGACCAGCAACTCCTCGCCTCCCAGGGCTATGTGACGGTGTCGATCTCCGCGAACGGCATCAACGCCCAGGACGCCGATGCCGAGGACGCCGGAGCGCAGGCCCGTTCGTCGCTGGTCCGGCTCCACCTGGCCCACTGGGCCGACTGGTCCGCCCACCCGGGGACCGCTCCGGCGGTCGTCCGCGACGCGCCGCCGGCCGACCTCTCCCGCGTCCTGTTGATCGGTCACTCGCGAGGCGGCGAGGGCGTCAACCGGGCGGCGATGGACAGCCTCTACCCGCCGCCGGCCGCGCAGGACGGCTATCACGGCCCGGTGCGCTGGAAGATCCGCGGCACGGTCCTCATCGGCCCCACGATCTTCGGCCAGAACCCGGTGGCCGACGTGCCCTCCGTGACGATCCTGCCCAGCTGCGACGGTGACGTCTCCGACCTCCAGGGCGAGGTGTACGTCGACGGGACCCGCGGCGTCAGCCGAGGCACCGCACTGCACAGCGCGGTCTACGTCGAGGGCGCCGACCACAACTTCTTCAACACCGAGTGGACCCCGGGTCAGGCCCAGGCGCCCGCCGAGGACGACTTCTACAACGACCCCGACCAGCGGGACGCGGTGTGCTCGCCGGGCACCGCGACCCGGCTGACGGCGGACCAGCAGCACAAGGCGGGTTCCACCTACATCGCCACCGCCGCCCGCCTGTTGGTCGCCGGTGACGACCGGGCGCGCGAGCTGCTCGACGGCTCGGGCCGCCGGGCACCCTCGGCGGACCCCGCGCGGGTTCTCACCCACGCGGTGGGCGCGAACCGCGGCGCCGGCTTCCTGCCGGACGGTCAAGTCACCGTGTCCGGCGGCAAGTTGTGCTCGGCGGTGGATCCCTCCCCAGCCGTCGCCTGCCTGAGCGACAGCCGCCTGGGCCTCTCGCCGCACTTCGCGCAGTGGGACACAAGCAAGGAGATCGGCCGCCGTGCCGTCGCGCTGCGCTGGTCCGCGGCCGGTTCGCCGACGACGGTACGTCCGGCCAAGCCGGTCTCCCTGAGCGGCGCCAAATCCCTCGCCCTGCGGTTGATCGTGCCGCCCAACACCACCGGCACCCAGTTCGACGTCACCCTCACCGACACGTCCGGCCACCGCTCGCCCCTCGGCCGGGTCCGCGTCGAGGGCCTGCCCGGCACCGAGCGCACCGCCTCCTACTGGGCGCGCGAGGTCCGGGTACCGCTGACCGCCGCCACCCGCGCCGGACTCGACCTGCGCCACGTCAAGTCCCTTTCCCTGACTCCGCGTTCGCGCTCCGGCCAGGCCTGGCTGATGGACGCCTGGGGCTGGCGCCCCGGCACTCCGGCGGCCGTCGCGGCCCCGCTCCCGCGCGTCGACATCGGCCGGCTCACCGTCAAGGAGGGCGACTCGGGCGTCAAGACGTACCGCATCCCCGTCCAGGTGTCCGGCCGGGGCAGCGGCCAGGTGCGCGTCTACGTCTCCGACCCGGCCACCGGCCAGGACACTTCCCGCCTGGTCACGGTGCGCCCCGGCGGCCACGACCTCGACGTATCGGTCGCGGTGAAGGGCAACACCCGCTTCGACTACGGCACCCAGCACGACCTGTTCGTGAAGGCGGTGCACGGCGCGGTGGTCGGCGCCCATCACGGTGGCGTGACCACCGAGAACGACGACCCGATGCCCACGTACACCGTCACCCCCGTCGCCGACCGGGTCACCGAGGGACAACCCCTGAAGTGGAAGGTGACGCTTTCGACGCCCGCCGACGTGGAGCTCAACCCCGTGTTCGCCGTCCAACCGGTCGCCACGGGGCCGGAGTTGTCCACCCTCGACGTCGACGCGCAGTGGCTCCGCGAGAACTCCGGAGAGGAGCCCACCCCGGAGCGGCCCCTGTCCACGGTGTCGAACCTGGCCCTCTGGACGACCGTTCCAGCGGGTCGGCCGAGCACGGAGATCAGCCTGCCCACCATCACCGACCAGGTGACCGAGCAGCCCGAGTCCGTGCTCTTCCGTGCCACGGACGACAACGGCAACCCGCTGCCCGACGGCCCGGTGCTGACCGGCACGGTGCTCGACGCGTCGTAGCCGGACGCCGTACGAAGTGAAGGGGCCGCAGCCCGAAGGCTGCGGCCCCTTCATCGTGCTATGGGTCAACTCCCCTGTTTTGTCCCGCCGTTCATCTTGGCGCGGTTCTCGGTGAGGAGTTCCTGTACGCGTTGTTCGATCTCGCGCGGGTCCAGGCCCAGGGCGGCTCCGATGTGGGCCGACCACACCTCGGAGCGCAGGTTGGTCTCGAAGTCGAGGTCGGCGCGGACGTTCTCGCGGGTCGCCTGCCGGTTCTGGCTCACCATGACGAAGGTCGACAGGAAGATGGCCTCCAGGCTGACGATCATCGTGAGCAGTCCGTACGGGTACGGGTCGAAGATCCCGGCGTGCCCGAGGAGCCCTTCGTTGAGGGCGATCCAGGCGGCGAACCACAGGGCGTGCAGATAGACGAAGAGCATGGTGCCGGCGAAGGCTGTGATGGCATCGGCGACCCGGTCCTGGGTGCTGCGCATCCGGGCGAAGACGATCCGCTCCTGCCGCAGCCGCAGCTCGGCCGGGGTCAGCGCGGAGTCCACGGGCGCTCCCTGGATCCGGTGTCCAACGGCCCGTTCTCAGGCATTGAGGGTCACGCGGATGCCGACGGTGCCGTCGAGCCCGCGGCGCAGCCGGCTGCCGAGGAGCGTGAGACGGCCGGTGAGCCCGTACTTGCGCTTGATGAGGGCGCGGTAGCGGGCGGTCGTCTCGGCGTCGGTGAGTTCGGCGGTGCCGGGGACCTGGTTGCCGGTCGGGTTGCCGCGCAGGTCGCAGGGGCCCACGAGGACGTCGGCGCGGGCCCGGATGCGCTTGACCTTCCAGGAGTCGGCGACCGTCCACACCCCGAGGGTGTCGCCGTCGCGCACCACCCACACCGGGGTGGGGACCGGGGAGCCGTTCTTGCGGTAGCTGGTAATCAGCAGGTACTGGCCTGCGCCGAGCCGGTCCAGCGGGGTCTCGTCCATGGTCGGCAGTCTAAGCACCCGAGGGTGCCCGCAGGAGATCGAGATACCGGCGGGCGAAAAGGTATGCGTCTCCGGGCCAGCGCGCCGACAAGTAGCTGCCGTCCTGCACGACGAACGCGTGGCTGTCGTCGCTCGCGGTGCCGCGCCGGGTGAGCTCCCTCGGGCCGCGTTCGAACTGCGTGCCCGGGTCGTCGAGGGCGGCCCGCACCTCGTCCTCCACATAGGCGGGGTAGGTGCGGTAGTAGCGGCCCAGGCGCCAGGCGGTGGTCAAGTAGGCGGTGCGTTCCATGTACTTGGGCAGGCAGGTCGTACGTCGTCCGGCGAGGACGCTGCGGCCGGTGGCCGGGTCCTGGGTGCGGGCGAGCACGAGGACGCCGTGGCAGATGGCGCCGACCGGACGGCCGAGTGCCCAGAACTCCCCCACTTTCGCCCGTAGTTGGGCCGAGCCGAGGTACTGGCGCATACCGGGCGCGTGGCCGCCCGGCAGCAGCAGGCCGTCGAAGCCGGTGACGTCCACGTCCGCCCAGGAGACCGTGGCGCCGAACTCCGGTGCCTCGGTGAACTCTTGGTAGAACCGCTTGGGCTCGCCCTCGGCGCCGAGCTGTCCGAAGAGGACGCCGGTCAGCAGCCGGGGGTCCGCGGCGGGCCGGGTGCCGGCCCGCTCGGTGGCGAGGACGACCTCGTGCCCGGCGTCGGTGAGCAGCCGCCAGGGCACGGCGACCTCGGTGACGTCGAAGTCGCGGTCGGGGACCGGCATCAGCACGCGCATGGGCTCATCATGGCAGCCGGGGCAGGTGTTCATGACAGCCCAGCCGTCCCACTCACCCCAGCGCTGCCACCATCCGCCGCACGGCCTCCGTGATCACCTCCGGGGACGTCGCCAGATTGAGTCTTACGTGTCCCGTACCGCCCGTGCCGAAGTCGCGGCCGGGGCTCAGCGCGACCCGCCCCCGGCGCAGGAAGACGTCCGCCGGATCGTCTCCGAGACCGAGCGCGCGGCAGTCGAGCCAGGCGAGGTAGGTGCCCTCGCCGGGCCGGTACACGACGGCGGGCAGGTGCTCGGCCAGCAGACCGGTCAGCAGCCGGCGGTTGTCGTCGAGGCCGGTCAGCAGCGCGTCCAGCCAGGCGGTGCCGTCGCGCAGGGCGGCGGTGTGGGCGATGACGCCGACGTGACTCGGGCCGTGACCGACCTCCTCGGGCATGCGGGCCAGGTCGGCGGCGGACGCGGGGCCCGCGACGGCCAGGGCGGCCTTGAGCCCGGCCAGGTTCCAGGCCTTCGACGCCGACATCAGCGACAGCCCGCGCTCGCCGCCCGGCACACTCAGATACGGCACGAAGCCGACGCCCGCCGCGACGACCGGTGCGTGGATCTCGTCGGCTACGACCCGCACACCGTACCGCTCGGCGAGGGCGGCGACGGCGGCCAGTTCGGCGGCGGTGTGCACGGTGCCGGTCGGGTTGTGCGGGCTGCACAGCAGATATGCGGCCCGCCGCCCGCCCTCGACCGCGCGCCGGAACGCGTCCTCCAGAGCGCCGAGGTCCAGGCGCAGGTCCGCGCCCAGCGGCGCTTCCACGACCTGCCGGTCCATATGGGTCACGAACTGGAAGAACGGCGGATACACGGGCGGGTTCAGCACCACCGGATCGCCCGGCCCGGTGACCAGCCGGAGCATCTCGACGACGCCCAGCATGACGTCCGGCACGATCCGGGTGCGCTCGACGGCGAGCCCGTCCCAGCCCCACCGCTGCTCCGCGAACACGGCCAGCGCCTCGGCGTAGGCCGTGCCGGAGGGATAGCCGGTGTCCCCGAGGGCGAGCGCGTCCGTGACCGCGCGGACCACGGCGTCGGCGAGCGGCACGTCCATCTCTGCCACCCACACCGGCAGCACGTCCTCGGGGTAGGTGCGCCATTTCATGCTGGTACGACATCGGAGGCGGTCGAGGGTGAGTGCGCGCAGGGGATTCGGTTCACCGGCCGCGGCCTGCGGGTTGCTGGTCATGAGGCTCAAGATAGGGGGACCGCGGCGCGTGGGCGACGGGCCGCGCCGGGCACCGCCGAGGCCAACTCGGCCGTCCGGACAGCCTGTTGTGGCCGGTGGCTGAAGCCGATCTTCCATCGGGTGAACGGGACGGTGCCGGGCCACGTATGGAGGAAGGGCACCTCAACGACCGGAGGGCCTCGCGGTGTTAGGCACCGCACGTTCGGGGTTCGGGAGCCAGGCATGAGGCACGCACGACGACGGGTCGTCCGGCGAGTGACACGGTTGACGGCCGTCGGCGGACTCCTGCTGGGAGGGGCCATGGTCACCCAGGCGGCCATGGCGAGCGACACCCCGGGCAGGACCGCCGCCACGCTCAGCGCGCCGCAGACGCCCGCGGACAAGGGTTCCGCTCTGGTGGCGAAGCTCGGTTCGGCCCGTACGGCGGGCAGTTGGGTCGACTCCGGCGGCCGTACGGTCGTCGCGGTGACCGACAAGGCGACGGCGGCCGAGGTGACGAAGGCGGGCGCCGAGGCGAAGGTCGTGCCGTACAGCATGAACCAGCTGAAGTCGGCCGCGAGCACGCTGAGTTCGGCGCCCAAGGTGCCGGGCACCGCGTGGGCTATGGACTACCGGAACAACAAGGTGCTGGTGGAGGCCGACAGCAGTGTCTCCGCCACCAGCTGGGCCGCGATGACGAAGGTCGCGAAGAGCATCGGCGCCTCGGTGGAGATGCAGCGCACGCAGGGCAAGTTCACCACCCGGATCAACGGGGCGCAGCCCATCCTGTCGACCGGCGGCCGCTGCTCGGCGGGCTACAACGTGACCAACGGCCAGACCGACTTCATCCTCACGGCCGGGCACTGCGGCCCGGTCGGCTCGATCTGGTTCGCCGACAACCAGGGCGACCAGCAGCTGGGCAAGACGGTCTCCGACAACTTCCCCGGCAGCGACTTCTCCCTGGTGCAGTACGCGAGCGGCTCCGCGGGCGAGGGCGCGGACGTGGTCGCGATCGGCAACGGCAGCGGGGTGACGATCACCGGCCTGGCCGACGCGGCCGTGGGCGAGAAGGTGTTCCGCAGCGGCAGCACCAGCGGCCTGCACGACGGCGAGGTGACCGCGCTCGACGCGACGGTGAACTATCCCGAGGGCACGGTGACCGGTCTCATCCAGACCACGGTGTGTGCCGAACCGGGCGACAGCGGTGGTCCGTTGTTCTCCAACGGCATCGCGCTGGGGGTGACCTCGGGCGGCAGCGGTGACTGCAAGGCGGGCGGTACGACGTTCTTCCAGCCTCTGACCAAGGCGCTGGCCGCGCTCAACGTCAAGCTGCTGGTGGCGCCGAAGACGGCCGCCTCGCCCGCGCCGTCCGCCTCGGCGGCAGGCAGCGCGGCGGGCACCGGTTCGGTCACGCCCGGGACGTCGGCGCCGGCGACGAACACCACGGCGGGCACGACGACCCTGGCATCCCGGCTCACCGACCCCAAGAATGTGGGACCGGGTCTGCTGGTGATCGCGGGAAGCCTCATCGCGCTGGTGGCGACGCGCTGGATCCGCGCGGAGCAGGACCGCAAGGCCTTCCAGCGGCACTATTCGGCGATGTGGGGCTGATCACACGGGATCACGAGGGATCACGCGGCGAGTTCGTCGCGGGGTGATCGTGGGTTGTCGGGTCGGGTCGACGGGGGCTCGACCGGCTGGACCGAGGGTCACGAGGAAGGCCGGGCGACGGGATCCGAACGACAGCTGCGCGTCGGCCGGGCGGCCGCTCTCAGGCCGCCGTGGCCGGCTGAGGAGTCGCGGTGGCCCACTCCATCACCAGCCGCCGGTACTCCTCGCGCTGTTCGACGCTCAGTGTCCCGCCCGATCGGAGCCACAAGGCCCTGATCTCCTCGTTGACCTCGGCTGCCGATCGCTCGGTGGCTGATTCAACACGGGTGGACATGGTGTGAAGCATACGTCGCCGTAGGTGAAGGCGATGTGAGTAATCACGAGCCAATCGGACATATCGGACCGTGTTACTGATCACGTCCATCTGTCAAGCCCCGTAACGCATTTCACACCTCCGCCACACCCAGCACCAGTACCTGGATCGCCAACACCGCCGCCCCACGCGCCCAGTCGTGGAAGTCGGAGACCTTGGTCTCCACGTCCAGCGGGGCGGCCAGCGGGTGCCGGTGTGCGCGGAGCGTGTCGTCCACCGTCTTGCCGGCGACATCGATCAGGCCGACGCCCTCACCGGCGAGCAGGATCTTCTGCGGCAGCACGAAGTTGGCGATCTGGGCGACCAACACTCCCAGCGCACGGGCCGCTTCACCGATCACGCGGGAGGACATGGGCTCGCCGACGGCGGCACCGGCGAGGATCTCCTCGTACGTGAGGTCCCGGCCCGTGGCGGCCTGGACCTGGTAGCGGATGCTGGGAATGGTCAACAGTGAGACGGCGCTGCCGCGTTCACCGGTGGGGGTGAGCGGGCCGTTGGGGTTCAGGATCCAGTGGCGTCCGAAGCCGCGGTCCTCCTCGGCGTAGGGCACCCGCTTGCCGCCGAGGACGAGACCGTAGCCGACGCCCGCGCCGATGGTGAGGACGACGAAGCGGTCGAGGCCGCGCCCGGCGCCGAACCAGGTCTCGGCCTCGACGAACGCGGCCACGTCGTTCTCCACGACGACCGGCAACCCGGTGCGCTCCTCGACCAGTTCGGCCAGCGGAACGTTGCTCCAGTGCAGGAAGGCCGACTCCCCGACCACGGCACGGTCCTGGACGAGACCGCCGACACCGATGCCTATGCCCGTGAGCGTGGGGAACCGGGCGGTGAGTTCGCCGGTCATCTCGGCGAGCAGGTCGGCAACTTCGGCCGGGGCGTGGGTGGTGAGCGCTCGGTCGAGGCGCGCGACGATCTCGCTCCTGAGGGTGGTGACGACGCCGTAGACCATGTCCTCGGTGACCTTGAACCCGAGGAAGGTGCGGGACTCGGCGACCACGTCGAGGGGTTGTGAGGGGCGGCCCTGGCGGACCTCGGCCGGGCCGCCGCCTTCGGGGACCTCGACCAGCAGGCCGGATTCGATCAAGGGCTTGGTGAGGCGGGTGAGGCTGCCCGCCGAGAGGTCGAGTCGCCGCGCGATGTCGGTGCGCGACAGCGGGCCATGGACGAGCACCTCGATCGCCACGGAACGTTCACCGGGGCTCAGCGGCTGCCAGCTGGCGGCACGTGTGGTCATGAGGGTCACACTCCCACAAGGTTCTTTCTTTCACCATGGAAGTAACAGGACCACCGTACGGCCAGGATTCGGCACAGAAAAGATCCGTGCACAGCTATTGACGCCTTGATTATTTCGAGACGAAAGTAAGTGCCGCGAGGACGAGCCGTCGCAGACAAGGGAGTCTCCAGATGACCATCGCCTCAAGCAGTCCCCCGACCCGTCGGCCGCGGGCCCGTGAAGGCGGGGGCGACGGACGGCTGGCGGCGGTCTTCATCGCCCCCGCCCTGCTGGGCTTCCTTGTCTTCCTGCTCTGGCCGACCCTGCGGGGCATCTACCTGAGCTTCACCCGCTTCAACCTGCTGACGCCGGCGAAGTGGGTGGGCCTCGACAACTACGACCGGATGGTCCACGACCCCATCTTCTGGTCCTCGCTGCGGGTCACCGTCGAGTACGTGTTCATCAACATCGGCGTCCAGACGGTGGCGGCCCTCGCCATCGCCGTCCTGCTCCAACGGCTCACCCAGTCCGCCCTGTTGCGCGGGATCGTGCTGACGCCGTACCTGATGTCGAACGTCGTCGCCGGCATCGTCTGGCTGTGGATCCTCGACACCCAGCTCGGCATCGGCAACCAGATCATCGGCGGACTCGGCTTCGACCACATCCCCTTCCTCGCCGACAAGACCTGGGCGATCCCCACGATCGCCCTGATCAACGTGTGGCGGCACGTCGGCTACACCGCGCTGCTGCTGTTCGCCGGGCTGCAGGCCATCCCGAACGACATGTACGAGGCCGCAAAGGTGGACGGCGCGAGCGAGTGGCGGATGTTCTGGCGGATCACGATGCCACTGCTGCGGCCGGTCCTCGCGGTCGTGCTGATCATGACGGTGATCGGTTCGTTCCAGGTGTTCGACACGGTCGCCGTGACCACCGCGGGCGGCCCGGCGAACGCGACCAACGTCCTCCAGTACTACATCTACGGCTCCGCCTTCGGCCGCTTCCAGTTCGGCTACGCCTCCGCGATGTCCGTGGCCCTGCTGATCGTGCTGAGCGCGATCACGTTCCTCCAGTACCGGATCACCCGCGCCGGCCAGACCGACCTCGGCTGACCGGAAGGAGACGACATGGCCACCCTGACCACCACGCCCGAAACGACCACGCCGAGCACCCGCCCGACCGTACGACCGCCTCGGCGCCGTATCTCCGTCGGCAAGGTCGCCGCCTGGGCCGCGATGACCGCGATCATGCTGATCACCCTGCTGCCCTTCTTCTGGATCCTGCGCACCGCGCTCTCCACGAACACCGGGCTCGCCGCCCACCCCTCGGACCCGCTCCCGGTCGACTTCACCACCGGCGGCTTCGAACGCGCACTGGGCCTCCAGTCGACCAAGGAGGCGATCGCGCAAGGCGGTTCGGGCGGCGGGCTCACCTTCTGGCGCTATCTGCTCAACTCGGTGATCGTCTCCACCCTGGTCACCGTCTGCCAGGTGTTCTTCTCCGCGATGGCCGCCTACGCCTTCGCCCGGCTGCGCTGGCGCGGCCGGGACCGGATGTTCGGGCTGTTCCTGGCCGGGCTGATGGTGCCGGCCATCTTCACCCTGCTGCCGAACTTCGTTCTCATCAAGCAACTCGGGCTCGTGGACACCCTGTTGGGGATCGCGCTGCCGACGATGTTCATGACGCCGTTCGCGGTGTTCTTCCTCAAGCAGTTCTTCATGAACATCCCGCGCGAGGTCGAGGAGGCCGCCCTGCTCGACGGCGCGGGCAAGGTCCGCGTCTTCTTCCGGGTGCTGCTGCCGATGGCGTCCACGCCGATCCTGACGCTGGGCGTGCTGACGAACATCACGTCCTGGAACGACTACTTCTGGCCGCTGATGGTGTCCTACAGCGACAGCTCGCGCGTGCTGTCGGTGGCGCTGGCCATCTTCCGCTCGCAGACCCCGCAGACCGGCTACGACTGGTCGGGCCTGATGGCGGCGACCCTCATCGCCGCGCTCCCGATGCTGGTGCTCTTCTCGGTGTTCGCGCGCCGCATCGTGAGCTCCATCAGCTTCACCGGAATCAAGTAAGGGGCAGCACATGCGATTTCGTACGGTCATGGCACTGACCGGGGCGCTCGCGCTGTCCCTGACGGCGGGCTGCGCGAAGGGCGACTCCGTGGGGTCGGCCTCGAACACGGTGACGTACTGGCTGTGGGACTCCAACCAGCTCCCCGCCTACCAGGCCTGCGCGAAGGGCTTCGAGCGGCAGAACCCCGGACTCAAGGTGAAGATCACGCAGTTGGGCTGGGGCGACTACTGGACCAAGCTCACCGCGAGCTTCATCGCGGGCACCCAGCCGGACGTGTTCACCGACCACATCCAGAAGTTCGGTCAGTTCGCCGACCTGAAGGTGCTGGAGCCGCTGGACGACCTCGGCATCAGTGACGCCGCCTACCAACCCGGGCTCGCCGCCAACTGGGTGGGCCAGGACGGCCATCGCTACGGCGCCCCGAAGGACTGGGACACGGTCGCCCTCTTCTACAACCAGAAGATGGCCGAGGCGGCGGGACTGAGCGCCGACCAGTTGAACAGCCTCTCCTGGAACCCGACGGACGGCGGCACCTTCGAGAAGGCCATCGCCCACCTCACCGTCGACCAGAACGGCAAGCGCGGCGACGAGCCGGGCTTCGACAAGAAGAACGTCAAGACGTACGGCCTCGCCAGCGGTGGCGCGGGCGACGCCGACGGCCAGACGACGTGGAGCCCCTTCACCGGGTCGGCCGGCTGGAACTACACCGACAAGAAGCGCTGGGGCACCCAGTACCAGTACGACAGCAAGACCTTCCAGTCCGTGGTCAAGTGGTACTTCGGGCTGGCCAAGAAGGGCTATCTCGCGCCGTACACCGACTACAGCGACGGCGCCAACCCGGCCAACGCGCAGATCGCCTCGGGCAAGGCGGCGACCTCCTTCGACGGCGCGTGGATGATCTCGACGTACTACGCGGCGAAGGGCGTCAAGGTCGGCACGGCGTTCACACCGGCCGGGCCGAGCGGTGAGCGGGCGACCATGATGAACGGTCTCGCCGACTCGATCACCAAGAAGGCGCACAACAAACCCGGCGCGGAGAAGTGGGTCAAGTACCTCTCCTCCGACGAATGCCAGAAAACGGTCGGCGGTTACGGAATCGTGTTCCCCGCGACCCCCGACGGCACGGACACCGCCGTCGCCGCCTACAAGAAGAAGGGCATCGATGTCACGGCCTTCACCAGGCCGGTCTCCGACAAGAAGGACTTCACCACCTTCTCCTATCCGATCACCAACTACGCGGCGGACGTGTACGCGTTGATGCACCCCGCCATGCAGGACGTCTACGCCAACGACGCACCCGTCAGCGGCCTGGGCAGAACGAACAAGCAGATCAACTTCATCCTCGGTCAGTGACGCGTCGGTCGACGACCGACGCGTCAGCGACACCCTCGTCAGAGAAGGACACGCACCTATGACGTTCTCCCTCGGCATCGTCGGAGCAGGCCAGTTCTCCGGTCAGTTCGCCAGACTGTTCCAGGCCCACCCGGGCGTGAGCGAGGTCTACGTGACCGACCTCCTCCCGGAGCGGGCGGAGCAACTGGTCGCCGAACAAGGGCTGGCGGGCACCTTCCCCTCGTACGAGGCGATGCTGGAGTCGAAGGCCGTCGACGCCGTCGCGATCTTCACCCAGCGCTGGACGCACGGCCCCCTGGTCCTCCAGGGGCTCGGCGCCGGCAAGCACGTGTACTCCGCGGTCCCCATGGCGATCAGCAGGGAGGAGATCGCGGCGATCATCGACGCGGTCAAGGCCACCGGACTGACGTACATGATGGGCGAGACCAGCCAGTACAACCCGGCGACCGTGCACGCCCGCAACCAGATCGCGGAGGGCGCCTTCGGGCGGATCTTCTACGCCGAGGGCGACTACGTCCACGACATGGATCTGGGGTTCTACGAGGCGTACCAGTACAGCGGCGGCGACAACTGGAAGGCCACCGCCAGCTATCCGCCCCTGCTCTACCCGACGCACTCGGTGGGCGGGGTGCTCGGCGCCTGGCAGACGCACGCGGTGAGCGTGTCCGCGATCGGAGTCGTGGACGAACGCGGGGACGGGGTCTTCGACCGGGAGGTCAGCCAGTTCGGCAACGACTTCTCCAACGCGACCGCGCTGTTCGAGGTGGCGGGCGGCGGTTCGTTCCGTACCAACGAGTTCCGGCGGGTGGGCTATCCCTCGCAGATCCGGGAGTCGCGTTTCCGGTTCTTCGGCACGGACGCGAGCATGGAGCAGCTCGCGACGGTGGCCTTCTGGCAGGACAAGAAGGGGGTGAAGGACATCAGTGAGCTGCTGGAGCCCAAGCCCACCATGTCTCCTGACGATCCGTCACTCCAGCACATCGCGCCGGACCTGCGGGCCGCCTTCACCTCCGGTTCGGCGCCGGTGCACGACCGGTCGCGGCTGCCGCGGGAGTTCGACAACCTGCACAACGGCCACGAGGGCAGCCACCACTTCCTGGCGGACGACTTCGTGACCGCGGTCAACTCCCGCACCCTGCCGTCGGTCAACGCGTGGGTCGCCGCCCGTTACACCCTGCCGGGCATCGTCGCGCACGACTCGGCACGGCAGGGCGGGGCGAGGCTGGAGATCCCGGACTTCGGGGACGCACCCGAGTAACGGGCTTGGTACGCAAGCCGGGTGACTGACTGTCAGGTGCCCGGCTTGCGGCCGTACACGAAGACGTCGTCGCCGTTCTTCAGCAGCGACCAGTACTTCTTCGCGGTGGCCGGGGTCATATTGACGCAGCCGTGCGAACCCGGCGGGTTCCACATGCTGAGGTTGACCGAGTGGAAGGCCTGGCCGCCGTCGAAGAACTGGCTGTACGGCATGGGCACGTTGTAGATGTTCGAGACGTGGTCGATGTCCCGCCAGTAGATCTTCTTCAGACCGGTGCGGGTCTCGTAGCCGTTGCGGCCGGTGCGCACCGGGACCGGGCCGTAGACGAGGCGGCTGCCGTCCTGGATCCAGCTGATCTGGAGCGTGAGGTTCACGCAGGCGATGCGGCCCTTGTTGGTAGGGCACTTGCCGGCCGCGTTGGGCTTGTTGCCCACGGCCTTCTGCTTGTTCATGAGGTCCATCACACCCCAGGTGACGGAGCCCGCGTAGCCGATGTTCGGCGTGATGCCGTGCTTGGTCTGGAAGGCCCGGATGGCCTTGCAGTCGGCGGCCGACTGCTTACCGTCCACCGGCCGCCCGAGGAACTTCTCCACCTGCTTCTGGTACGGCCCGGCCTGCGTCGTGCAACTCGCCGCCGCCTGAGCCGGCATGCTGCCCAACGCGAGCGTGAGCGGCGCCACCAGCCCGGTGAGGCCGAGCACCACGGCACCTCGTCTGCGTATGTCCCCCATGGCCTGCCCTTTCCCCTTGCCGTATGCCGTAATCCCTACGGTCCCTGTGACTTCTGCCAGCTAGACCGGTACCTGGGGGTGCGGGTTGTAGTCCTGGGCACGCTGCGACGAAACGGTGACTTTCCGAGCCGCCCGGTGACACTTCCGGATCCGAGACTTCTACCGGTGGGCCCGGACCACTCCGTCGTTGTCAGGCATGACAGCGGTGAACAGAGGCGCGCGTTCATCGGCGTACATGGACAGGAGCGTTGCGGCGTCGGCGCCGGACATCCGGGCGGCCGGCGGCCAGCCGGGCGCGGGGAGTGATCCCGGCGCGAACCGTGGCGATGATGTCGGCACGGAGGCGGTGCCGTCTTGAGGCTCCCTCGATGTACATCTCCTCCAGGAGTCCGGCGCGGCCCGTGGCGACGGCCCGGCGCAGATCGGCCCAGAAGTCGTCGTCCCCCGGCCGCTGGATGTTTTGGCTGTTGGCTTCCACCTCGTACGGAGAGGCGGCGATCCGTTCCGGGAACAGCCCGGGCGCGCGGGTTCGCGCCGGCGCCTCCTCGCAGGGCCGGGTGCTGCCGACGTAGAGGTACTGGTCCCAACCGACGTGCACTGCGAGTGTGCCCTCCGCCTCCAGCCGACACCAGGCGCCGCTGTCGCGCAGCATGAGCCGCACCAGCTCCAGCCCGGCTTCGAGCGGCACCTCTGCCCCGTCGTCGAAGCGGGCGAGGCCCGTCGGAAGGATTCCGGCGAGCCCGAAGCCCTCCAGGGGCGACTCGACGCCGAAGTGTGCGAGGGACGTGACCTGCGGCTCGCGGACGGACAGACGATCGATACCGACTTCCGCGGCGAAGGCCTCGACCGCCTGAAAGTAGGCGGCCTCTACCTCACCGTGATCGCTGGCAACGTCCTCGGTGCCGGTGTAGTGCCCGTGTTCGTCACGATCGGCGGGGTCGTACTTGGTGACGCGGTAGACGTAGGGGAGTCGCACCTCCCTATCCTCCGGCACGGCCCCGACGCCGCCCAACAAAATATCGAGGCACCGACCACTGTGGTGAACCCCGCCCCACCGGTCCAGTTTTCCCGAAGTGGACCGATACTCCGCCCACCCCCTCGCCCTACGCTCCAGCCCATGCACCGCACTCTCGCCGACGATCTCTCCCGGCTCCCCGAACTCCTCCAGTCCGCCCGTGACTTCGCCGCCCGTGAGCTGGCCGGTGTGGGCGAGCGGCCGGTGGTCCACCCCGGGAAGGCACCCGATCACGACCCGCTGCCGGCCGACGGGGCCGGTGCCGAGGGTGCGCTCGCGCGGTTCGCCGAGCGGTGGGCGCCCGGTTTCTCCGGTTCGGCGGGCCCGCGCTACCTCGGATTCGTCACCGGCGGTGCCACGCCCGCGTCGGTCACCGGGGACTGGCTGACCTCCGCCTACGACCAGAACGTCTCGGGCGCGGCCGGTTCCTGGGCGGCGGCGCTGGAGCGGGAGACGGTCGGCTGGCTGCGCGAGCTGTTCGGCCTGGGCGAGGCGCACTCCGGGGCCTTCGTGACCGGCGCGACCGTGTCCAACACGGTGGGGCTCGCCGTCGCCCGCGAGTGGCTGGGCGAGCGGCTGGGCGTGGACGTGTCCGGGGAGGGGGCCGCCGCGCTCGGACCGGTGGACGTGCTCTCCGGCAGCCCGCACTCCAGCGTCACCAAAGCGCTGTCCGTGCTGGGCATCGGCCGCGACCGGCTCCGGCAGGTGCCCGTGCTCGCCGGAAACCGCGAGGCCGTCGACGTGGCCCGACTCGACGCCGCGCTGGCCGAGTTGGGAGGACGCCCGGCGATCGTCGTGGCGAACGCAGGCACCGTGAACACCGTCGACTTCGACGACCTGCGGGCCATCGCGGCCCTGAAGGAGCGGCACGACTTCTGGCTGCACGTGGACGCCGCGTTCGGCGGTTTCGCCGCCCTCTCCCCCGCCCACGCCCACCTCGTCGACGGACTCGACGCGGCGGACTCGGTCTGCGTCGACCTGCACAAGTGGCTCAACGTGCCCTATGACGCGGCCGTCCAGTTCACCCGCCGTCGCGACCTGCAGACCAGGGTGTTCCACAACTCCTCCCCCTACCTCTGCCTGCCGACCGGCGACCCGGACTTCCTCCATCTCACCCCGGAGAACTCCCGCCGGCTGCGCGCCCTCCCGGCCTGGTTCTCCCTCCTGGCCTACGGCAGCGCCGGGCACCGCGAGATCGTCGAGCGCAACGTCGCCCTGGCCCACCGCCTCGGCGAGGGCATCGCCGCGCTCCCGGGTCTGCGGCTGTCGGCGCCGGTCCGGCTGAACGTCGTCTGCTTCACCCTCGCCGAGAACCCGACCCAGGAACGGGTGGCCGCGCTGGCGGAGGCCGTCGCCGCGACCGGCGAGGCGTTCCTGACGCCGACGGTGTACGACGGGACGCCCGCGCTGCGGGCCGCGTGCAGCAACTGGCGTACGTCCGAGGCCGATACGGACCGGGTGCTGGCGGCGCTGGCTTCAACGCCCTTCTGAAAGGGCGTGCCGGAAGCCGGTGTTGACCGCGGTGAGGCCGCCGTCGACGGTGAGGGCGGTGCCGGTGATCCAGGAGGCGTCGTGCGAGGCGAGGAACGCTACGGCCGCCGCGATGTCCTCCGGCTCGCCGACCCGGCCGAGCGGATAGAGCCCGCGTACCGCGTCCAGGTCGTCCTCCCGTCCCTCCCACGCGGAGGTGCGGACGGTGCCCGGCATCACCAGGTTGACCCGCACGCCCCGCTTGGCCGCGTGTCCGGCGAGGGTGCGGGTCAGGGAGGCGAGTCCGGCCTTGGCGGCGCTGTAGGCGTGGTTGCCGAAGTCCTGGATCCCGTTCACGGAACCGATGTTGACGACGGCTCCCCGTCCGGACGCGGCCAGGTGCGGCAGTGCGGCACGGCAGCAGCGGTACGGTCCGGTCAGCGTGATGTCGATGTCGCGGGCCCACTCGTCGTCCGGCTGGTCCTCGAAGAGCGGGAGGTCGGGGCTGCAGTGGGCCGCGCTGTTGACCAGGACGTCGAGCCCTCCGAACGTCGCCACGGCATGAGCGACGGTCCGCTCCACCGCCTCCCGGTCGGCCACGTCACACCCGAACGCCGTGGCCGCGAGCCCGAGTTCACGCAGCGCCGCCGCCGTCTTCGCCGCCTCGGCAGGATCGGCGTCGGTCACCAGGACCCGCGCCCCCTCCTCGGCGAGCCGCCGCGCGACGGCCGCGCCGATGCCGCGGGCCGCACCGGTGACGAGAACTCCGTACCCGTCGAAGCGCCTTGAGTCAGTCATGGTCCCGAACGTACTGCCGTGACGATCAACTCGGCAGATACGGTGCGGACATGAACGCGTTCATACAGCAACTGCCCGCGCTGATCGGTGTGGTGATCGGTGCGCTCGGCTCGTACGTGGCGATCGTGCGGGGTGAGCGGGTGAGGTTTCGCCGTGAGCGGGAGGCCCGTTGGGAGGAGCGGCGGCTCGCGGTGTACACCGACTACGCACGAGTCCTGAAGCAGACCGTCACGCTCACCTACCGGGTCGCGTCCCACTTCCGCAACGACCCGCACCCCCACCCGCTCACGCCCGAGGAGGCGGCACCGCTGATCGCCGAGGCCGCGCTGGCCCGCGACCCGGCCGGGGAGACGCTGCTCATGCTGGGCAGCCCGGAGGTGGTCGCGAGGGCCCGGGTCTGGGTCACCTCGGTGCTGGCGATGGAGCGGTTCCTGCGCGAGGGCAGGCACGATCCGGAGACCTGGCAGGACCTGCTGGAACGACAGCGGGAGGGGCGCCAGGGCTACTACGCGGCCGTGCGTGACGACCTGGCCCTGCCACCAGGTCACTCGGCCGCCTGGGTACTACCGCCCGTGAACCCCGTCTGAGGTCACCGGTACCCGGTCACATCCGCCGCCTTCCCCACGTCCTGCACCTCCACCAGATACCGCCACGCGTCCGGCCGGCTCCCGTCCATGTCCGTGAAGCCGTACACCGGAGCGAGTCCGCCGCTGGACAGCGACTGCCCGTTCCAGCGGGCGACTTGGGGGTCGGTCGCGAGGGCTGTGACGGCGCGGCCGACGTAGCGCGGGGTCTCCGAGATGGCGAAGTGCGGGACGCGGTCGAGGGCGTCGCGCCAGTTGTCCTCCCGTACGCCGAACTGGTCGAGCATGATCTCCGAGCGCAGCCAGCCCGGGGTGAGCGCCACGGCGGTGGCGCCGCGCGGGCCGAGTTCGTGGCCGAGGGCGAAGGCCATGCGCAGGACGGACGACTTGGCGAGGTCGTAGAAGAAGGAGACGCGGTAGGTGTCGCGGTTGTACTCGGCGGTGCCGTCCGTGACCTCGACGACCAGGCCGCCCGGCCTACGCAGCAGCAGAGGCAGGGCGTGGTGGCTGGTGATCGCGTGCGTCTCCACCGCGAGCCTGAGGAGCCGGATCCCCTTGTCGAGGTCATGCTCCCAGACCGGGGCGTCCCAGGCGAAGAGGTGCTCGCCGCCCCAGATGTCGTTGACGAGGATGTCGAGGCGGCCCTGTTCGGCGTCGATGCGGTCGACGAGGGCCCGTACGGCCGCGGGTTCCAGGTGGTCGGTGGGTACCGCCACCCCCCGGCCGCCGGCCGCCGTGACGAGGTCGGCGGTGTCCTCGATCGTCTCGGGCCGGTCGTACTCGGAGCGCCTGGCCCGGGTGGTGCGGCCGGTGACGTAGACGGTGGCGCCGGCCTCGCCGAGTTCCACGGCGATCCCGCGCCCCGCTCCGCGCGTCGCCCCCGCGACCAGCGCGACCTTGCCTTCCAGTGGGCCCGGCATGTCCGACCTCCCGTGCTCGTTCGACGTGTCTCATGTCGATCGTGCACGGGAAGCCGGACATCTTCTGTCGGGATTGTGTCCGGGGCGTCAGTGGCCCCGCGCGATCCACTCCTCCAGGTGTGCGGCCTCGGCGCCGACCGTGGTCGAGTCGCCGTGTCCCGTCAGCACCTTCGTCTCGGGCGGGAGGGTCAGGAGGCGGTCGCGGATGGAGTCGATGATGGTCGGGAAGTGGGAGTACGACCGCCCTGTGGCGCCCGGGCCGCCGTGGAAGAGGGTGTCTCCGGTGAAGACCGTGCCGAGCCCGGGGTCGTAGAGGCAGACCGCGCCGGGCGCGTGCCCGGGCGTGTGCAGGACCTTGAGGTCGGCGCCCGCGGCCTCGACGACCTGGCCGTCGGCGAGATGGGCGTCGGGGTCGCGGTCGGGGTGGGTCTGCTTCCACAGCGGCAGGTCGTCGGGGTGCAGCCAGATCGTGGCGCCGGTGCGGTCCGCGAGGGCGGGCGCGGCGTCGATGTGGTCGTTGTGGGCGTGGGTGCAGATGATGGCGGTCAGTCTGCGGTCGCCGAGCGCCGCGAGGATGGCGTCGGCGTCATGGGCGGCGTCGATCACGACGGCCTCGTGGTCGTCGCCGACGATCCACACGTTGTTGTCGACGTCCCAGGTGCCGCCGTCGAGCGTGAACTGCCCGGAGGTGACGAGGTGTTCGATGCGGGCGGCCATCAGAGCACCACCACCGAACGCAGTACGTCTCCGCCGTGCATCCGCTCGAACGCCTTCTCCACCTCGTCGAGTTGGACCGTTTCCGTCACGAACGCGCCGAGATCCAGGCGGCCTTGCTGGTGCAGGTCGATCAGCATCGGGAAGTCGCGGGAGGGCAGACAGTCGCCGTACCAGGACGACTTGAGGGAACCGCCGCGTCCGAAGACGTCCAGGAGCGGGAGTTCGAGCTTCATCTCCGGGGTCGGGACGCCGACGAGGACGACCGTGCCGGCGAGATCACGGCCGTAGAAGGCCTGCTTGTACGTCTCCGGGCGGCCGACCGCCTCGATGACGACGTCGGCGCCGAAGCCGCCGGTCAGTTCGCGGATCGCCTCGACGGCGTCGGACGTCTTCGAGTTGACCGTGTGGGTGGCGCCCATCGAGAGGGCCTTCTCCAGTTTGCGGTCGTCGATGTCGACGGCGATGATCCGCGCCGCTCCCGCGAGCCGGGCCCCGGCGATCGCCGCGTCGCCGACCCCGCCGCAGCCGATGACGGCGACGGTGTCGCCCCGTCCGACGTTCCCGGTGTTGATCGCCGCGCCGATACCGGCCATCACGCCGCAGCCGAGGAGTCCGGCGACGGCCGGGGAGACGGTCGGGTCGACCTTGGTGCACTGGCCGGCCGCGACCAGTGTCTTGTCGGCGAAGGCGCCGATGCCGAGGGCCGGGGAGAGTTCCTGGCCGGTGGAGGCGAGGGTCATCTTCTGCTTCGCGTTGTGGGTGTTGAAGCAGTACTGTGGCCGGCCGCGCAGACAGGCCCGGCAATTGCCGCACACGGCACGCCAGTTGAGGATCACGAAGTCGCCCGGGGCGACATCGGTGACGCCCTCGCCGACCGACTCCACGATCCCCGCCGCCTCGTGCCCCAGCAGGAAGGGGAAGTCGTCACTGATGCCGCCCTGCTTGTAGTGCAGGTCGGTGTGACAGACCCCGCAGGCCTGGACTTTCACCACGGCCTCACCGGGTCCGGGATCGGGTACGACGATCGTCTCGACCCGGACCGGTTCGTTCTTTCCCGGCGCGATCACGCCGCGCACTTCCTGCGCCATGGTCCTGAACCCTTTCGTCGATCGTTGTCCCTGCCTGAGACCCTACGCGTGACTGATCGGTAAGGGCACGACGGAGGCTCGACACCGTCGGCACCGGCCGACGTAACCTGAGTGCTCCGACCGCATCCCGGGGAGCGCCGTGGGCATCGCAGGGACTCGGAGCGACCCGCCGGCCTGGCGGCTGCTCCTCGACTACGTACGGCCGCACCGCTGGGCCCTGTTGGCGGGCGCGCTGCTCTCGCTGGTCACCGGCGGCACCGGGCTGCTGCTGCCGCTGGTGGCGCGGGGACTCATCGACGACCTGTCGCACGACCGGACGATCACCGGGGCGCTGCTCGCGATGTCGGCGCTGGTGGTCGCCAACGCTGCGGTGGGCGCGCTGGGTTCGTATGTCCTGCGGCGCACCGCCGAGTCGGTGGTGCTCGGCGCGCGGCGCGCCCTGTCGTCGTATCTGCTGCGGCTGCGGATCGGCGCGGTGGACCGCAGCGAGCCCGGCGACCTGATGGCCCGCATCACCTCCGACACCACTCTCCTGCGCGAGGTCACCACCGATTCACTGGTCGGGCTCGGCACCGAGGGGCTCATCCTCGTCGCGACGATCGTGATGATGGGTCTGGTCGACCCCGTGCTGTTGGCCGTCACCCTCGGCGTGATCGTGGGCGCGGGCACCGTGCTCAGCGTGATCGTGCCACGCATCAACCGGGCCAGCAGGCAGGCACAGGACGCGATCGGCGTGATGGGTGCCTCGCTGGAGCGGATCCTCGGCGCGCTGCGCACGGTGAAGGCGTCCGGCGCCGAGGACCGCGAGGAGCGCACCCTGCACGCGGCGGCCGAGGAGTCGTGGCGGCAGAGCATCCGCGCCGCCAAGTGGGCTGCGGCGGCGGGCAACACGGCCGGCCTGTCGATGCAGATCGCGTTCATCACCGTCCTCGCGGTGGGCGGGGCACGCGTGGCGACGGGCGCGACAGATGTCGGCACGCTGGTCGCCTTCCTCCTCTACGTCTTCTACCTCATGATGCCGATCCAGCAGGTCGTCGGCGCGATCACGCAGTACCAGACGGGCGCCGCGGCCCTCGCCCGCATCCAGGAAGCGCTCCAGCTCCCCGCCGAACCCCCGTCCCTGCCCGCCCAGTTGCCCTCCCCCGGCGCCGAGCCGGCGGCCCTCGCCTTCGACGACGTCCGCTTCCGCTACGCCGACGACCTGCCCTACGTCCACCACGGCGTGACCTTCTCCGTGCCGGCCCAGGGCATGACGGCTTTCGTCGGCCCGTCCGGCGCGGGCAAGACCACCGTGTTCTCCCTCATCGAGCGCTTCTACGACCCCGAGTCCGGCGCCATCACCCTCGACGGCCGGAACCTCGCGGACTGGGAGCTGTCCGGACTCCGCTCCGCCATCGGCTACGTGGAGCAGGACGCGCCGGTCCTGTCGGGCTCCCTGCGCGACAACCTGCTGCTCGGCAACCCGGACGCGAGCACGGACGACGTCACCCGCGTCCTGAAGACGACCCGCCTGGACGGTCTGGTCGCCCGGCTCCCGAAGGGCGTCGACACCCTGGTCGGCCACCGCGGCACCCGTCTCTCCGGCGGCGAACGCCAGCGCGTCGCGATCGCCCGCGCCCTGCTGCGCCACCCCCGCCTGCTGCTCCTGGACGAGGCGACCTCGCAGCTGGACGCGGTCAACGAGGCGGCCCTGCGCGACACCGTCGCCGATGTGGCGCGTACGACGACGGTCCTGGTCGTCGCACACCGGCTGTCCACGGTGACGATGGCCGACCGGATCGTCGTCATGGACGCGGGCCGGGTCCGCGCGGTGGGCACGCACCGGGAGCTGGTGGCCGCCGACCCGCTCTACGCGGAGCTCGCGGCGACGCAGTTCCTGGCGACGGCGGGCTGATCCCGCTCCAGTCCACGACTGAGGGCCGCCCGTTTCCGGACGGCCCTCAGGGTCTGCGTGCTGCGCGGTCCCGCTACTCGACGGCGGGGAGGAGTCCCGTGACCGGCGCGGCCATGTCGGTGACCTGGTGCAGCTGCTGGAGGTCGTTGAGGTGGTTCAGCGCCTTCATCTGGTCGGCGACCTTCGGGATCTGCGCCTGGTGCTCGGCGGGGATCTCGCTCACCGCGAGCGAGTCCAGCAGGGCGACCGGGCTGACCTTGCCGTCCTTGAAGGCGGGCGCGTCGGCGGCGTTCGCCATCGGCGCGACGAGGCCGGTGACCCCGACGGCGAGACCAACGGCGGCGGCAATACGTCGTGTTGAGATCATGCTTCCAGCAACGCGGACGGTAGTCACACGGTCACGGGCACCGGTCACCGCTCACCCGTCAGGCGGAGTACGCCCGCTCGGTTTGCCGACCCCGGCGCGGCGGAGGAGGCTCGTAGGAGAGGCCCGCGCGGCTCGCTCCTGTTCGGGCCGCGGCCCTCCAAGGAGGTAACCATGGGCACCGCGGCACGCCCCGGCTTCGACACCGAAGCCCTGCGCCGGGGCATCGAAGATCACACAGCGGCGACGCTTCTGTCGCTCTACGCCGACGACGCGGAGATCCACGTCGTCGACCACCAGACCCAGCCCAGCAACCCCAAGGTCCTGCACGGCCGGGACGAGATCAGCGCCATGCTCGACGACGTCTACAGCCGCGACATGACGCACAAACTGGAGGAGTGCGTCGTACAGGGGGACCGAGTCGCCTACAGCGAGTCCTGTCAGTATCCGGACGGGACCCGGGTCCTGGCCGAGTCGATGCTCGTGCTGGACGACGGCAAGATCACCCGGCAGACCATGATCCAGGCATGGGACGGCTAGCGAGGCTGGTGCCGAAGGTCCGGGTCACCACCCGGCTGACCTGGACCTTCTCGGCCAGCACGGTACCCGCCGGCCCCGCTAGGACTCGACGGCGAGGACCAGTTTCCGCAGCAGGTCTGCGAGCGTCCGGCGCTCTGCTGGGTTCAGTGCTGCGAGCAGCGCGAGCTCGCCCGCTTCCTCCGCCGCGACGTGCTCCTCGAGGACTGCGTATCCGGCGTCGGTGAGCCGCACCCGCACCCGCCGCCGGTCCCCCGTCTCATGGGTACGGGTGATGAGCCCCGCCTCCTCGACGGCCGCCAGCCGCGCGGAGAGCGCGCCACGGGTCAGCCCCAGCAGCTCAGCCAGGTGTGACGGGCTCGTCTCGTACGGCGGCCCGAGCCTGCGCAGCATGAGCAGCACCTTGAACTGCCACTGCTTGAGCCCGTCGGCGTCGAGCACGTCCCGCCGCGTCCGACCGGCATGCCGGGCCAGGATCGCCAGCCGGATGAAGATCTCCTCCTTCACCGGGTCCATCCAGGCGAGTTCCTTCAACCAGAGCGCCACGTGCCGGTCGACCGAGTCCTCCACCGTCTGCCTCCCGCAGTGGTTTTCTTGTGGATAGTTTTTCGCATAACTACCTTCCCCGCCATGACATCCACAGCGAACGCGGTCGTCCCCGTCGAAGAACTCATCGCCGCCGCCCACGAGTTGAGCGTCACAGGACGATGGGAGCGCGCCTCCCGTCTGCTGGACGCGTGCTCCGCCGACGAACCGGACGCCCGGGCGCGGATCGCCCGTGCCGCCGCCCAAGTGGCCCTGGAACAGGACTGGTTCGCGGGGACGGACACCGCGACGGCACGTATCGAGGCGGCCGGGAAGGAGTTCCCCGGCGGCGACTGGGACGTGGACTTCGCGCGGCTGCGGAACACCTACCGCCGGCTGCTCGTCGTCGACGGCCGGCTCCGGCTGGGCCCGGCCGGGAAGGACCCGGAAGCCCTCGCCTCCCTGCTCCGCGAAGCGGAGGCGCTGCGGGACGACGCTCCGGACGAGGGGCGCCGGGGCTGGGCGGAGATGTATCTCGGCCTGACCACGGACAACCACTTCGCCGACCTGGCGAACGCGCCCGCCCACTACGCGTCCGCGCTGCGTGCCGCCGAATCGGGCGACGACCCGCTGCTGGCCCGCGAGGCCCTGCGCCACCTAGGTGACCACGACCACGACGCCGGTGACAACGGCCTGGCCCTGGACCGCTGGCGCCGGGCGACCACCCTGGGCGCCGCCGCGGGCACGGTCCCCGGCACGCTCTCCCAGCAGCTGCTGCTCGCCGTGCTGGCCAGGGACTCCGGCGACGAGGCCGGCGCCAGGGCACTCGCGACGGAGGTCGCCCGCTGGGCGGAGGCCATCGGGGCGCCCCGCCTCGCGGCCCAGGCCCGGGACTTCCTGACCGGTGTCGACCCGACGCAGCCGCCCGGGGAGAACGGGTCCTGACGACCGTAGAACTCTCTCGGTTAGGCTGTCCGTGGGTCGTGACTGGCGCTGAGGTGGAGCACCACCGTGGAGCGGCCCACGCGGAGTGAATGCCGTGCGCCTGGGCGACTGGTCAACCAGCTCAGGAGTGGATCATGTCCCAGGCACGGCTCATGGACGGTACGGCGCTCGCGCGGCGCATCGTCGAGGACACCGCGAAGCAGGCCGCCGACCTCACGGAACGCACCGGTACGGCGCCCTGTCTGGCCACGGTCCTGGTCGGCGCGGACCCGGCCTCCGTGACGTACGTCCGGATGAAGCAGAACCGCTGCCGCAAGGCCGGCATCGAGTCCCGGCACGTCGAACTCCCCGCCGCCACGACCACCGCCGAACTGGTCGCGGCCCTCACCGCGCTCTCCGCCGACCCCACCGTGCACGGCATCCTGCTCCAGCACCCGATGGGCGAACACATCGACGAGCGGGCCGCGTTCGAGGCGATCGCGCCGGAGAAGGACGTCGACGGGGTCACCTTCGCGTCCTTCGCGGCGATGAGCTTCGGCCTGCCGGGCTTCGTGTCCTGCACGCCCGGCGGCATCATGCGGCTGCTCGACGAGTACGACGTCGACCCGTCCGGCAAGCGGGCCGTCGTCGTGGGCCGCAGCGCGATCCTCGGGAAGCCCGCGGGGATGCTGCTGCTGGCCCGCGACGCGACGGTCACCTACTGCCACTCCCGCACCCGCGACCTGTCGGCGGCGGTCCGCGAGGCGGACATCGTGGTCGCGGCCGTGGGCCGCCCCCGGCTGATCCGCGGCGAGGACATCAAGCCCGGCGCGGTCGTGCTCGACGCCGGCTACAACGCGGGCAACGTCGGTGACGTCGACTTCGACTCCGCCGCCGAACGCGCCTCGCTGATCACTCCGGTGCCGGGCGGCGTCGGCCCGATGACCATCGCCACGCTCCTGGAGCAGACCGTGACGGCCGCGGCCCGGCAGCTCGGGGTGTGATCAGCGCGTCCACGCGCTGTAGTCCATGACGTCCCCGGCCTTGACGCCGTACTCGGGCTGGTCCTTCGTGAAGGTGCTCTCCATCCCGAGGACGGCGCCGGTGGCCGGATCCATGATCAGCATCAGGCGGTTGCCCGGCTGCCGATACACATAGGCCTCCCCGCGCCGCCCGAGGCGGTCGGTCACCTCCCCCGCCGGCCGCAGTCCGTCCGCCGCCGCGAGCAGCCGCGCCAACGCGGCCGACTCACGCGCCCCGAGCGTCCAGTGGTCCAGCAACTCCCCGACTGCGGCAAGGAGTTCGGGGGTGGTCAACGGCGTCTTGCTGTACGCGGTCTCCTGGAGGTACGCCCGCAGTCCCGCCACGTCGTGCGGGGGCCGGGCCTCGGGCGGGACATCGCTCCAACTCGGCGGATACGTCGTCTCCTTGAGGACATGCCCGTCCTCCACGACACGTTCCGTGTGGCTGTCGTCCGCGTTCCACCGCACGATGCGTTCCTCGGGGATGGTGACCGGCGGTTTGTCGTCGGACATGCCGAGGCTCCATGACTGCACGTGGGTTCCCTTGCGCAGTACGGGAGTTCCGTCGACGGCGACCGCCGCGGCGAGAGCGGCGAGCTGTTTCAGGGACACGGGCGTGGAGTTCGCCTGCACGACCAGGGGGCGGGGCGCCGCCACGGCGGGAGTGCCGCTCGGTCCGCCCAGCAACAGCGTGAACACGGTCGCCACTACGGCGGCTCCGGCCACGAGACTCCAGAGCAGCCGGCGACGCCGTTCGTGCAACAGCCGGTTCAGCCGGCGCGAGGCGTGGTGGTCGAGCGGTCCGTCGCCGTAGCGGGGGCCATCGGCCGTGAACGGGTTGGCGCCACGCAGTAGTTCAAGTTCATCGGCCATGGCGTCGATCCTCCGGTCCAGCTGTAGCGCCCCATAGGGACGCGGGGAACTGCGCGACCAGCCACGACGACGCAGCAGACAAATTGATCATCGCCCCGGACCTCCAAGCACCACGAGACGATCAATCTCCGCCCTCAATCGCCGCCGCGCCCGATGCAACCGCATGGCCGCAGCCCGCACCCCACACCCGAGAACCACGGCGACCTCCTCCACACCCAGCTCCTCCCACGCCGTCAGCCGCAACACCTCCTGGTCTGCCGCCGACAACCGCGAAAGCGCCTCGTGCACCCAAGAACCAGGCGCCTCCGCATCGGGCCCCGCAGCCACCTGCCGCCCGTGCGCGCTCTCGTCGTTGCCCAGCCGATGGACAAGCCGACGTCGGCGCCCGTACCCCCGTACCGCGTTGGCCAGGCAGTTGCGGGCAACGCCGTACAGCCAGGGCAGCGGGGCCGGCGGCAGATCCGCACGGCGGCGCCAGGCGACGGTGAAGACCTCCGCCACCACTTCCTCCACCTCACCGCTGCGCCCGTCCAGTCGCCGGGCAACGTAGCGGCTGACCGCCCAGTAGTGCTCGCGATAGGCAGCGGCGAAGATCTCGTCGTTGCTCATGTTCCGTTCGTGTCCGGCACCCGGGCGATCGTCACACCCGATTTCGTGATTCTCGTCGCGCCCGTCGAGTGTGACGGGCGGGCGGGGCTCGGACACAGGCGGGGCGTGAGAGACCTCAAGAGCATCAAGTGGCTGACGACCACGGATCACAAGACGATCGGCACGCTGTACCTCGTCACGTCCTTCGCGTTCTTCCTGATCGGCGGCGTCATGGCGCTGCTGATGCGCGCCGAACTCGCCAGACCCGGACTACAGCTCCTGTCCAACGAGCAGTTCAACCAGGCGTTCACGATGCACGGCACGATCATGCTGCTGATGTTCGCGACGCCGCTGTTCGCGGGCTTCGCCAACTGGATCATGCCGCTGCAGATCGGCGCGCCCGACGTGGCGTTCCCGCGGCTGAACATGTTCGCCTACTGGCTGTACCTGTTCGGCTCGACGATCGCGGTGGGCGGCTTCCTCACCCCGCAGGGCGCGGCCGACTTCGGCTGGTTCGCCTACAGTCCGC
>NZ_JBSFKO010000039.1:0-97547 GCF_053598575.1 Streptomyces sp. NPDC001100
TGTGTCTGGCCGAGTCTGGGGGCACCGCCTCTGGGGGAGGGCTGCCGCCCGGCTGTGGCCGCTGTTAAAGTGGACGAACGCTTCGAGATCGCCGGGGCCCGTACCAAGGGGTGCGGGCCCCGGCGCGTTGCGGGCAGCAGACCGAGGAAGGTTCCCCATGAACGCGAAGCCGCCGACCGCTTCCTTCGCCACGCTCGGGCTGCCGCCCGAGCTGGTCGGGACGATGAGGGACCTCGGGGTGACGGAACCCTTCCCGATCCAGGCGGCAACGCTCCCCGACGCGCTGGCCGGCCACGATGTGCTGGGCCGGGCACGGACCGGCTCCGGCAAGACACTCGCGTTCGGGCTCCCGCTGCTCGTACGGACCGCGGGTCGGCGGGCGGAGCCGAAGAGGCCGCTCGCGCTGATCCTGGTGCCGACCCGGGAACTCGCGCAGCAGGTGGACGACGCGCTCACCCCGTACGCGCGGACAGTCGGCGTGCGGCTGGCGACGGTGGTCGGCGGTCTGTCGATCAACCGGCAGACGGCGCTGCTGCGGACCGGTGTCGAGGTGGTCGTCGCGACGCCGGGGCGGCTGACCGACCTGGTGTCGCGCCGCGACTGCCACCTGAACCATGTACGGATCACGGTGCTGGACGAGGCGGACCAGATGTGCGACCTGGGCTTTCTGCCGCAGGTCTCGGACCTCCTGGACCAGGTTCCCTCCGACGGGCAGCGGCTCCTGTTCTCGGCCACGCTCGACGGCGACGTCGACCGGCTGGTCCAGGACTACCTCCACGACCCGGTTCTCGCATCGGTCGACGAGGCGGCGGGCTCGGTCGCGACGATGGAACACCATGTGCTGAACGTCCACGGCGCCGACAAGTACGCCGCGGCGACCGAGATCGCCGCGCGGGACGGCCGCGTGCTGATGTTCCTGGACACCAAGGCCGGGGTGGACCAGTTCACCCGTCATCTGCGGGCCGCCGGGGTACGGGCGTCCGCTCTGCACAGCGGGAAGTCGCAGCCCCAACGCACGCACACGCTCGGCCAGTTCAAGGACGGTGAGATCACCGTGCTGGTGGCCACCAATGTCGCCGCCCGCGGCATTCACATCGACGCGCTCGACCTCGTCGTCAACGTCGACCCGCCGGCCGACGCCAAGGACTACCTGCACCGGGGCGGTCGTACGGCGCGCGCCGGGGAGTCCGGCAAGGTGGTCACTCTGGTCACGCCCGGGCAGCGGCGCGATGTGAACCGCATGATGTCCGAGGCCGGCATCCGGCCGACCGTCACACAGGTGCGCTCCGGCGAGGAGAAACTGACCGCCATCACCGGTGCCAAGCGCCCTCCGGCGGGGACGAAGCCCAGCGGCAACGCCCCCTTCCGGGGCATGGGAACCCGTCCGGGCCGACCGGCCAAGGAGTCCCGCAAGGCAGCCGAGGCCCGCAAGACCGCGGAAGCCCGCGCGGCGGCCCGGGTACGCAAGGGCCGCTGACCCTCGGACGACGGTGCCGGGCCCGTGAGGCCCGGCACCGGCTTCTCATGCGCCGCCGACGACTCCGGGCGGGACGAAGCGCCGATGCAGCGGCCGGAACTCACTGTCGGGCCGGCCGGTGATGCCGGCCTTCTCGACGGCGGGCGCCAGTCGTTCGGCGAAGAAGGTCTGGAAGGCCTCTTCGGAGTCCCATACGTCGGTCACATTGAGTGCTTCGTCGTCGAACCAGGCCACATGCACCTGTGACCCCGCGGGGGCCGTCTCCTCCCAGCCCACGGTGTCCCGAACGGTGTCGTACTGCTCGGGGGTGACACCCGTCCAGCGCATGAACATCACCACAGCCAATGTCCGCTCCTCGCTCGTGTCGTGTACGACCGGCCACCGGTGTCCACGTGCCGCGTCCACCAGTGGTGGTGGCCCGGCCATCCTCCTGCGCGACAGGGACGGGGCGAAGAGCGTACGGAGGCGCGGCACCGCTGCGGTTCACTTCTCACGCCCGGTAGGCGGGAGTCCGCATGTCCGCGCGGAGGTCCGCACCGGCGGCGGGTGACGGTGACCTGTCCGGGATTCACTCGTTTGACGCAACGGCACCCCGCCGCGTCCTCTCCCGTCCCGGAAAGCGTCCCGTTCCATGAAACTTCGTTCGCTCCGCCCCCACGCCGGGGGTGTCAGGTCTCGGGTCCGGGAGGCCGAGTCCGTCCTCGTCGAGCAGTACGGCGATCTGGTCCGTCTGGCGCACCTCGTCCTCCCGGCCTCGCTCGGCCGGCACCGCCGGGTACTCGTGGCGCACGCCCTCGTGCAACGGGCGTTGCGTCGCGCGGGCACGACACGTTCGGCGCCCGCCGTCCCCGCGCCGCGCGGGGAGTCCCGCGCCGGGGACTCCGTGGAGCGCCTTCTCCTGGCCGAGGTGCTGCGCGCCGCGCTGGCTCATGGGCGGCGCCCGCGGATGTGGCCCGCACGGTTCGTCGCCCCGGGCGCGCTGTGGCCCCGGTTGCCCCTGGTCCTGGGTCTGCGGCTGTTCCCGCGTTCGGGCGGGGCGGACGAACTCGCCCTGGCCCAACGGCTGTCCGCGGCCCCGGCGGCGGCCCGCGCCGCCTTCCTGCTGCGCACGGTCCACGGCCTGCCCCTCGACGCCGTCCACGGCCTGCTGGAATCCGCGGACGCACCGGACCCGGCCGCGGCCCTGCGAACCGCGGGCCTGCTGGAGGAGAGCTCGCGCAGATCGCCCGCCGCCCTGCTCGCGTCACAGGAGTTCGACGCCTGCGCCCTCCAGGCCGGCCCCACCGACCTGCTGCGCCGCGCCCGGCGGACCCGCCTGCTCCTGGGGGCCGCCGCGATCGGACTCCTGACGGTGGTGACCCTGGCCGTGGCAGGAGACGGCACGGCACACCGGCCGGAACGCGGGACACCGGCGGCACTCGGCATGCCGCGTACGGCGGACCTGGTGCGCACGACGGCCGGGGCATGGGACAACACCTCGCGGGTCGACTTCACCGCCTGGCCGGCCCGGGGCTCCCGCCCCCACGACCAGGACCTCCTGGACCGCGCCCTGAACGCGTGGACGCACCCACAGGCCCACACCCGCCTCCACCTCGCCCCCGCCACGACCGCGGTCCCACCGGCGACCGCACCGCAACTCCTCTACGCCGGAGACGTCGGCGACCGCGAAGTGGTGCTGTTCTACGACGGCCAACGCCTCGCCCGCTACAGCGAGACCCGCTCCGGAGCGCGGGACGCGGAGTTGAGCGTCGCCCGCGTCGACGACGCCGACGTCACCACGGCGGCGGCCGTGACCCTCACCCGGGCAGGCGGCACCGCCCGCTATCTGCTGGCCCCCTGGGTGGCCGAGGCACAGACCCGCGACCTGCTGCGCCCCGATGTCCTGGCCCGCGCGCTGCACGTCTCGAAGGACGGCGTCACGGATCCGGTCCCGACCGTGCCCGCGACAGCGCACTGCGAGAGCCGACCGGTCCTGCAACTGCGTTCCTCGCCACGCATCGCCGAACACCACGCGTTCCTGCTCGCCCCCCTCGGCGACCTGTCCCCGGTCCACCTCACCTACACCCCCTTGCCCGGCCACGGCACACCGCCCGCCCGTCAGCCCCGCGAGGCCACCGGCTCCCAGGCCCTGCTGGCCTGGGCCCACCAGGCCTGCGCCCTGGAGCCGCTGCGCGGCTCCGGCGTACGCGCCGTCAACAACTGGGACTTCGCCGAACAGGACCTGCCCGACGGAGGCGGCCACGCCGTGTGGACCTGCGCCCGCGCCGACACCTGGCGCGGACCCGGCGACGTGACGGTCTCCCTGCGCACCAGCGGAGACGCGCCCGCCGCACCGGCCCGTACGATCGCCCGAGCCCGCGCCACCGCGGCCTGCAGCCGGTTCGGCCAGCACATCGTCGCCGCGAGCGGCTGGCGCTCCCCGAACGGCCACTGGTACGCACTGGCCGCCGGCAGCCGCGCCGTCACCAGCCTGTCGGTGAGCGGAGACGTCAAGGCCACGAAGCGGTCCCGCACCCTCGCCGTACCCGCTCCCCACAACCCGCGCATCACCGTGCGGGCGCGACTCGCCACCGGCGAAGGGCTGGACGCAGTCGGCACTCCCGGAACGTAAACCCTGTGCCGCTCCGCGGCCTCGGCCCTACCGGCGTGCGGTCCTCGGCGGTGCCACCGAACCGCGGGGCTTCGCCGCCGGGGGGAGGACTTTGCGGCGGCTGAGCTTGTTCTCGTCGATCGCTCTGACCGTGCGCTTGACCACCAGGTCCACCAGCAGGTCCGCCGGCCACCGGTAACTGGACAGCGGCGGCGTCAACAATCGCGACAACGGGTGGTCGTCGAAGCCCATGACCGAGACGTCGTCGGGTACGTCGAGTCCCAGCTCCCGAGCCCCGGCGTAGACGCCGTAGGCCATCGAGTCGGCCAGGCACAGAAAGGCGGTCGGCGGATTCGCGGAGCCCAGCACGGTCCGTGCCACGGCGGTGGCGCCGTCCAGGTCGTGCGGTGAGGGGTGGAGCGTGACGTCCAGGCCGAGACTCCGCGCGACCCGATGGGCGATCACCTCGGCGGGACGGTCGGGGGTGGTGGGCCGGCTCGGGGTCATGACGGCGATCCTGCGGTGACCGCAGTCGACGAGTCGATGGAAGGCGTCGGTGACCCCGGCCTCGTTGTCGAAAACGACCTCCGCCGCGGTGGCCGCACCTGGCAGTCCGTCACCGATGGACGTGAGTACCGTCCGCCGGGCGACTTCCTTCCAGTGCGCGGCGGACGGGTCGACCGGCAGGACGATGAGCGCGTCCACCCGCTGGTCCGCCAGCTGGGAGGCGAGCGTGGCCTCCAGTTCGGGGTCGTTGGAGGCGTCGACGATCAGGGCGTGCCGCCCGACGCCGAGGAACCTGCGGCCCAGGGCGGCGGCGAGGTCCTGCTGCCAGACGTCGGCGAGCGACCCGCACAGCACCCCGACATACCCCGTACGACCGGAGGCCAGGGCGCGGGCGATCGGGTCCGCCTGGTAGCCGAGCCGATCGGCGACCTCGCGGACACGTCGTTGGGTCTCGGGCGGTACCTGGAGTCCGCGGAGCGCGTACGACACCGCGGCGGCGGAGAGCCCGGTCTCCTCCGCGATGTCGCGCAGGGTGATCCGCCGCGGCTGTTTTGGCACGTGGTCAGTGTAACGACTCGATGAACTGGCGCTCCGCTCCTGCCGTTCGGAGCGGAGCGGCCCTCGACGCACATTGACACCGGCTCCACTTAAGCGCTTCACTGGAACGCATCACTGAAGCGCTTAACCCAGAGGCGGCGCGAGCGAGCAAGATGCGACCACCATGTGCCAACCCCCCTGTCCGGAAGGCCTCGTCGAGCAGATGAAGCCCCGCACACAACCGTTCCGGTCCGCCGGAGGGACGCTGCACCCGGCCCCGTGACGATCCTTCGTCGTACGACCGCGAGGCGCTCCGTCCGCGTCGGCAATCCACGCCACCCACTCGAAGGAGTACGGCCATGACCGCACCGCTGCCGGCCCACGACCTCGACACCGCAGCCGCCCGCGATGCCGAACCGTGGCACCGGGTGCGGGCGGCCGTCACTCTCGACACGCTTCCGGGCCGCGACCTGGACAAGCGGGAACTGCTGGAGCTGGCCGCGTCGATCGCCGCGGACCCCGGCAGCTGGCGTGAGCACGTGGCCTTCGACGACGACAACCGGCACTACGTCTCGCTGTACAGGGACGCCCATGTCGACGTCTGGGTGCTGTGCTGGACGCCGCGGAACGACACCGGCTGGCACGATCACGATGTTTCCTCCGGTGCCGTGGCGGTGGCCGAGGGAACACTCGTCGAACACAATCTGGCCGTCGGCGTGCCGAGCCTGGCGACCGAGGTGCCGACCGGTCAGGTCTTCTGCTTCGGCCCCGACCACATCCACCGGCTCACCGGACGCGATGCCGGCAGCGTGTCGATCCACACGTACTCGCCGCCGCTGTGGCGGATGGGCCAGTACACGGTCGGGCGCAACGGGATCCTGCGCCGCACTTCGGTGTCCTACGCCGACGAGTTGCGTCCACTGGACGACATGGTCTGACCCGACTGACGCGGTTCGCTGCCGAGTTGGTCCCGTGACACGTCATGGTTCGCCCCCGAGTCGGGCCGCTCGTCGCCGGCCTCGCCGCCGCTTGCGGATCGTCCCTTCCTGCTGTCCGTCACGGCCGCCCAGGACCTGGCCCGTTCTGCCCTCCCGCCCCGGCCCGGCCGCTGAGCAGACTGCCCGCGCCGGGAACGACCGCGGGGAGGCCCGGTTCGACCAGGGCGCGGTACGCCGTCGCGGTGGCCGCCGAGAGCACGGGGAGCCCCGCCGCTTCCTCCACAGGCTGAATCGACGCCAGCGAAGGCATCTGGACACAGGCGGACAGGACGAGCGCGTCGGCCCGTGACAGATCAAGGCGCCGCCAGTGCTCGCGCAGGTCGGCGGGGTCGAGGCGGGCGACGGCCAGATTGTCCGGCACCTCCAGGCTCAGCGCGTCCACCACCTCGATGCCCGCGTCCTCGATGTAGTCGGCCACGAGCTGTGTGAGCGGCTTCAGATACGGCGCGTCGGGCGCGGTGACTGGGACGTTCTTCGTTGTAGACGCCGTGCTCGATCGAATCCCGCCACTGGCGGAGAAGGTGGGAACCGCGGCGGACGCCTTGAAGGAGGCTTGGGCCAAGATCAGGCGCCGCAAGTGATCAGGAGTGGGAGTTACTCGCTCCGCTGATACCGCGGGCCGCGACGGGCCGACCGCGTGTGGAGGATCGGCGGGTCGTCAACGGGAGGGTCTACAAGATCCGGACCGGGATCTCCTGGCGCGACCTGCCGGAACGCTACGGGCCGTGGCAGACGGTCTACACCCGCTTCCGGCGCTACGCCCTGGACGGCGTGTTCACGCGGGCCCTTCAGCAGATCCAGGCCCATGCGGACGCGGTCGGCGACACCGACTGGCTCGTTCAGATCGACTCCGCCATCGTTAAGACCGCCACCTCCTACGAGGCAGCGGTCAGTCTCGCGTCATTCCTGCTCTGGGCAAGATCCGATGGCGGGCGGAACCGCTTCTCAGCCCTGGGACTCGATCTCGGTGTCTGCGACGGCGATGGCGATGCCGAGAGCCGTGGCGATGTTGCCGGCCGCGGTCATGACGCGGGCGGTGCCCACGATGGGCGCGATGGCGACCAGGACGTCCTGCAACTGGTTGGCGGTCAGGCCGGTCTTGAGGGCGGGGTCGATATGCGCCACGTACGAGATCGGCGGGGCGTCCGAGGCGGCGAGTGCGGCGATACGCGTGAGGATGAGCAGGTCCGGGCTCATCCCGCAGCGCTCGATCGAGTCGACCGTCATGGCGGCGAGGGTGTCAAGGACAGGTGTTTCCGATGAAGTGGACATGCTGTATGCCCTCCTGGTGAGATGCGACCCCGAGAGACAACAGGCGGAAGGTACCGAGTTCCGCGAACGAGGGATCCCTTTCCACCGTAGAACGCTTCCGGGCCTCGCGCGCGGGGGCGCCGGGTCCGTCGCGCCGGAGAGAAGCTCCGAGCGCCCGACCGTGCGGATGTCCGATCTCGCGCATGGCCTCAGAATGGGCGTAATCGACTCTTCTCTTCCGAAGGGGAGACACCCATGAAAGACCTGAAGTTCGAGCAGAAGCGCTCTCTGTCGCGCTTTGAGGCCGCTGACCAACTCACGGCACTCGCGGCCGCACTGAGAGAGGGCGGGGATGTCGATCTGGAATTCGGCCTCGGAACGCTCAGCCTGCGGATCCCCGACGACCTGCGCACCGAGACAGAGGTCGAGATCGGCAACGGGGAGATCGAGCTGGAGATCGAGTTCAAGTGGCCGACCACGCCGCCCCGCACGACGCCGTCGCGAACGGTCGCAGCCACGAAGAAGGCCGGAGTGGTCAAGAAGGCGCCCGCGGAGCCCGGTCGAAGCAGCACGCGCACCAGCAGGAGCAAGAACGCCAAACGGTCCGCATCGAAAGCGAGTTGAGGCATCCGCCACCGACTCCCGCCGCAGCCGACGAAGGGCCGGCCCGGAAGGAAGACCTCCTGAGCAGACCCTTCTCCCTGGGGCATCGCGGTGCCTGCCGCAGCGATGACACTTCAGAGCCTCGTCGGCCTGCGCTGTGCCGGCCGCTCGCTCGCCTGGACCATCCGCACCTGGCCGCGACGTCGCGGCATCGCCACCCGCTACGACAGACCACCGAGTCCTACCAGGCAGCTCGCGCCGCACAGGGACCTGCGCTTTCGGTTGCGCAGCATCCCGCAGTTCTCGAACGGTGCCTGAGCGCGGCCGAGGGTCTACGCAGCCGCGTCGTAGGCGGCCCGCAACCGTACGTCGCTGCTGGCCCCGGACCGGGGAGTGGCCTCGGTGAACACAGCCAGCCGCAGCACGAGATAGCGGCCGATCCCGACGAGTGCGGTGGCCGACAAGTACACCGTCTGCTGCAGGACGAGTCCGGCGTCGGGGCGGAGCGCGGCCAGCGCGCCGACCGCGGCGGACGTGACCAGCCAGCCGAGGGCCATGGTGGCAGCGCTCTTCAAGTGGCCGGCCAGACCGGGCCGTCCGTGGCGGAACGAGACGCGGGCGTGCAGTTCGGTGGCAACTACGGTGGAGGCGACGGTGGTCAGCGCGTTCGCCGCCGTCCACGGAATCCACTGCGAGAGCAGGACCAGAACTGCAGAGGCCGCCAGAGTGAGCCCGCTGCCCAGCCCGGCGAAGCGCCCGAAGGCCACCGTGTGCCGGTGGATCAGTCGCAGGCTGTTCATGGTGATCCCCTCCCTGACCGCTGCCCCTGGCGGGGCCGTCGTCGTCATGGCGCACAGCGTGGCTGCCTCGCCATTCAGCGCGGTTTCAGGGCGTTCTCAGGGTTCGGGAGGTGGTGAAACCGGTGTCCAATGTGCCGCCGCGGCCTTGACCGTGATCAGGTGCTCAACGGACTGGGGGCGGGGAAGATCTTGAGCTTGATGCAATGCCAGAGGTGATGCCGGGAACGTGGAACCGGGGCTGCTCGGCACGCGGGCCGGGACGTGCGGAGACATGGCGGCAGCGGAGCTTCGGGGGGTGCGTGCGCCGGATGCCGTGGGTCAGCCAGTGTCGTCACGTGGACCGGCTGCCGGCCGGCTGGGCACGGTCACTTCCTCGTCGGGCAAGGTCCACATGGGTGCCGCTCGGGCGGCCCCGTCGCTGACCCGCAGTTGGTGACGGCGCTGCTCGTCATTCGTGTCCTCGACGGTGAATCCGGCGGACGCCAGGATTGTGGCCCTGTCCGCCCGGACTGCCTTTCAACCAGGGCCCAGCCGACTTCGAGCCGGGTGGTACCGGACGCGGCACCGCCCGCCGCGCCGAACACCGTCGCCGGTCCGTCTGGCGCCACTGCTCCCGTGCGGGTCAGAGGGCCAGTTTGCGGCACAGCAGGGCCGCGGGGCCCGGCGAGCTGCCGATGCGCGTGGTGTACGCGATGCCCGCGGCGTACTCGTCGTCCGCGCACTGGCCCTTGTAGTCGCCGACGGCGAAGTCACCGCCGCCGGTGTCGCCGGGCCGGTTGTCGGAGCGGTCGAACCACACCGTGCGTCCCGCTCCCGCGAGCGCGGCAGCGGCGGGAGCGCACAGGGCCGCCGACGTCCGCACATCCCGGTGGCTGTAGCCGATGAGGAACTGGCCCTGGGCGCACTGGAGTTTGGTGTATCCGGAGGCCCAGTCGCCACCCTGGGGGACGTTGCGTTCGTCGGTGACGACTGACTGGGTGCCGCCGGCGGCGCGCAGGTCGCCCGCGGTGATGTCCGTGCACAGTCCCCGGCCCGAGGTGCGCCCGAGGCCGATCAGGCGCAGCCCGTCGGGGCAGGCGGCCTTGGCGGCGCCCGGGTCCCAGTCGCCGGTGGCGCGCACCCGTACGGACTGGACGTAGTCGCCGTGGTCGGTGGCGAGCATCTGCCAGGCGGGGACCTTGGCGACCGGACCGCTGAGCGAGGCGGCGGACATCAGCCGCTGCCACCCGGCGGCGCGCCAGTCGGCGTCGTCCAGGAGGCCGTGCCGGGTGCCGTCCGCGTCGTAGCGCAGGAGGGCCCAGTCGTCGTGGCCCTGCCAGCCGACCAGGGGCCAGTAGGCGAAGTCGGCGTCGTGGTCGGCGAAGTAGTCGGTGACATTGCCGAACCAGGTGCGTGCCGCGGTGCCGGTCTCGCCCGCTCCGATGCCGAACTCGCTGATCCACACGGGGGCGGTGTAGTGCTTGCCGTTGTCCTGGGAGACGAAGAACGCCTCGTCGTACAGGGCTTGGAACAGGTCGTCGCGGCTGAGGTCCTGGTAGCGGGGGTCGCTGGTCTCGCCGATGCCGGTGGCTCCGCTGTGGTGGGGGCCGGTGTAGCCGTAGAAGTGGGCCGAGTAGACGAGTTTGTGGGCGGCCACCAAGGTGTGCGACAGCGTGCGGGCGGGGGTGAGGAGGGGGCGGCCGTGGGCGAAGCCGTCGACGGGTATGCCGGTCCAGTTGATGCCCTCGATGACGATGAGCAGGTTCGGGTTCGCCTCGGTGAGGATGCGGTCGGCGGCGAGTTGGGCGGCGGCGTACCAGTCGTGCGCGTCGCCGCCGCCCCAGTTCGGGTCGTCCCAGACGTCACGGCGTACCTCGTTGTAGAGGTCGGCGCCCACCACACGGGGGTCGGCGGCGTAGCGGCGGGCCATGAACACCCAGTCGTCCGCCCACTGCCCGGTCGACTGGCTGCTGTTCCACCGCTCGTTGCCGTCGATGCCGCAGCACCAACGGGAGGTGTTGGTGTGGTTGTTGAGGATGACGGCGAAGTCGGCCGACGTCAGGGCGGAGACCACGGCGTCGAAGACCCCGAGCGGAGTCCGGCCGCGCAACTGCGGGTTGGCCGCCACGGCGGCGTCCGGTACGGCGGTGGTGTCATGGATCATCTGGTTGGAGAACGGGAGCCGGATGCTGTTGATCCCCAACTTGTGGAAGTCGGCCATGAGTTGAGCAAGGGGTACGCGGTCCAGGCCCAGGGGGATGCCGTAGGAGTTCTGCCCGGCGTGGTGGTTGGCGTTGTCGGCCGTGCTGCCGCTGCCGGTCCAGGAGCCCTGGGCGCCGTCCCAGTTGGCCGACTTCAGCCGGAACCGGTTGCCGTTGGCGTCGACGATGTAGCGCCCGCGGGTGGACAGGGGCGGCTGCCAGGAGCTCTCGGCGGCGGCGGGCGCTGCGGGGGACACCGGCGCCGCGGAGGCTGCCCCCGTGGAGGGGAACAGCAGGGAGACGCCCACGACGAGTAATGTCAGGTACCGGACAAGTTTGGTCATGGGGGTGCCCTCCGTACCGATACCGATCCCGACAGATGGCAGCGCTCTCGAAGTCCCGCAGCAGCCGCTCGGGGGACACTACCGGTGACCTGCGAACCCGTCGACGGACAAAACACGCAGTCGATGTGCGCTCGCCCATGCCCGGCCGGGAGGCACGCGGAAACGCGCGTCTTCCTGGCCGGGCGGCCGGGCGGGTCAGCGCAGTCCGGCGAAGAGATCGTTCTCGGGTACGGCCGCACCGGTCGCGTCCTGGACGCGCAGGAAGGTCTCGATGCCCATCAGCTCGGAGAACCTCTCCTTGCCCATCTTGAGGAAGAAGATGTTGTCGCCCTGACTGGCGTGCGCGGCCAGCGAGTCGAACTTCTGACCGCTGAACGCCGTGGTGTCCACCCACGTCGTGATCTCGTCGTCGGGGAGACCCATCTTGGCCATCGCGGCGGCCTCGGCGGGATCCGGCTCCGGCATGTCGGGGTGGAACTCGCGCATGATCTCGCCGAAGCGCCGCGTCATCGAGCGGGGCATCGTGGTCCAGTACACCTTCGGTGACAGCTCGGTCGTCATCTCCAGCGCCGCCATCGTGATGCGGTGGGCCTGGATGTGGTCGGGGTGGCCGTAGAAGCCGTTCTCGTCGTAGGTGACGACCACATCGGGGCGGTAGTGCCGCATCAGGTCCGCCAGCCGGGTCGCGCCTTCCTGCACGGGGGTCTGCCAGAAGGATCCGGGGGCGTCGTTGCTGGGCCAGCCCATCATCCCGGAGTCGGCATAGTCCAGCATTTCCAATTCACTGATCTTCAGGACGTCGCGGCTCGCTTCGAGTTCTTGGCGGCGCATCAGGGCGACCGCCGCCGGATCGTGGCCGGGATCGCCCGGCTTGACGCCTCCCGGTCCGTCACCGCAGGCGCCGTCGGTACAGGTCACGAGCACCGTGCGGATGCCTTCCGTCGCGTACTGGGCGAGGACTCCTCCGGTCGTCGTGGCCTCGTCGTCGGGGTGGGCGTGTACTGCCATCAAGGTCAGGGGCCGGTCGGTCATGAAAAGTCCTCCAACAGAAATTACGTCGCCGTCCACGGAGCGCGGCCGGTGTAACACCATCCTGGGGCCCGGATCCCGGCGGGGCGGACGACCTCGCGGTCTCCGTGTGCCCCGCCGGTACGGCACGGGCCCTCGGCCGATGCAACCTCGCCGACCGGACCCGCTGTTCCCGAAGTGACCGATCGGTCTTGCGGATGTCGCCGTTTCTGGCCGCGCTCGGGGTACAGGTGCGCCCCGCATCTCCTCATGGAGTGGATCACTGCTGGTTGAGCCGGCCGACGGTGGGATCGGTGTGACGTGCCGGCAGCTGTCAGGCGCCGTGGTGGAGCAGGCCCAGAGTCAGGGCAGCCGCCGCGGTGGCGAGGAACACGATCCCGCCGACGATGTTGCGGGAGCCCACCCGCAGGTGGGCGACGATCGCGCCGATGAAGTACAGCACGAGCCCGGAAGCGGCGAGGGTTCCCAGGAGCGGCACGGCGAGCCCGGCCAGCAGTCCCACGGTGCCCGCTGCCAGCAGCATGCCCAGCACCGGTACCCACTTCCGGGGTATGCCCTTCATGTCCGCCTGGGTCTTGGGGTATTCGTGGCCGATCAGGTAGGTGACGGCGGCGGCACCGTTGAACACCGCGGCGAGGAGGGTGACCGTGAGGTAGGCGGCGAACACGTTTTCTCCGGTTCTGTGGGGACAGCGTCCAAGGCATCCTGTTGCGGGATGCCGATCTCCTGGACGACGAACCGGTGCCTCGCATGTGTGACATCGACGGGCGGCAGCCTTGGGTGCCGATGAGGCTGTTGTCGTAGCCGACGTTCTGGAGGGGCAGGGCATGCCTATGGGCTGGAACGCCGCTTCGCCCGGCGAGGCAACAGGAGCGTGACGCGGGTTCCCGCGCCCGGGGCGGAGCCGACATCGAGGTGCCCGTTCAACAGGTGGGCGCGTTCACGCATGGCCGACAGCCCGGTGCCCGTGGAGACCACCGTGGGGAGCGAGGATCGGTCGACCGAGGCGGAGGGCCGCTGGTCCATCCCGCGGCCGTTGTCCCGGACCGCCACGCTGAACGCCTGGTCGTCGCTGTCTAGTTCCACGAGAAGCCGGTCTGCCTGAGCGTGCTTGACCGCGTTGTTCACCGCTTCCTGCACGATGCGATAGACGTGGGCCTGGGCCTCCGGCGGCAGTTCGGCCTCCACCCCGTGCCACTCCGTTCCGACGCGCAGCTCGACGTCCAGCCCGAAGGTGTCCTCGGTGCGCCGGCACAGCGTCTCAAGAGCGGGCGCGAGTCCGAGCTGGTCGAGGGCGAAAGGCCGCATCTCCACGATCAGGTGCCGCAAGGAGGTGATCTGGTTCGCGATCAGACTCCGCGCCTGGCCGATGGCCTCGTCCATGGCATCGAGCCGGCCGGTGCCCGCGGCGGCGGACAGCACGAGCTGAACGGCGACCAGTTCCTGAAGGGTCTCGTCGTGCAACTCACGGGCCCAGCGTCGCCGTTCACGTTCCTCGCCGTCGCTGCGGGCCTGCGCCCGCTCCCGGGCGAGACTCCGACGGCGTGCCACCGCGCTGCGGCCCAGCATGAAGGCACAGCCGATCAGCAGCAGGGGCACGATGTTCAGGCCGTTGAAGAGCGGCTGCTCGGTCATACGAACCAGTTGCGACACGGAGAGTATGAGCGCGAGCCCGCACAGCGCCGCCAGCCATGCCCTCCGCACGGCGTTGCTCAGCGCCGCCGCGACGATGAGGACGACGGCAGCGCCGAGCGAGAAGCGCATCACCCAGCGAGGCTGCTGCTGGAGGACCTCGACCGCGAAGGCGACGACCAGCAGCCCGGCACCGGCGGCCTCCATGATCGGGCCGGCCTTTGCGCGCAGCGTGCCGGTCATCCCAGCAGCCCGCGCTCGCGGGCGGCGGCGATGAGCTCCGCCCGTGTCTCGGTGCCGAGCTTGTCCCGAACCCTGGCGCGGTGGGTCTCCACCGTCCGGACGGAGACGAAGAGGCGTTGTGCGACTTCCTGGTTGGTGTGGCCCAGGGCGAGCAGGGACAGGACTTGAAGTTCGCGGGCAGTCAGAGTGGCGTCCCCATCGGCACGGGGATCTCCGGCTCCCGCGACGGCGAGTCGGGCGCCCATGGCGGGCTGCAGATAGGTGCCCCCCTGGGCGACCTGGCGGGCCGCGCCGACCAGTTCCTCCGCCGCCGCCTCCTTGAGCAGATATCCGGCCGCTCCGATCCGCAGGGCCGCGCGGGCGAACGCGGGATCCTCCTGCATCGTGAGGATCAGAATGCGTGTGTCGGGTGACGCCGCGAGCAGGTCGGGGATCGACGGCAGGCTGGACCGGCCCGCCATGGTGAGGTCCAGGATCAGCACGGACGGCTGTTCTTCCGCCACGACCCGCACGGTCTCCGGGACCGTCGAACTCTCCGCGACGATCTCGAAGGACTCGTCCCGGGACAACAGCGCGCGCATGCCCGCACGGACCACCGGGTGATCGTCGGCGATCACCACGCCGAGACGTGCCACGGCCGGTATCTCCTGCTCAGCGCGGTCGCCATCCATGGGAGCAAAGGTACTGGGTGCGGCGGGCCGGCCCGGGCCCCAGGGGCTGGGGGAGCGATCGGGTGAACTCCGAGGCGTCGGGCGGCCGAGCGGCATGTGCGGGAAACCCGAAGGACGACTGCGGACAGACACTGAGGCCCCCTGGGCTGCGGAGCACCAGGATGACTCGTGAGAGACCCCGACCGGGCGGAAGCGCCCGACCGGCCGACACGGACGGAACGGTGCACAGATGATCGACAGGCGTACCTTCGGCAAGGTCGTCGGCGCGGGCGCGGCGGGCACGGCCGCGGCATCGCTGATCGGCCTGAGCGGCTCCGCGGCCGCAGCGTCCTCGCCGCCCGGGCCGGGCGCCGAACGGGCTGCGACAGGGCCGGCGCCGGGCACGGGCGCCGGGTCCTTCCCGGTGCTGAAGCAGGTCAGGGCCGGCGAACTCACCGTCGGCTACGCCGAGGCCGGTCCGGCCGACGGACCGGCTGTCATCCTCCTGCACGGATGGCCGTACGACATCCACAGCTACGTGGACGTCGCCCCACTGCTGGCGGCACAGGGCTACCGGGTCGTCGTTCCCTACCTGCGCGGACACGGCACCACGACGTTCCTCTCGCCGACCACCTTCCGCAACGCGCAGCAGTCGGTGATCGCCCACGACATCATCGCCCTGATGGACGCCCTGAGGATCAGGAAGGCCGTGTTCGGAGGCTTCGACTGGGGCTCGCGGACCGCCGACATCATCGCCGCCATGTGGCCGAAGCGGTGCAAGGCCCTGGTCTCCGTGACCGGTTACCTGATCACCGACCGGGAGAAGAACAAGCAGCCGCTGCCGCCCGCGGCCGAGCGGGCGTGGTGGTACCAGTACTACTTCGCCACCGAACGCGGTGCGCAGGGCTTCGAGAAGTACCGGCACGACTTCGCGAAGCTCGTCTGGCACAACGTCTCCCCGTCGTGGGACTTCGACGACGCGACCTTCGACCGTACGGCGGCGGCATTCGACAACGAGGACTACGTCCCCATCGTGATCCACAACTACCGCTGGCGACTGGGCCTCGCCCAGGGCGACCCCCGCTACGACCGCATCGAGGCACGTCTCGCGGCAGCGCCCGACATCGCGGTGCCGACCGTCACTCTCGACGGGGAACTGGATCCCTTCACGCCGGCCGGGGACGGCACGGCGTACCGGGCCAGATTCACCGGCCCCTACGACCACCGGACGCTCAAGGGAATCGGCCACAACGTGCCGCAGGAAGCACCCGAGGCCTTCGCCCGAGCCGTCCTCGACGCCGACCGACTCTGACAGGCCGCCCACCCGAAACGGCGCTTCGACTGTTCGCGCATCTGATCGCCCATCTGGAGGATGACATGACAGCTGAAAAGACAGACCTCCCGGGTGCCGCCGGCACCGGGCGACGTCCCTGGTTCGGCCGGCTTCCGCAGCGCGTTCCCCCGCAGCAACTGGTGGAGACACAGCCCGCCACCGTGCCGGACCCCGCCAGGGACACCTACAGTTCCGACGATTGGCTCACCCGTACCTGTCTGTAGACGTGCCCCGGGCGGGCATTACCTGCCGCGCAGAGCCGACGTGGTCTTGCCGGTGCGTTCGCGCAGCAACACCCGCAGAGTATTGGGGTGTTCGTAGCCGACCTTCCGGGAGTATGACCAGCCACATTCTCGCCCGCGCGGTCCTGACCGTCACCGCCGAGACCCCCGCCTGACGACGCCCGCACCGCCGCACCGCCGCACCGCCGCACCGCCGCACCGGCGACCGGCGACCGGGGCCCGCGCCGGAGTCAGGAGTGAGGCGGCGGGCCTCCATGGGTCCCCGAGCCCCCGACCGGCCTCACACCGAGAACTCGCGTATCACCGTGTTGCGGAACACTGCCCCGCCGCCGATCGTGAACAGCGCGAGCCGGGTGTCCAGCAGGTACGGGAACACCTGGCTGGTGTGCACGTAGCGGCCGTCGTCGACGAACATCTCCACCGACGTGCGGTCCACCATGATGCGCAGCCTCACCGTGCCGGCGGACGGGTCGAACGGGGTGTGGCTCTCCTGCCACTTGCCGGACGTGTCGGCGTTCACGGTGTTGCGCCGGTTGAGGAAGGCGTAGTCGGCGTAGATCCCGGCGTCGATGTGTCGGCCGCCATTGGGTGAGCGCCTCAACTGAAGCCCGGCGCCGGTGAGTTGGGACCAGGTGATCTCGGTCGTCACCTCGTAGGAGATACCGGTGTAATCGAGCACCTTGGTGCCGTTGACGGTCACATCACCCAGGTTCACCGTGCGGGAGACGTACGAGTCGAGGCCGGCGACGGGCCGGGAGGCCAGGTAGTACGTGCTGTCGGACGCCTTCTTCAGTGTGATCTCGCGGACGACGGAGTCGGTGCCGTTGAAGCCGTCGCAGTCGATGGTGGGGGTGGTGTCGGCGTAGTCCCAGTTGTTCACCCAGCCGATCGCGTACCGGGCGGCCGCGTCCACCGCGCCGCTCGCGTCCCGCTTATCGAAGGTGACGGCGGCGTACCAGTCCCAGCCGTGGTCGAGCCACTGCGGGTCACTCGCGTCGGCGGTGAACGCGCTGCCGTCGAAGGAACCCGTCCAGTAGGCGTACGTGTTGGGCAGCCCCGAGCCCTTCCCGTTCGCGCTCGCGCCGAGCACCCATTTCACGGTGCCGTCGCCGGCGGTGATGCGGAACAGGTCGGGGCACTCCAGGACGCCGATGCCGTCGTGGACGAAACCGTCCACGTACGTCCAGGACTTGAGGTCGTCGGAGTGGTAGAAGCCGATCTTGTCGTTCTCGGCGAGGGCCATCACCCAGCGGTCCCGGTCCTCGTCGCGGATCACCTTGGGGTCGCGGAAGTCGGCGACGCCGGGGTTGGGCAGGACGGGGTTGGTCCCGTAGTTGGTGAAGGTGAGACCGCCGTCGGTCGAGTAGTACAGGAACTGCGCCTGGTCGTCGGTGCCGTCGCCGGGGGACATGGTGACGATGACGACGACCGCGCCCGCGCCGAATCCGGCCGTGTCGCCGGTGTCGACCACCGCCGAACCCGACCAGAGATCGCCGTTGGGCGTGGTGTCCTTGGGCGCGGCGACCCCGCGGTCGGTGAAGGAGACCAGGTCCTTGGTGGTGGCCAGGCGCCACGCGGTGCCGACGACACCGGTGAAGTAGTCGGCGTTGTAGAGGTAGTAGTAGCGGTACTCGCCGTCGATCCAGACGGGCCGCTGCGGATCGTTCTTCCACTGGTCGGGGACCGTGAAGTGGTACGCGGCACGGTAACTCGCGCCGGTCGCAACGGACTTGGCTTTGCTCTCGGCCGTGGCCGTTCCGGCTGACAGCAGCGCGGCGGCGGTGCCCGCGACCGATCCCGCGAACAGTGATCTCCTGGACAGCCCCGATGTTCCGGGCATGACGCATCGTTCCTCTCGTGGCGGCTCACGACGCAGAGGGCGTGGAAAATCGGCTCCTGCGAACGAGGACTGTAGACCTAACTCGATAAAGGCCCAAGAGGCCTAACTCGTTAAAGGTCAAGCGTTCCCGACCCTTGACAGGCCCGCCGCCCGGTTCCCATCATCTGGGCATCACTCCTAAACTAACACGAGTTAGGCCTGTTGATGACTGACTCGCACCTCGCTCGCCGCACGCTGCTGCGATACGGCGCGTACGCGGCCGGAGCAGCCGCCCTGGCCGGGACCGCCGCGAGCTGGGACCGGCTCACGGGAGCCGACATCCCCGGCCGTGACGACGGCTCCCTCGTGGTCGCCACCCTCGGCGCCGCCTTCGACCCGGCCACCATCGACGCCCTCACCAAGGGCTTCCATCGGCTCCACCCCGACATCCCACTGCGGGTGAACGCGGTGCAGGCCGTCGACTGGTCGGACTTCTTCGCGAAGATCCTCACCCAGATCGCCGCCGGCACCGCCCCCGACCTGGTGTATGTGGCCACCGAGGGCGTGCAGTTGTTTGCCCGGAAGCTCGGCGTGCCCCTGGACCGTTGGGTGCGGCGGGACGCGGCGGAGCTGCGTGAGTACTTCGCCGACGTCCACCCCTCGCTGGTGGAGTCGATGATGTACGAGGGGAACCTCTACCAACTCCCGATGGAGTTCAACGCCGCCGACATCTACCTCAACAAGCAGGTACTGAAGCGGGCAGGCGCGGGTTCCCCGGCGGCCGACTGGAGCCGCGACGACTTCACCGCGCTGCTGCGGGAGATGAAACGCACCGGCGGCTCGCACTTCACGCCGTACTTCTGGACCAACCGGCTGTGGGGCGGCGTGGTGCCCTGGCTCTTCGCGAACGGCACGAACCTGCTGAAGGAGTCGAAGGCGCCCGGCGGCTCCTGGCTGTGGGACACCTTCTACCCCGCCGCCGACCGCCAGGGGCGCGGCGGAGGCTTCCGCTGGACGACCCCGCAGGCCACCGCCGACCGGGTCGAGGAGGCGTACGACTATCTCGCCTCCCTCGTCCAGGAGGACCTGTGCACCCGGCCCGAGGGTGGCAACGGCAGCAACCTGGTCGGCGTGTTCTCCACCGGCCGCGTCGGCGTCACACCGGCGGGCGGCTTCTGGGCGGGCGGCCTGCAGCAGGCCGGCATGCGGGCCACCGACTACGACGTGCAGTACTTCCCGCGCTGGCGCACCCAGCGCCACCAGTTCGGCGCGGCGGGCTACGCGCTGCTGCGCACCTCCAAGAAGCAGGAAGCCGCCTGGGAGTTCATCAAGTACGCCGCCCGCAAGGACACCATGACCATGCTGTTCCAGAGCAACCAGACGACCCCGGCCCGCCGTTCGATGCTGAACGCCGCCCGCTACGCCGAGAGCGGCCCGGCCCACTGGCAGGTCTTCTACGGCACCCTCGACCGGTTTCCCGACACCGGCCCGATCCCCGCGCCGCCGCAGGTCGCCGAGGTGACCGACGTCCTGCTCAAGTACACCGGCACCGCGCTGGCCTCGCCGCGTGCGGTGGGTCCCGCGCTGCGCCGGATGCAGGGCGACCTGGAGCGGGCCATGGAGCGTGAGGTATGACGAACACTCAGGTCCCGGACAATCAGGTCCCGAACGACCAATTCCCGAACGACCAGGTCCCGGCCGTACGCTCGCGGCCCGCCACGCCGCCGCCACCCGCCGTCGCCGTACGGCAGTCCGTCCGCGACCGCGGCACCCGGCTGCTGGCCGCGCTGTTCCTGGCGCCCACGGTCGTCGGCATCGTCGTCTTCACGGTCGTGCCGATCATCGGGTCCATGGTGCTGAGCCTGTTCCACTGGAACGTGATCGACCCGCCCCGTTTCGCCGGCGCCGCCAACTACCGCACTACGTTCACAGATTCGACCGTCCTGGTCTCCTTCCGCAACACGCTCCTCTTCATGGTCCTCGCGGTAGCGCTGCAACTGCTGATCGCACTGTCGCTGGCGCTCACGCTGAACGCGCGGATGCCGGGGTGGCTGCGGTCGCTGTTCCGTTCGGCGTTCTTCTTCCCGCTGGTACTGTCCGCCGCCTCGATCTCGGTGGTCATGAAGTACCTGTTCAACCAGGACTTCGGGGTGGTGAACTGGCTGATCGGCCTGGTCGGCATCGCGCCCGTGCCCTGGCTGACCTCGGAGCACGCGGCGATGGCCACGGTGATCCTGGTCTACGTCTGGCAGCAGTTCGGCTTCTCGTTCCTGCTGTTCGTCGGCGGTCTGAACAACATCCCCAAGGAGATCTACGAGGCCGCCGCCCTCGACGGCGCGACCGGCCTGCGCAAGCACATCGGCATCACGCTGCCGCTGCTGTCGCCGACGCTGCTCGTCGCGTCGGTGGTCGGCATCATCAACGCCCTCCAGGTCTTCGAACAGCCCTACGTCCTCACCGACGGCGGCCCCGGCGACGCCACCCGCACCGTGGTGATGGTGATCTACGAGAGGGCCTTCGAGCAGCTCGACTTCGGCGAGGCATCCGCGGTGGGCGTGCTGCTCTTCGCGCTGATCATGGCGGTCACCGCCGTCCAGTTCCGGCTCAGCCGGCGTTTCGTCCACTACCAGTGAGCCGGTGAGCCGCATGAGCACCATGAGCCAAGCAACCCCGACCCTGAAAGCGACGCCGGCCCTGAGCCGCGCACGTCACTCACTCGCCCCCTGGACCCGGATCGCCGTACTGACCGTGTGCGCCCTGCTGACGCTGGGCCCGGTCATCTGGACCGTCGCCACCTCGCTGCGCACCCCGGCCCAGTCCTTCGACCTGCCCCCGCAGATCATCCCGACCCACCCGACCGCCGCCGCCTACCGCGGGGTCTTCGATCAGATCGACGTGTGGCTGCTCGCCCTGAACTCCACGCTGGTGACGGCACTGATCGCCGTCGGCCAGATGATCACGGCGGGCCTGGCCGGATACGCCTTCGCGCGCATGGAGTTCCGTTTCAAGAAGCCACTCTTCGGCCTGGTCCTGGCGACCATGATGGTGCCGTTGCAGGTCACCATCGTGCCGGTGTTCCTGGTGCTGAAGTCGATGGGCCTCACCGACACCCTCCTCGGCCTGATCATCCCGGCCTTCCCGACGGCCTTCGGCACGTTCCTGATGCGCCAGTACTTCCTCGGTATGCCCAAGGACCTGGGCGAGGCGGCCATGCTGGACGGCGCGGGCCCCTGGCGGATCTTCCGCTCGGTGTACGCGCCGCTGGCCGCGCCCGGCCTGGCGATCGTCGGCGTACTGGCCTTCAACTACCACTGGAACGAGTTCTTCCGCCCGCTGATCCTGGAGACCTCCAGCCAGAACTACACGCTTCCGCTGGGTCTGGTCTCCCTCCAGGGAAACCTCGGCACCGGATCGATCTCGGTTGTCCTGGCCGGGGTCGTGCTCTCGATGCTTCCCGCCCTCGCCGTGTTCGTCGTCGGTCAGCGCCCTCTGCGCGAGGGCATCACCTCGGCAGGAGTCAACCGTTGAGCCATGACCCCAACGCACCGCGTTTCAGGGTCCGTCCGCCCGCCGGCTGGATCAACGACCCCAATGGGCCGTTCCGTTGGCGAGACCGCTACCACCTCTTCTACCAGTACAACCCCGACGCACCAGTACACGCGAACGTCCACTGGGGTCACGCCTCCAGCACCGACCTCGCTCACTGGGAGCACCACCCGATCGCGCTCACCCCGACACCCGGCGGCCCCGACGAGGCCGGCTGCTGGTCGGGCTCCGTGACCGACGACAACGGCACACCGACCGCCGTATACACGGGAGTTGACCATGCCCACACCGGACTCGGCACCATCTGCCTGGCGCGGGCGGCCGACCCGGACGACGAGCTACTGACCGAGTGGAAGCCGCTGCCGACGCCGGTGGTGGCAGGCCCGCCGCCGGGACTGGACGTCGTGATGTTCCGCGACCCGTTCGTCTTCCACTACGTGGACAGGCGCTGGGCCCTCGTCGGGGCCGGGCACGCCGACGGCACACCATCGGTCCTGCTCTACGACTGCGACGACCTGGCCGACTGGCGGTTCGCCGGAGTGCTGCTGGACGGCAACGACCCGGTGGCGGCTGGGGTGTTCGGCGACAAGTCGGTGGGCTGGGAGTGCCCGCACCTGTACCGGACAGCGGGCGGCGACCACGTACTCCTGGTGTCTTTGTGGGACGGAGACCCTTGCTCCACCGGCTACCTGACGGGCCGTCTGGAGCCGGACGGCCAGGGCGCGTTGAGGTTCGTACCGCACACCGGCGGCCGACTCGACCAGGGGCGGGACTTCTATGCCCCCGCCGTGCTCCAGGAGCCGGACCGCGCGCTGCTGTGGGGCTGGTCGTGGGAGGCCCGCGAGCAGGAGGAGACGGATCGGGCCGGCTGGGCGGGCGTACTCACGGCGCCTCGGGTGGTCGACGTCCACCCCGACGGTTCACTACGGGTGACCCCGGCCCCGGAACTCGAACTGCTGCACCCGGCCGAGCCGTTCGTCACCGAGCCGGGCCGGGCCCCACTTCCACAGGCGTACGACTTGACGGTCACCGCATGCGAACCGACCACGGTGAGCTTGCTCCGGGACGCGGCGGGGCGGGAGTTGACCATCCGGGCGGACCCCGCCTTAGGGACCGTCGTCCTCGACCGCAGCGCCTGGCCCCGGACCGGCAGGGAAGGCTCCGCCCCGATCACCGTGCACGTGCCGAAGGATCCGGTACTGACGCTCCGGCTGCTCGTCGACGGCTCGCTCCTCGAACTCTTCGTCGAGGAACGAGCGATGGTCACCGAGCGCGTCTACCGGCGCCCCGGCGACATCGCCGAGTTGGTCGTCGACGGGTCGGGTGCGCGGGTGACTGGGTGGGCGCCGGACTCAGGGAGGCGCGGGTGACCGTGGGCCGGGCCGGGCCGGGCCGGGCCGGGCCGGGTCGGGTCGGGTCGGGTGCCGGACCCAGGGAGGCGCGGGTGACCACGGGGTAGGCCACGCGAGGGTCGGGTGCCCAGGTCACCGACTGGGCGCCGGACCCACGGAGGTCCGGCTGACCACTGGGCAGGCCAGGCACCCGTGACACCGAGAGGGCGCCGAACCCATGCAGGCGTGGCTGACCACGAGGCAGGTCACGTACGGGCCGAGTGCCCAGGTCACCGACTGGGCGCCGGACCCACGGAATCGCGGCTGACCACAGGGCAGGGCAGGCGTCGGACGGTCGCCGGCGGCGTACGGCCGGCCTCGATGGCGTCCAGGAGTAGGCGGGCCGCCGCCTCGCCCATCGCCCGGTGCGGCAGCGCGACCGAGGTGAGCGGCGGGGTGAGGAACGCGGCCATGTGCTCCTGGTCGTCGTAACCGACCACGGAGAGATCGGCGGGCACGTCGATTCCGAGCCGGGTCGCGGCGTGCAGGACACCCGCCGCGACCCGGTCGTTGTAGCACAGGACGCCGGTGGGGCGACGGTCCGGTTCGACGCCGTCGAGCAGCCGTAGTGCGCCCGCGTATCCCGCGGAGATCTCCCCGCCGCCGCGCACGATCGACTCCTTGGGCAGGGTGACGCCCTCGGCGCGCAGCGCGTCGCGGAAGCCGCGGGTACGTTCCACCGAGGCGATGTCGTCCAGACCGCCGATCACCGCGAGCCGCCGGTGGCCCGCGGCGAGCAGCAGCCGGGCCGCGGTACGGCCACCGGCGCGCTCGGCCGGGACCACGGCGGGCAGGGAGTCGTCCTCGGGCAGGCAGTTGGCCAGCACGGAGTGGGTGTGGTGCAGGCCCTCGGGGACGCGGACCCGACGCAGTGACATGGCCGCGTAGATGATGCCGTCCACGCGGCGGTCGAGCAGTTCCGCGACGGCCGCGTCCTCCTTGACCGGGTCACCGCCGGAGTCGACGGTGAGAACGAGATGGTCGCTGTCCCAGGCGGTCTCCATGGCGCCGCGCAGCAGCCGGCCGGCGAACGGCGAGGACGCGATCTCATCGGTGACCAGCCCGATCACGGCCGTACGGCGACTGCGCAGACCGCGGGCCACCGGGTTGGGTCGGTACCCCAACCGGGTCGCTGCCTGCCGGATGCGTTCCTGCGTGGCGGGGGAGAGGTTGCCCTCGGCCCGTCCGTTGAACACGAAGGACACCGCGGTGTGTGACACGCCGGCGAGCCGGGCGACGTCCCGTGACGTCGGGCGTCCGGTGCCCGTGCTCCCGCTCTCCTCGGCACCGCCCACACCGTCCGCCGCCCTCACCCAGCCCGTCTCCGTCGATCACCGTCCACCCTATCGGCGGGGAGCGCCACGGCACACGGGAGATCCTCAGGGCCCCGCGACGTGGGCGTGCGATCTGATCACCGGATTCCATCGGATTCCCCGGAGGGCGGGGACCGCTTCGGAGTGGACGTAATTACGTCCCCCGTCGGCAATGCCAGCCCACCGGCCCGGCGGAGGGCAGCGCGGGACGGTCCGGGCCGCGGCAAGCCGCCCACGACGACCGGGCTGTGACGGCGGACCTGACGGCACCCACCCTCTTCTTCACGGTGGCGGGCATCGCGGACAAGGCCATCGCCGGTCGGACGGGGCTCAGTCGGCGAACATCCAGCGTCACATCCAGCGGATAGCGATCCTCGTCGGGGGGCACGACCCGTACGTGGATGGCCTGGCCGGCGGTCTAACGCGGCCGGCTCTGAACGGTCGTTGTCGGTGCCTCACCCGGTGCCGATCGAGCCGCACATGAGGTTGCCGGGTTCGGCAGGGTCGTCGCTGGTCCAAAACTGGGTCCACAGTGCGGCGAACTCAGGACGGCTGAGGTAGCCGTTGCCGTCCGCGTCGAACGCCACGAACATGGCCTGGAGCTTGGTCCGCTGGAACTCGCTGGACATCACATGCCTCCCCACGTGCAGTACTGCAGTACTGCACGTGGGGAGGCATGCTTTCCGCGGCCGGTCGGCCCGCAACGGCGCTCGCGCTCACCGCGGCGGGTGTCCGCGCGCCCACGAGCCTGCCCGGTGCGCCGGGCGCCGGTTTGCCCGCGGCGGGACGGAGGACCGTTCTCCGGCAGCCGTCCATGCTCGCCGGGGGCCACCGCTGATTCCGTACCCTTGCGGCATGCGCATGCGCCCCACCCTGAGCTGGAACTCCACGGCGGTGGACCTGCTGCCGGGCACCGCCGACCTGGAACCGGTCGTCGACGCGCTGAGCACCGGCGGTGTGCTGGTGCTCAGCGGGGCGGGCCTCTCGACGGAGTCGGGCATCCCCGACTACCGGGGCGAGGGCGGGAGCCTGAGCCGGCACACCCCGATGACCTACCAGGACTTCACCGCGAGCGCGCAGGCGCGGAGACGGTACTGGGCGCGCAGCCACCTCGGCTGGCGTGCCTTCGGGCGGGCCCGCCCCAACGCGGGACATCTGGCGGTGGCCGCCTTCGCCCGGGACGCCCGCGTCTCGGGCGTGATCACCCAGAACGTCGACGGCCTGCACCAGGCCGCCGGCAGCGAGGGGGTCGTGGAGCTCCACGGCAGCCTGGACCGGGTCGTGTGCCTCTCCTGCCGTGCCATCAGCCCGCGCCGCGAACTCGCCCGGCGCCTGGAGGCCGAGAACCCGCGCTTCGCCCCGGTCGCCGCGGGGATCAATCCGGACGGTGACGCGGACCTCACCGACGCGCAGGTGGGGGACTTCCGCGTCGTGCCGTGCGCAGACTGCGGGGGTGTCCTCAAACCGGACGTGGTGTTCTTCGGTGAGTCCGTTCCGGTGCAGCGTGTCGAGCACTGCCGACAGCTGGTCCGCGAGGCGACCGCGCTGCTGGTTCTGGGCTCGTCGCTGACGGTGATGTCCGGGCTGCGGTTCGTCCGTCAGGCGTCGCAGGAGGACAAGCCGGTGCTGATCGTCAACCGGGACCCCACCCGGGGCGACCCGCACGCCCGCACCCGCGTCGCGCTGCCGCTGGGAACGGCCCTGACGACCGTCGCCGACCGACTCGGCATCCCGGTCGGCGGACCGGCGGACTGAGGAACAGGTCTGGATTACGGCCTTGAACGAAGCCGGGTTCACCGGGTTCAGAGTGGACGTGTTGCCGTCGACAGTGGATGACGGCGGAGTTGGTCGAGCACGAGCAGGGTGAGAAGACCCGGTACGGCGGGCCCGGAGCACCCCGCAGGGCACGGCCCACAGCAGGACGGGAGCGATCAGGGGGAGGAGGCGCACCACGCGGAGCAGCTGGCTCCGTCGCGGAGTCCGCGCTTCGCCGTCGGCAGGGCGGGTGTTGCTGGTGTCGGCCACGCTTCGCCTCTCTGACCGGGCTGCCGTCCCGCGCGCAGTACGCGGTCGCCCAGTTCGCGAAGTGGGCTTTGACATGGCCCAGGTCTCCTGTCTCTGACCCACGGTGCAAAGTAGCCGTTGCCCCCTTGTGCGCGCCCCGTTGCTTCGTGGTCGGCCCCGTCGTCAGGCCGAACTGGTAGTTCGTGGAGGGGGAGCGTTCATGCGTCGGGAGTGGTCCTCCGAGGAGGTGGTGGCGTGATGGAAGCCGGTGGACAGTGACTGGGACCTGGTGGCGAAAATGCCGGGCCCGACCCGGCTCGGCTTCGTGCTGATGCTGAAGGTCTTCGAACTGGAAGGCCGGTTCCCCCCAGTTCGTGGAGGAGTTCCCGCAGACCGCGGTCGACTACGTGGTCGACGTCGTCAAAGTGTCGGCGGAGGACTTGGCGAAGTACGACCTGTGGTCCCGCTCGGCGAAGGGGCACCGTACGCAGATCCGCGAGGCCCTCGGGTTCCGCCGCGTGACCCGCGCGGACGAGGAACGGCTGACCGCCTGGCTCGCCGATGACGTCTGCCCGCAGGCAGCCGCGAGTCCGAGGGTTCGCGGGCCGGTCGCCGGGGTGTTGTTATTCTGGAACTGGATCGGACGGTCCGAGGAAGAGATCGTACAGGCCCGTCGGGATTGGATGGAAGGCACACGGTTCGGTGAGGTCAAGGGATGCGAAGGCGCCCCGCTGCCCGCTCCGGAGCTGCCGCCCGTTCCGTTGAAGCCGCGAGGAAAAGAGCTAGTAACTGACGACGGCGGGGTGCCGACGAGCCCCAGCAGATGGATGACGAGGCTCGCGGCGAGCAGTGGACGTTGTTTCGCGAGTACTCGGTAGTCCTCCAGGGTGTGTCGCGGACCACTGGTACCCGAGGACCGGCAGCACCGGTCTGCCCACCGCCCTGATCCGTGTCCCCTACGGCCGTACCCGCGCGACCGCCTCGCAGATGGCCAGGCCGCCGGCAGAACGAGGCTTCCAGGTGCTGGTGCCGAGCACCCGCGGGACCTTCGGCTCCGGCGACACGTTCGACCCCCTCTCTATGGCGTCCTGTCGCTCGTTGAGAACGCTTTCGGTATCCGGTTGACGCAGCCGGGAGAGGTGGACGACTCGCGTATGAGCGGGCGGTTGAGCCCTTTGCCGGAGTGACTCTTCATGTGACTGGACCGTCCCAGTTCGGTGGAGGGAGCTGTCAAGCAGCCACTGCAAGGGTGACGTTCGGCGGGACCGGGGGTCGGCTCTTGTCCAAGGGATCAGGTCCCGGCGGTGTTCTTACGACTTCCCGACACTGACCGCTACCACCACGAACGGGACGTAAAGCCGGAGGCCGCGCTCTTTTTCAAGACCTCTGGGGCCGGGTAACGGGTAGCGATCCACCGGCTTCGTCGCCCCCCATTGGACAATGGGGGGCGAACGCACAGGTCCGAGCCTCGTGGACAGTGGCAAGCCGGGTTTCAAGATGCAGGTCCTGTCGGACGCGAACGGACTGCCTCTCCTCGTCGGCATCTTGGCCGCGGCAGAGTCTCTGCTGAGTGTTTCTCGCAACTTGGCAGCGACAACGGTCTCTTCGGTCCGTGACAGTACGAGCCCTGGTCGTGGCCGAGCCTGCCGACTGTGGGGGACGGATGCCTGTCGCGGAGCGACGGCGAGAGGCGGGCTCGCCGCGAGCCTTGTAGCCCACCCTTTGTAGATCTAGACTCAAAAGAAGTGAAGTCAGTTCAGGTTCCGCGATGCGTGCTGGAAGCAGGCTCATGATGAGTTCCCTGGACGGCAGGACCGTCCTTGTCACCGGCTCGGGGCAGGGGATCGGCAGGGCGATCGCCGTGGAGATGGCCCGGCAGGGCGCCGCTGCGGTGGCCGTCGCCGACCGGACCGAGGAGACCGCTGCCGAGACCGCCGACCTCGTGTGCGCCGCCGGGGCGCGAGCGGAGGTGATCGTCTGCGATCTGCGGGTGCGGGACGACATCGCCGGTATGGTCACGCGTACGGCGGAGCGTTTCGGTGGACTCGATGTCCTGGTCAACAACGCAGGCGTGATCGAGACCGCGTTCACCGGTGCACCGGACCGTGGCGTCGACGCGCTCCCCGAGGAGGTCTGGGAGGCGGTCTACGAGGTCAACCTCAAGGCGGTGTGGCTGGCGACCAAGTTCGCCGCACCGTATCTGCGCCGCTCGCGGCGCGGGCCCGCCATCGTCAACACCGCCTCCGTCTCAGGGCTCACCGGCTTCCCCAACGCCCCGGCCTATGGCGTCACCAAGGCCGGTGTCATCCATCTGACCAAGGTCACCGCGGTGGACCTGGCCCCGGTGCGCTGCAACTGCTTCTGTCCCGGCGTCATCGACACGCCGCTCGCCCAGGACTACTTCGCCGCTGCGAAGGACCGTGACGCCATGGAACGGGAGTTGACCGCACCGCAGTTGGTGAAGCGCTTCGGACGTCCGGAGGAGGTCGCCAAGCTGGCGTGCTTCCTCGCCTCCGACGACGCCGCCTTCATCACGGGATCGTCCTATGTGATCGACGGCGGCGCCGTCGCGTGGCTCGGCGTACGGAACTGAGTTCCGCTGTAAGGGATTTGACGTAACGGCAGAGAGTTGGGAGAGCCGATGCAGCCGAGACTGGCCGGGAAGACGGCCCTGGTGACCGGTGCCACGGGAGGCATCGGCGATGCCGTCGTGCGCAGGCTCGCGGCCGAGGGTGCGGCGGTCGTGGTGACCGACCTCGACGCCGATCGTTGCGAGAAGCTCGCAGAGGAGGTCGGGGGCGGCGCCCTCGGGATGGCCCTGGATGTCTCGGACGAGTCGGCGTGGAGCGAAGTCGTCAGTGCGGCGACCGCCGCGCTGGGCGAGCTGAACGTGCTGGTCAACAACGCCGGGATCGCCACGATGCACACGGTGGAGACCGAGACCATGGACTCCTGGGAGTGGGTGCTCGGTGTGACCCAGACCGGTGTCTGGCTCGGCATGAAGCACGGCGGCCCGTCCATCGAACGCTCTGGCGGGGGCTCGATCGTCAACGTCGCGTCGATCTTCGGCACGGTCGGTGGCTTCGGCGCGCAGTTCTCGTACCACGCGGCCAAGGGCGCCGTACGCCTGATGACGAAGAACGCCGCGCTGCACTGGGCGAAGCGCGGCGTGCGGGTGAACTCACTTCATCCCGGCTTCATCGAGACGCCCCGCTCCCGCGAACTGTGGCGCGATACGTCCCGGTTGAGCGCCATGGTGGAGGGGACACCGCTAGGCCGGCTGGGCACGCCCGAGGAGGTGGCGGCCGCGGTGGCCTTCCTCGCCTCCGACGACGCGAGCTTCATGACCGGGTCCGAGCTGTACGTCGACGGGGGCTGGACGGCGCGGTGAGCGGCCCTAACCAAGCGTCGCCGTATAGCGGTTGATCTCGTCGGACTGTATGCGCCGGGCGTGTCCGCGGTCCGCCAGCACGTCCAGGTGCGCCGCCGTCTCGTTGACGGCGAGCATCTGGTCGAAGGCGCCGAGATCGGCGAAGGGCACCTTGCGCCGGGTCCAGTCGAGGTCTCCCGCCACCTCGTGCGCGGTGCGGGTGCGGTCGCCGAGGGCCGTCAGCGCCTCGGCGAGCCGGTCGTCGTGGTGGGCCAGCAACTCACCGACCCGGGCGTGGACGCTGTCGCCCACCGGGCCGTGCGCGGGCAGCAGTCGGGCGTCGCCGAGCGTGGTCATCAGGTGGAGTGAGTCGAGGTAGTCGCCCAACGGCAGCGCGGGGCTGCCGAGTTCGAAGCCGATGGACGGGGTGATGTGCGGCAGGACGTGGTCCCCGGAGAACAGCAGCCCCCGCGCCCGGTCGAGGTAGACCACATGCCCCCGCGTATGGCCCGGAGTCGGGATCACCGTCAACCGCACGTCCCCGAACCGGAGTTCCTCCGCGTGCAGCCAGCGGTCCGGCGCTTCCCAGACGGTGTGGTCGAAGTCGTCGCCGTACATGGCCTCGACCCGCTCGGCGAGTTCGTGTGCCCCGGCGCGGCGCAGTGTCTCCAGTGAGCCGACCGGCCGGTCCGTGCGCAGCTCGCCCAGCAACTCCAGTCCACGCCGCTCGCCGGTGCCGAGGTGCACGCGGGAACCCAGCAGTCTGCGCAGTTCGACGGCCTGGGTGTAGTGGTCGCGGTGGATGTGGGTGACCAGGATGTGGTCGATCTCGCCGAGATCGTGGCCGAGTTCGGCCAGGGCGTCCTCAAGTGCCTTGCGGGACTCGGGAATCGACCAGCCTCCGTCGATCAGGACCAGGCCCTCCGTCAGCCCTTCCAGCGCGTAGACGTTGACCGCCCGCAGTCCGTCGTCCGGGAGGGGGAGGGGTATGCGGTGGACCCCGGGCCGTACGGTCTCGGGTCCCGCCTGTGCCCAACGGCCGCGGTCGAAACGGGGAGTTCGGGTCGTGGGCGTGGTCACTCATCTCCTTGAGGATGCGGTTCGGGGTGCGCGGCGAGCTCCGTGTGCAGGTCGTGGGCGAGCCTGCGGGCGCCCGACCGGTCGAGCTTGCCCACGGTGGTCTGGGGCAACTCGCCGACGGTGAAGGCGAATTCGGGCCACTTGGCCTTGGACAGGCCGGTGCGGGCCAGGTGTGCGGTGATCTCGTCGAGGCCGAGCTCGGCGTGGCCGTCCTCCATCACGACGAGCACGGCGGCGCGTTCGCCGAGGAGCGGGTCCGGTACGGGGGTGACGCAGGCGCGGGCCACCGCCGGATGGGCGGCCACGGCGCGTTCGATCTCGGTGATGTCGAGGTTGAGTCCGCCGCGGATGATGACGTCCTTCTCCCGGCCCATGACGGTGACCGTGCCGTCCTCGTCGGTGACCACCAGGTCGCCGGTGGGGAAGAAGCCGTCCGGGGTGAGGGCCGGCGGCTCGACCTTGCCGTCCCGGGCGTAGCCGAGGAAGAGGGACGGGCCGCGGACCTGGCCCCGGCCGGTCTGCCCGGGCCCGAGAGGGGTGCCGTCCGGGGCGACGGCCCTGAGGTCGGTGCCGGGAAAGGGCCGTCCGTCGCGGCCGAGGCGGATCTCCTCGGGGTCGTCGGGCCGGGGCGAGGTGTGCCCGAGACACTCCGACATGCCGAAGACGCGCAGGATCCGTGTCCCCAGGGAGCGTTCGGCACGGGCGAGGGCCCCGCGGTCCATGGGGCCGCCGCCGACGGTGATCGAACGGACCCCGTCCAGGACCTGGGAACCGGCCGCGGTGGAGCCCAACTGGAGGGCCATGGTGGGTACGCACATGGTCCACCGGACGTCATGGGCGGCCATCCGCGCGAGCACCTCCTCGCGGTCCCAGCGACCGGACAGTACGAGCGGTCCGCCGAGCATGAGCGCGAGGCCGACGCCGAAGCAGTAGGCGGCGGTCGAGGAGAGCGGGACCACGGCGGCCACCGCGTCCCCGGCGCGCAGGCCGTTGACGTCGATCGTGCAGGAGCACGCGTACCGCAGGGCGCTCTCGGACTGGACGACGCCCTTGGGGCGGCCGGTGGAGCCGGAGGTGAGGCCGATCAGTGTGCCGCCGGACCAGCGGGAGACGTCGCGCGGACCCCGTCCCGCGCGGACCGTCCACCCGTCGAGGGCTTCGGCGGTCACGGCGTCCGGCAGGACCGCGGCACCGCCCCACTCCTCGATCGCGGACGGTTCGGCGATCAGGACGTCCGGGCGGATGTCCGCCACCGCACCGGTGAACTCGGCCCGGGTCGTATGCCGGTTGACCAGGGCCAGGACACCGCCGGTCAGTCCCACGGCGAGGGTCGCCGCGACGGTGCGCCAGGAGTTGTCGGCCTGGAGGAGCACCGTGCCACCGGGCGTGCCGTTCGGGGTCATCACTTCGGCCAACTCGGTCGCCCGGCGCAGGAGTTCACGCGCGCCGTGCGGCCCGTGGTCATCGACGACGGCTGTGAAGTCGCCCTGTTCGGAGCGGTCGTGGAACTCCCGCACTGTCTGTCGCATCCGCTTCCTCGCCTCGTTGCGAAGTGGGGCGCTCCGGGTCGGCCCGGCGTCACGCCCCGGTGTGCTCGGTCCGCTGTGCCGGGTCGGTGTACAGCTCCGCCTCGCCGCCCATGACGGCGATGCGGCGGCCGCGCATGTCGCCGACCTGGGCGACGGCCGCCGCCCACTCCGGGCTTGCCAGTGCCGTGCGCAGGTCCTCGGGGGAGTCGAAGCCCAGGACGGAGAGGCCGTCCCAACCCTCCGAGCGCGGTTCGAGGGCCGCGTCGAGGTCGGTGTGCCGCCAGGACCTGAGTCCGGGCAACAGCCGGGTGAGTTCGGCGTGTTCGCCGCGCCACCAGTCGATGAACCGTTCATGGGTCCACTCGGGCGGCCGGGCGGCCAGCAGGACGAGGGTGTACATCGTGTGTCTCCTCAGGTGAACAGGACCGCGGGCGAGCGCCCGATCAGCAGGCGCCGCACCCTGCCCTGGTCGTCCAGCCGGGCGGAGGCCACGAAGGTCGCCTCCGGCTCGCCCGACCTGCGCACCTCGCCGAGGTACAGCTCGTCCCGGCCGACGACGGACCCGGTGAGCAGGTGATGCGTACGGACGCCCACCTCGCGTTGGGCTAGATAGCCCTCCATCTCGGCCCGGCCGCCGTGGAAGTCGGTGCCGGCGTCGCCGCCGGTGGAGAACAGGATGGAGAAGGAGAAGTCGTCGCTGATCAGGTCGAGGATCCGGTCGGCGTCGTCGCTGTCCAGGATCCCGAACCACGTGGTCAGGAACGGGGCGGCGGACGTGGCCGGCGCGCTCACGGCCGGTCCACGAGGTCGAAGTCGGGCGTGAAGAACGACTGGTAGCGCGCCATCAGCCCGGCCGGCGACACCTGTACGGCGGACAGGAAGGCCCCGCTCGTCACCCCTTCGTCGACGACGAAGCCGTAGGCCGTCTCGACGTCACCGTCGACCGAGTACCGCACGATCTCGTGCCTACGGTCCACCGCGTTCCGTCCGGTGATGTAGTCGGCGAAGTCCGCACGGGACGTACCGGTCCGCCCGCCGCCAGGCAGGGCGATCAGGAACCGGAAGTCGGGTTCCAGGAGTTCGAGGGCCTTTTCCGGGTCCTGGCCGTCCATTCTGGCCATGTATTCACGAAGCACCATCGCGGTTCGCTCTCCCTCGGTGCCATAGGTCCGACCCCCGTGCGTCCCACACCAGAGGGTCGGATCCCAAGAAACAACCTGAGTTCAGTTCAGTTTGACTGTAGGCCTGCTTCCCCGCCCCGGGCAAGGGGCGGAGGAGGGTTATTCGGCGACCATCCGCACCACACATCCCTCGATCATCTCGCTGATCTCCGACAGGGGGATCGCGCCGCTCGGGCGGTACCAGCGCCAGACACTCACGATCATGCCGAGGAGGGCGAGGCCGAGGGTGTGGGCGTCCCGGAGCGGGAACGCGCCCTTCGACATGCCGCGCATCAGCAGACTCGTCCAGTCCCGCTCGACCATCTGGACCAGTTGGCGGGCCGCGACGCGCTCGGTCTCCTCGCGCTTGGACTTCCGCGGGGTGGCGAGCAGGGACATGTTGGCCTGCAGGATGCGCATCTGGCGGATCTCCTGCTCGGTGACCGCGAAGGCGGACCGCACCGCCGCGCGCACCTCCTCCACCGGGTCCGTCTCGTCCTTCGTGGCCTCGACGAACTGGTCGTGGGAGCGCTGGAGCTCCAGCCGCATGATGGTGAGCAGGCAGTGGGCCTTGGACTCGAAGTAGTGGTAGAGGGCGGTCTGTCCGATGCCGACCCGGTCGGCCACCTCCGACCACTTGGTGTTCTCGTAGCCGTCCTCCCCGAACCGCTCCACAGCCGCCACGAGGATCGCGCCGCGCTTCGACCTGGGCCCTTCCTCCGGATCCACGATCCGTGCCCTCGCCATCGCCACTCCCTTTCCTTCATGCCCGGTGCCGATCACCATCCGGCCCGTCCGAGAGTAGACCCAAGTTCAAGTCGGCTACGAATCCAAGATCGACCGGCTTGCCGGCGCGCCGTGCGCTCGGGTGGGGCGGTGCCCGACGAGACCACTTCCCTCCGGCCAGGACGGGGGAGTGGGCCGATGTGGCCGCCGGCGTCGGTGCGGGGGCCGTGGGAGACCGACTCCCAGCGTTCAGCATGCGGCGGGACACGATCAACCCGTCCCGTCCTCGGTCGCTCGGGACATCGCGGCACCCCACACGCCCGCCTCCGTATGCCCGGAGGCGCAGGCACTCCACCCGCTCGCCTCCACGGTGGTGGTAGCGGCGGAACAACACCGACGGCCGGCTGTGCAGGGCAGTGCCTGGCGGGCTTGCCGTCATCCGGTCACTCCGAGCCACGGCGGGTGGACCGGGTCGGCGACCGATCGGCACCGGCCTCCTCGATCTCACCCCCGGTGAATCGGGCCGGACGCCCCGCGACGAACGCGGCCACACCCTCCCGCCCCTCCTCGGACACCGCGGCAACAGCCAGTTGACGGGCCTCCGCGTCGAGGTGTTCGTCCAGACCGGCGCTGAGCGCCCGGTCGACCAGCCGCCGTGTCGCGCCGTACGCCGCTGTGGCCCCGCGCGCCAGGGCACCCGCCGTCCGTGTGGCCTCCTCGTTCAGCCGCTCCGGCTCCACGACCCGGCTCACCAGACCCATGCCCAGCGCCTCGGCCGCCGCTACACGCCGGTTGGTCAGCAGCAGGTCCATTGCCCGGCGCGGTCCGACCAGCCGGGGGAGTGACCAGCTGACCCCGGCGTCCGGCGTGTACCCGATAGCGGTGTACGCGGCCGTGAAGCCGGCGTCGGTCGCCGCGAGGCTGACGTCCGCCGCCGAGACCAGTCCGAGACCGGCGCCCGCGACAGCCCCCTGCACCGCGACCACGAGCGGGGCGTCCAGTCCCGCGAGGATCCGCAGCGCCACGTGCAGCGCGTCGGTGACGTCGGTGAGGTGCCCCGGGAGGCGCTCCTCCGGTAGCGCGGCGAACTCCCTCAGATCCCCGCCGACACAGAAGGACCGCCCCCGCCCGGTGAGCAGCACCGCCCGGACCCGCGCCTGCTCGCACTCCTCGGCCGCCTCCCGCAGCGCCCGGGCCATCGCCAGGTCGATCGCGTTGCCCGCCCCGCGGCACATCTCGACCCGGGCCAGGCCGTGGCCGTCGACCTCGACCGTGACCCTCATCGCGCCGTCCACCCGCCGTCCACGGTGAGTACGTGCCCGGTGCAGTACGAGGACGCGTCGGACGCCAAGTAGAGCAACGCCCCGTCCAGTTCGCCCTGTTCACCGCCGCGCCCCAGCATCGTGCCGCGCTCGACCCAGCGCCGGGCGCGCGCGTCGGCAAACAGTTCGGCGGTCATCTCGGAGCGGAACCAACCGGGTGCGAGCGCGTTGACCCGTACCCCCGACTGCCCCCACTGTCCGGCCAGTTCACGAGTCAGCCCGACAAGCCCCGCCTTGGAGGCGGCGTAGGCCGCGCCGCCGAGCGGAGCGCCGGAGACCAGTCCGAGGACGGACGAGACGTTCACGATGGAGCGGGTCGTACGAGCGTGTTCGCGGGCCGGAGCCTCCGCCAGCAGCCGCGCGAGATGGAAGGGCGCCACCAGATTCACGGCCAGCAGGTCCGTGAAGTCGTCGGCGCTCTCGTCCTCGGCACGGACGGAGCCGGACAGGCCGGCGTTGTTCACCAGGACATCGACCCGGCCGGTCTCGTCGAGTGCCGTCTCCATCAGCCGAACCCGGTCCTCCGCGCGCGAGACGTCGCAGACGACGGGATGGATGCGCGGGTCCTCGTCGGCGAGTTCCTTGAGTTTTTCCAGGCGCCGGGCGGCTGCCAGCACGGTGGCGCCCGCCGACGCGAGCACCAGCGCGAACCGGGCCCCGAGCCCGGACGACGCCCCGGTGACCACGACGGTCCGGCCGTGCAGCGAGAACAGGTCTCCGATCGCGTGGCTCACTCCTCCACCCCGATCGGCAGCACGGTCGCCCCGCCGTCCAGAACCAACGTCTGCCCCGTCATCCAGGACGAGGCCCCGGACGCCAGGAAGACGGCCGTGTGCGCCACGTCCTCCACCGTCCCGAGTCTGCGCAGCGGCAGCCTCGCGGTCAGGACCGCCTCCCGCGGCTCCCACACCGCCCGGGCCAGTTCGGTCTTGATCAGCCCGGGTGCGATCGCGTTCACGCGCACCAACGGCCCCAGTTCATAGGCGAGTTGTCGGGTCATGTGCAACATGGCCGCCTTGGTGGCGTTGTACCAGCCGATGTGGGGGTCGACGATCAGCCCGCCGACGGAGGCGATGTTGACGACCGACCCGCCGTGCTCCCGCATCCACGCCCGCCAGGTGCACCGGGTCCAGGCGATCATGCCGTACTGGTTGACGCGTACGGTCTTCTCCGCGCGGGGGAGGTCGAGGCCGAGGAGATCGCCCATGTAGGGGTTGGTGGCCGCGTTGTTGACCAGGATGTCGAGGCGGCCGAAGCGGGACACGGTCTCCTCGACGCACCGCTCGGCGTCCTCGGGCTCCCCGGCGTTTGCGACGACCTCGTGCACCTCGCCGTCGCCCTTGACCCGCAGCAACTCCGCGCGCGCGGCGGCCAGTCCGTCCGGCTTACGGGCGGCGACGACCACATGGGCTCCCGCCTCCCGGTACGCCTTGGCGATCCCGAGGCCGATGCCTCGGGAGCCGCCCGTGATCACGGCGACCCGGCCGCCGAGAGCGTGCGGCCCGTACAGCGACTGCCCGTCCGTTTCCTGTCCGTTCATGTCGACTCCCCGGGATACTTGGCCAGTTCACGTCGTGCGACCGTCCGCAGATGCACCTCGTCCGGACCGTCCGCGATCCGCAGCGCCCGGGTGATCGCATACAGTCGCGCCAGTACGGTGTCGTTGCTGACGCCCGCGGCTCCATGTGCCTGGACGGCCCGGTCGACGACCCGGTGGGCCACCTCCAGCGCGGCCACCTTGATCGCGGCGACTTCGGTACGGGCCGCCGCGTTGCCCCGGGAGTCCATCAGCCAGGCCGACTTGAGGACCAGCAGCCGTAGTTGCTCGATCTCGATCCGGCTGCGGGCGATCCACTCCCGGATCACGCCCTGTTCGGCGAGCGCGCCTCCGAAGGCGCTCCGGGCCAGGGTCCGCCGGCACATCAATTCCAGCGCCCGCTCGGCGAACCCCACCGCGCGCATCGCGTAGTGCATGCGCCCGGGCCCCAACCGCCCCTGGGCCAGGGCGAATCCCTCGCCCTCGCCGACGAGCAGTGCCGAGGCCGGGACCCGTACGTCCTGGAAGAGCACGTCACCGTGGCCGCACCGGTCGGTGTAGCCGAACATCGGCAGATCGCGCAGCACGGTGATCCCAGGGGTGTCGCGCGGGATCAGGAGCATGCTCTGCTGCCGGTAGGCGGGCGCGTCCGGGTCGGTGACCCCCATCAGGATGATCAGCCGGCAGTCCGGGTCGAGGATTCCGGACGTGTACCACTTGTGGCCGTTGACGACGTACTCGTCGCCGTCGCGGGTGATGCGCGTACGGATGTTGCGTGCGTCGGAGCTGGCCACCTCGGGCTCCGTCATGGCGAAGCAGGAGCGGATCTCGGCGGCCAGCAACGGGCGCAGCCAGCGGTCCTGTTGCTCGGGGGTGCCGAAGAGGGTGAGCAGTTCCATGTTGCCGGTGTCGGGCGCGGAGCAGTTGAACACCTCGGGGCCGATGATCGAGCGTCCGGCGAGTTCGGCGAGCGGTGCGTAGTCGAGGTTGGTGAGGCCGGCGCCCAGTTCGCCGTGTGCGAGGAACAGGTTCCACAGGCCCTCGGCGCGTGCCTTTTCCTTCAACTCTCGCATGATGGGCGGCAGTTCGTGCGGGCCGGCCGCCTCGGCGAGCTGTCGGTCGTAGACGTCCTCGGCGGGCAGGACGTACTCGTCCATGAACGCGGCCATGCGTGAGCGGAGTTCGTCGGCCTTCGGTGAGAGTCCGAAATCCATGGTGGTGCTCCTTCAGGACCGTCGTGCGAGGAGGTCGCGCGCGGTGCGGATCATCGCCGCGATCGTCGGCGGCAGCCGCTCCTGGTCGGGGTCGTGGTGCTTGCCCTCGCGGTGTCTGCGCAGGTTGTGGCCCATGATCGCGGCCATTTTGGTGCGGGCCAGGGCACGGAACCAGTCGAGGTCGGGAGGTTCGGGCCGGCCGTCGAGGTAGGCGGCGAGCAACTCGTCCTCGCCGGGCAGGCCAGGGACGGCACGGCCGAGCCGGGGGAAGTTGCGGTGGTCGGCGAAGAGGAGGAACCAGCCGAGGTCGATGCGCGGATCGCCGTACCCCCAGATCTCCCAGTCGACGACCGCGGCGGGTCGCTCGTCCTGGCACAGGACGTTGCCGAGGCGGAAGTCGCCGTGGGTCAGGGCGGGTTCGACGCCGGCGGGGATCGTGGCAGTGAGGGTGGCGAGCAAGTCCTCGCCGCCGGGGCGGAGTTCGGTCGGAACGGCCCGCATGGTGCGACTCCACTGCTCCAACTCGCCTGCTGCGCGGAGAGGTTCGGAACCCTGTGATGCGGTCCGATGCAGTGCGCGCAGGACGGGGGCCAGAGCGAGCATCCGTGTCCGGCACAGTCCCGGGTCGAGCCGGTGTTCGTCAAGGACCGGCTCGATCGCCTCGCCGTCGACGAACTCCATGGCGAACCAGGCCGGTTCACCTTCGTCGACGGCGACCACGCCCGGCACGGGAACCGGTGATCCGGCCAGCGCGCGCAGCACCCGGGCCTGGCGCAGCACGTCGTTGCGGCCGACGGGCCGTTGCCCCGGCGGCACCGCTTTTACGACGTAGCGGACCGGACCGGCGTCGATGCTGTAGGTGAGTCCCGAGTGGCCGCCGGGCAGGGTGCGCAACTCCCCGATGGGGACACCGGGGTGGTGTTCCGCCAGCCGTGCGCGGACCCGTGCCGTGAGTGCGGTCACCTCAGTCGTGGTGGTCACCGTCCTGCCCCTTTCGGTTCCTTGGGCAGCCCCAGCACTCGTTCGGCCAGGATGTTGCGCTGGATCTCGTCGCTGCCTCCGGCGATGCGGTAACCCGGTGCGCCGAGCAGGTGCTCGGTCCAGGCGAACGTGCCCCACGCTCCCGTGTCGGCGGCGAGGCGTGGCCCGAGGAGTTGCTGGACCAGGTCGGTGGTGGCGCGCATGGTCGCGGTGGCGTGGAGCTTGCCGACCGAGGCCTCGGCGCCGGGTTCACGGCCGGCGGCCAGGGCCGCGCTGACGCGCAGGGCGATCAGTCGCTGGACCAGGGCGCGGGCGAACAGGTCGGCCGCCTGCTGTCGTTCGCCGCCGGTGAGCGGGCGGGGCAGGTGCAGGGCGAGGTCGAGGGCGCGCTCGGCGTTGTCCAGTCCGAGACCACCGGAGTCGAGTCGCTCGGCGGCCAGCACACTGAGGGTCACCCGCCAGCCCGCGCCGACCGGCCCGAGCCGGTCGCTGTCGGGCACCAACACGTCGTCCAGATAGACCTCGTTGAAGCTGGCGCCGCCGGTCATCTGGCGAATGGGCCGTACGGTCACGCCCGGTGCGTCCATCCGGACGAGGAAGACCGTGAGCCCGGCGTGCCTGGGCGCGTCGGGATCGGTGCGGCAGACGGCGACACCCCAGGTGGCGACCCGGGCGCCGGAGGTCCAGATCTTGTGGCCGGTCAGCGTCCAGCCGTCGCCGGTCGGCACGGCCCGGGTGCGGGCGGCGGCGAGGTCGGAGCCGGCCTCTGTCTCGGAGAACAGCTGGCAGGCGAGTTCGTCGGTGCGCAGCATCGGGCGCAGCCAGCGCCGCTTCTGTTCGCCGGTGCCCCAGATCCGGATCGCGGGTGCCACGAGTTGCTGGGTGACCGGGAAGATCTCGGTGCGCCGCGGCACCTCGAAGCCGGCTTCCTCCGCACGGTACAACTGTTCGTAGTACGCGGGTAGTTCACGTCCTCCATGCTCCGGGGCCCAGCCGATCGCGCCCCAGCCCTGGTCGTACCGGATGCGTTCCCAGTCCCGTATCCGGGCGGTGTGGTCACGCTCCTCGGCATCGGTCCAGTTCTCGAAGACGGCCACCGAGTCGTCGCCGCTGCCCCATTCCCGGTGCGCGGCGCGCGCTGTCGCCACGCCCTTCAGCCAACGCCGGGCTTCGGCACGGAACTCGTCGGGGTCGGGTATGCCGTCCATGGCGGTCCTTCCTCCTTCCAGCGGGTCAGCGGGTCAGCGGGTCAGCGGGTCAGTACGGTGCAGGCGCTGACGCCGGGCGCCCCGTAGACGTGGGTGAAGCCGGTCGCCGGATCGCCGGGGACCTGGCGTTCGCCCGCGCGGCCCCTCAACTGCTGGACGATCTCGTGGACTTGGCGCAGTCCCGAGGCACCGATGGGCTCGCCGTTGGCGATGCAGCCGCCGTCGGTGTTGACCGGCAGTGAGCCGCCGATGCCCGTCGCCCCGAACGGGATGAGCGACTCCTGGTCGCCGTGTGCGCAGAACCCGCACTCGGCCATGTGCATCACCTCGGCGCCGCTCTCGGTGTCCTGCAACTGACACACGTCGATGTCACCGGGGCCCAACCCGGCTTCCTCGAAGGCGAGTCGGGCGGCATCGGCGGTCACGCTGGTGGGTGTCACGGTCGGCGCCGAGGGGCTGAACACCTCGAAGGAGCCGAATCGCCGGGTCCGTACGACGGCGGCGCGCAACGCCACTGTCGTGGCGCCGAGTTGGCGGGCCACCGCCCGGCCGCACAGCACGAGGGCGACCGCGCCCTGCCCCGGCGAGCAGAACATGTAGCGGGTGAGGGGGTCGTTGACCATGCCGGACGCGAGGATCTCGGCCGCGTCGAGCGGCTTGCGGCGCCAGGCGTGGGGGTTCAACACCCCGTTCGCGTACGCCTTCTCGGCGACGAGGGCGAGGGTGTGCGGGCTGATGCCGTAGTCGTGCATGTAACGCTGGATCTTCATGGCGAAGAACTGCGTGGTGACCATCAGCCCGTCGCGACCGTAGGCCTCGTCGAGGCCCCAGTCGGCGGGCCGCGGATCGAAGGCGCCGCGCGGATGCTTGTCGAAACCGACGGCGAGGGCCACGTCCGCCGCCCCGGACCGGATCGCGTTGACGGCCGATACGAGCGCGCTGCCGCCGGTAGCGCAGCCGTTGCGCACATTGGTGAACGGGACGCCGGTCAGGCCGAGTTCGGCGACCAGGGTGTCGGCGTTCCCGGCCGCGTCACTGCCGCCGTAGGCGGCGCGCACCCGGCTCCACGGCAGCCGGGCGTCGGCGAGGGCGGCCCGCACGGCCCGCACGGCGAGCTGCCGGCCGCTCTCCTCGGTGCGGGCGAAGGAGGTGATCCCGGCCCCGCAGACGAAGACTTCCTCGGCGGTCATACGACGGCTCCGGTGGCCCTCGGCACCCCGTCGCCGCCCGCCGTGATCGTCAACGGCATGGCGATCTCCACGTCCTCGGGCCCGATGTCGAGGGTTGCCAACACCCGTACGCCTTCCAGCAGTTCGACGTAGCCGACGGTGAACGGCGTGAACCCGGCGACGGGCGGGACGTACGGCGGCGACTTGGGTGCGTACCGCTGCACGGTCCAGGTCCACAGCGTGCCCGTACCGGAGAGCACGACCGGTTCGGTCGGTCCGCCGCAGCGCGGGCACGCCGGGTCGGCGGGATAGGTGGCGACCGCGCAGTCGGCGCACCGGGAACCGCGCAGCCGGCCCCCGGTCTCCGACGACACGGCGCTCAGCGCCCCTTCCACTGCGGCTCCCGCTTCTCCAGGAAGGCCGCCACGCCCTCCGCCGCGTCCTCGGAGTTGAGCATCACGCCGACCGCGAGGTGCTCCATGACCATCAGTGACTGGATGTCGGCGTCCAGGCTGCGGTCGATGGTCATCTTGGTGATCCACATGGTGAACGGGCTCTTGTCGATGAGCTGGTCGGAGAACTCCTCGACCGTGGCGTCCAACTTGTCGGCGGGTGCCGAGGAGTTGATGAGGCCGAACTCGGCGGCCTCGACCCCGGTGAGCAGCTTGCCGGTGAGCATCAGCTCCTTGGTCTTGCGGACGCCGATCATGCGCGGCACCCGGTAGATGGGGCCGGCACCGCCGAACAGAGCGCGGCGGATGTGGAAGTCGCCGATGAGGGCGTCGTCCGCGGCGATCGCGAAGTCGCAGGAGATCATCAACTCGAAGCCGCCCGCGGTCACATGGCCTTCGAGGACGGCGATGGACGGGGTCTTCATCGAGTAGAGCCGGTCGCAGACCTTCGCCGACAGTACGGCGACGTCGATCGCGTTGGACCTGCCCACGAACTCGGCCTTGAGGCTGTCCAGGTCGAACCCGGAGCAGAAGGTGTTCCCGCGTCCGCGCAGCACCAGCACGCGCAGCTCGGGGTCCGCGTCGATCTCCGTGATGATCTCGTCCAGCCGGTTCAGGATCGGCACGGTCACGCAGTTCTTCTTGTGCGGACGGTTCAGCCAGATCCGTGCCACCTGTCCGTCGCGCTCGAACTGGATCTCGTCTTCGACTGCCATGAGTTCCTCCAAACTGAACTGAATTGAGTTCGATTCTGTGGGCGGATGGATGCCCTGTCAATGGATCGGGGAGCGATCGGCCGGTAAGTGATCAGCCGGCGAGGCCGAGCAGTCCGGCCAGGCGCAGACGATGGTCGTCGCCGGTGCCGAACAGCGCCTCGTCGGCCCTCGCCCGGCGCAGATACAGATGGGCGGGGTGCTCCCAGGTGAAGCCGATCCCGCCGTGGAGCTGCACGTATTCCGTGGTGGCGAGCCGGTAGGCGCCGGTGCACACGACCGCCGCGGCACCGGCGGCGAGCGGGAGTTCCGGTGATGACGCGGCGAGACAGGCGCTCGCGTAGGCCGAGGCGGACCGCGCCCCCTCGATCTCGACCAGCAGGTCGGCCAGCCGGTGCTTGACCGCCTGGAACGACCCGATCGCCCGCCCGAACTGGGTCCGGCCGGACACGTGGTCGAGCACGGCGTCCAGAGTGTGCGAGCTGCCCCCGACATGCTCGGCCGCCAGGCCCACCCGCCCGGCGTCCAGCACGGCCTCGACAATTCCCGCCGCCCGCCCGGCTTCACCGAGGGGCTCGGCCCGTGCTCCCCGGAAGCGGACGCGGGCCTGTCGGCGGGTGGGGTCGAGGACCCGACGAGCCGTACGCTCGCAGGCCGCACCGTCCGGCTCGCAGGCGAACAACCGCTCTCCGTCAGGTGCGCGGGCCAGGACCAGCAGCAGATCGGCGCCGGCTCCGTCGGGTACGAAGTCGGCCTCGCCGCGCAGCACCCAGCCGTCGGGGCCACGCTCGGCGGTGACCTCGGCGGCGTGCAGGAATCCGGCGACCGTCGCCGTGACCGTACCGGAGGCGATGCCCGGCAACCACCGCGCACAGGCCCGCCGATCACCGCTCACCAGCAGCGCGTGCCCGGCGAGCACAACGGTGGTGAGCAGGGGAGCGGGACACAGAACCCGCCCCAACTCCTCCAGAGCAACGGCAAGTTCGGCGTACGTGTATCCCGCGCCGCCATACTCCTCGGGCAACGCCAGCCCATGCACCCCGATCTCCCCGGCGAGCCGCTCCCAGAGCGCCCGGTCAAATCCCCGCGGGCTGTCGCCTTGGGCGCGAACATCCCCGGGCCCACAGGATTCGCTGAGCAAGTCCCGTAGACCTGCACGCAGTTGCCGTTGCTCGTCAGTCTCCAGCAGCGCTTCGGGACCGACATCAAGCCGAAACATCCAAACCTCCCTCGACGAGGCCCACCTGAGGGGCACGGGGCTGTGCCATCGGGCGGCTCCGCCGTGTGGGCGCGACCAGCCACGAACAACTCGCTCCAGACCCCTACGGGTTGAGCCCTCACACCGTGAACCGCCCACCGTTCGCAAGCACCACCGCCCCCACCAGATTCGCCGCCTCCTCGCTCACCAGAAACAGAGCGGCGTCGGCGATCTCCTCCGGCGTCGCATACGCACGCACCCCGGGCTCGGTGAACCCCCGCCGAAGCGCCGCAGGCGTCCGTGCTGCCATCCCCGTCTCCGTCGGGCCCGGCGCCACCGTGTTGACCCGAACGCCGAACGCGAACGCCTCCTTGGCGACCGACTGGCTCACCGCGTGCGCGCCGGCTTTCGAGGCCGCGTAGTGCGGATAGCCGGCCTGGGTGTCGAAGGCCGAGGACGAACCGACCGTCACGACGGCCCCGGACCGGCGCGGCGCCATGACTCTCAGTGCCGCACGCAGAACGTGAAACGTGCCGTCCAGGTTGACGCGCATGACGCGCCGCCACGCGTCGTCGCCGAGCCGCGCCGTGACCTCGGGCGACCGCTTCGCGACCAGTGCCTCCGCGATCCACTCCTTGGCCACGGGGTCGTCGACTCCGGCCGCGTGCACCACGATGTCGAGCCGCCCGTGCCGCCGTACGACCTCCTCGAAAGCCCCGTCGACCTGCGCCGGTTCGGCCACGTCGAGGGTGAGAGGGTGTGCTCGCGGCAGACCCTTTGTAACGGACTCCGCCGCCGGGCCGTCGACATCCGTGACGAGGACGTCGGCACCCTGCGCGGCGAGTCGCCGGGCGACCGCCGCGCCGATGCCGGAACCCGCGCCCGTGACGAGCGCGATCCGCCCGTCGAAGCGTCCCGCACGCTCACCGCTCATGCACAGTCACCACCCTATGTCCATCTCCTGAACTGACTTCATGTTTGTTACCTTCGCACGTATGTCAACAGGCAGGAAGAGCGCGCGAGCGGTCCGGCTGACCCGCTGGGGCGGCCCACCGGTCCTCACCGAGGTGGCGCAGCCCACCCCCACGGACGAGGAGGTCCTGATCCAGGTGGAGGCGGTCGGCCTCTGCCGGTCGGACCTCCATGTCATCGACTCCCGACCGGGAGACCTCCCCTACCGGCTCCCGTTCACGCTGGGACACGAGGTCGCGGGCAGGGTGCTGCGACGCGGCCCACTGGCGACGGGACCGGCGGTCGGCGAGCGCGTGATCGTCTACGGCCCCTGGGGCTGCGGGAGTTGCGCCCGGTGTGCGGCCGGGGCGGAGAACTACTGCGATCGGCGGGCCGCTCTGGACGCAGGGCGTGTCGGCACCGGTGTTGGGCTCGGGCGGGACGGCGGAATGGCGGACTTCCTGCTCGTGCCGTCCGGGCGGTTGCTCGTCCCGGTGGGCGACCTGGACGCCGTCCAGGCGGCGCCCCTGTCGGACGCCGGCCTCACCGCTCACCACGCCGTGGCCATGGTCCGGCACGTCCTCGGCGACGGCGTGGGCGCCCATGCGGTGGTCCTCGGCGTCGGCGGCCTGGGGCACCTGGCCGTCCAGATCCTGCGCGCCACGACGACCGCGCGGATCCTGGCCGTGGATGTACGAGAGGAGGCGCTCGCCCTCGCCGACGAGTGCGGCGCGCACTTCGCCACGCTGCTGCGACCCGACACCGCACGGGTGCTGCGGGACCGGACGGGCGGTGTCGGGGCGGCGGCGGTGCTCGACTTCGTCGGCAGCGGGTCCAGTCTGGGGCTTGCGGTGGCGGTGCTGCGGGCGGGTGGAGAGCTCGCGGTCGTCGGCAGCGGGGGCGGGGAGGTGGCCGTACGCAAACCCGGCGCACTCCCTCCAGGAACGCGTGTCTCGCTGCCGTTCTGGGGGACGCTGCCCGAACTGGAGGCGGTCGCCGCCCTCGCACGGGAGGGCGCGCTGAAGGTCGGCGTCGAGCGGTTCGCGCTGTCGTGCGCTGCGGAGGCGATCGAGAGGCTTCGCTCCGGCGAGGTACGGGGACGCGCGGTCCTCGTACCGGACTGACGGCTCGCGCGGCCGAAAACCGTACCGCCACATCCTCCGTCGTCCACCCTCTCGACTCCAGAAGTGAGTTCAATTAGCGTCACGTTCCAGTCGGCGACACAGAGGCGGTGGGACCCGCTATGGATGCGGAGACAGTGGATCTGCTGGTGATCGGAGGTGGCATGGCAGGTCTCTCGGCCGCCGCCCGGGTGGCCGCCGAGGGCGGCTCGGTGGTGCTGGTGGAGAAGGCGGAACGCACCGGCGGTTCCGCCCGCTTCGCCGGTTTCGTGTGGACGACCCCGACCATCGAGGAGATGCGCCGGGTCAATCCGGACGGCGACCCGGAACTGGCCGTCGCCCTGCTGGACGGGTTCCCTGACGGCGTGGCCTGGATCCGGTCGCTCGGCGTGGACTGCCGCCCGCCGGTGCCCGTGCTCGGCTTCGGCCGGGGCCATCAGCTCGACACGAACCACTACCTCGACACGTGCGAGCGACTGATCCGCGACCGGGGCCAGGAAGTCCTGACCGGCACCTGGACCAAGTCCCTCGTGACGGAGAACGGAGTGGTCAGGGGAGCGGACCTCCTGCTGGCAGACGGTTCTCCGCGCCGTATCGAGGCCACCTGGACGCTCATCGCGACCGGCGGTTTCCAGGGCGATCCGGGCCTGCGCGCCGAACACATCCACTCCCGGGCCGCCGACATCGGGCTGCGGGCCAACCCGGACAGCCGGGGCGACGGGCTGGCTCTCGGGCAGCGCGCGGGCGCGGCGTTCGGCAAGAAGGACGCGGGGTTCTACGGCCACCTCGTGCCGGCCGGCGTCTCGCTGGCCGACCCGGCGCACTTCGTGGACCTGGCGCTCTACTACAGCGAGCACGCCCTGCTGTTCGACACGGGCGGTGAGCGCTTCGTCGACGAGACGGTCGGGGACCATCTCACCGCCATGGTGCTGCTCGAACGACCGGAAGCGCGCGGCCTGTTGGTGGCCGACGCGCGCGTGCACCGGGAGTGGATCAGCGCCTCGTACGTCGAGGGCATCCCCGGAGTGGACAAGTTCCAGCTCTGCCACCGCGCCGGTGCTCGCAGCGCTGTGGCGGACAGTCTGGATGACTTCGCGTCGATGCCCGAGGAGTGGGGGTATCCCGGGACCGTGATCCGTGACCGGATCGAGGAGTTCAACGCCGTCATGAGCACTGGCGGCGGTCCGGGGCCAGGCCGCCTCCTCGACCGACGGCCGCTCGACGAGCCGCCGTTCTACGTCGTCGAAGCGGTCCCGGCGATCACGTTCACCTTCGGCGGCCTGCTGATCGACGCCGGCGCCCACGCGCTGTCCGCGGCCTCGGACGGACGGGTGCCGGTCCCGGGTCTGCTGGCGGCAGGCGCCGACGCAGGCGGCCTGTACCGGCGTGCCTACGCGGGCGGTCTCGCCCCCGCACTGGTCTTCGGCCTGGCGGCGGCACGCACCGCGGTCGCCGGGACACCGTCGGCCACCGGGCACTGAGCCCGCCCGGTCCGTCCAGCCCGCCCGGCGCAAATCCTGTGCACGAGGCTTGCCCCTCCGCGCGACAGTGCCTAGCTTACTGAAGTGAGTTCACTTTAGCTCAATGGCCCGTGAGGTGATCATGCTTCTCGCACATGTGGCGCGAACGCGCTCTTCCCCGAGGGAGGGACTGTGAGTCAGTTCCTGCTTGTCCTGGTGAGCGGTGTGGCCAGTGGAGCCGTCTACGGCCTCATGGGTCTCGGGCTGGTCATCATCTACCGGGCCACGGACGTCGTGAACTTCGCGATGGCGTCGCTCGCGACCCTGGGCCTGTACGTGGCGCTCTCGCTGCACGACCGCGGTGTGGCCACGATCCTCGGCGTCCTCGCCGCCGTCGTGATCACGGTGGTGGCGGGCCTGCTCGTCCGCGAGACGGTGATCCGGCCACTGGGGCAGGGCCAGTTGTTCTCCGCGCTCGTCGTCACGATGGGCGTGTCCCTGATCGCGGAGAACGTGGCCGGATCGATCTGGGGTGACCAGCCCAAGTCCTTCCCCAGCCTGGTCGACGGGACGGTGCGCTGGTCGGGGGCCGCGGTACCGACCCAGAGCCTGCTGACGATCGGCGTCGCCGCCCTGGCGATGGCACTGGTCGGCTACCTCTTCGCCCGCACCACGCTCGGCTCGGCCATGCGCGCCGCGGCCGAGTCGGCGGAGACCGCGCGCGTGATCGGCCTGAGTTCGCAGCGGCTGGCCCGTATCTCCTGGGCGCTGGGCCTGGGCCTCGCCGCACTCGCCGCCTGCCTCTACGCGCCCCGGTCCGGCCTGGTGCCCACCGCACTGGTCGCGCCGCTCTTCCGGTCCTTCGCCGGCATCTTCCTGGGCGGCCTGACCAGCATGTACGGCGCAGTCCTCGGCGGGCTGACCATCGGCGTCCTGGACAACCTGGCGGCGAACTACGTCTCCGCCAGCTTCCGGGACACGTTCGTCTTCTCCTTCACCGTGCTGGTGCTGCTGATCCGCCCGCAGGGCATGTTCGGCACCCGCACCTTCCAACGGGTCTGAGGGGTCGCATCCATGGTCTTCAACCGTTCCCTCCTGGCACGGGCCGCCCTGGGCCCGGCGGCCGGCGCGGTCCTCATGGCGTTCATGGCCTCCGGCGCGATCCCCGCGTACCAGATGTACTCGGTCGGGCTCGCGGCCGTGTACACGATCGTCATCCTGTCGGTCGGCCTGCTCGCCGGCTGGTCCGGCATCTGGTCGGTGGGCCACCCCGCGTTCTTCGCCATCGGCGCCTACTTCGCCGCGTACGGCAGCGGTCACGGCTGGTCGCTGGAGACGGTGGTCCTCGGCGCGATCGCCGCCGGTGCCGCCCTGGGCGCGTTCCTCGGATACGCGGGTGCCAGGTTCTCGGTCCTCTACATCGCCCTGCTGACCCTCGCGTTCACCACGGTGACCCTGGAGCTGATCAACCGCTGGAGCAGCGTGACCGGCGGCGACCAGGGGGTGCCCGTGGTCCAGCTGCGCAGCGCACTCGGCTTCGGCACCCTCGCGGGCGGCGGCACCGAGACCCAGTACCTCGCGGTCGGTGCCGCGGCCGTCGTCCTCGCACTGGCCGTGCCGGCCGCCGCCTCCGGGCTGCGGATGCGCCTGGTGGCCGCCAAGTCGCATCCCCTGGCGGCCCGTACGATCGGCATCGCCCCGGAGGCCCAGTCGGCACTGTCGTTCGCGGTGAGCGGGGCCTGCACCTGCTTCGCGGGCGTACTGCTCGGACTGCTCACGGGTTTCGTGAGCCCGGATCCGTTCTCGCTGGCGTTCGGCATCTCGCTGATCGCGGCCTGCGTGCTCGGCGGGGTCGGCACCATCGTCGGCGCCGTGGCCGGCGGCATCTACCTGACCTGGAACCCCTCGCTCTCCTCCGCCGTGGGACTGCCCCAGCCGGTCGTGCAGGGCCTCGTGCTGATCGCGGTGCTGCTCTTCCTGCCGGGCGGAGTCGTGCCGTTCCTCGGCCGGCTCGCCGGCCGCGTCCTGCGCCGACCGAGCGCTCAACGCACCTCACCGGCGCAGGAGTCGGCGGACCCCCCGTCTCCGCAACCCCGGTCCGAGGCGGTCGGCGACGGCCCCGAACTGCTGCGCCTGGAGCACGTCTCGGTCTCGTACGGCGGGCTCAAAGCCCTGGAGGACGCCTCCCTGGCGATCCGTCAGAACGAGATCCTGGCCGTCATCGGTCCCAACGGTGCCGGAAAGACAACCCTGTTGAACGCCCTCTCCGGGCTGACCGGCAACGGCCGGGTGAGCGGCACAGCCGACTTCGACGGGCAACCGCTGCTGGGAGCCAGGGCGACCGCGCGGCGGCGGCTGGGCATCGGCCGTACGTTCCAGCACGCGGAAGTGTTCTCGGAACTCACCGTCGAGGAGAATGTGTTGTGCACCCGGCGCCGGATCACGGCCGGGCACCGGGCCGATGTCACGCGGCTGCTGCGCTCCGTCGGTCTCGCGGAAGTGGCCCAACGGCGCCCTGGAGAAATGCCGTTCGGCCTCCAGAAGCGCCTCGACCTGGCGCGCGCGATGGCCGAGAAACCGAAACTGCTGATCCTCGACGAGCCGTTCGGCGGTCTCGACGCGGACGAACGGGCGCTGCTGGCAGGGCACATCAGGCGGCTGCACGCCGACGGCACCGCCGTGGTGGTCATCGACCACGTCCTCGACGACCTGTTCTCCGTCGCTCACCGGGTGCTCGCCTTCGACTTCGGGCGCACGATCGGCGAGGGCACCCCGGACACCGTGCTCCAGGACCCGAAGGTGCGGTCGTCGTACCTGGGAACGGTCGACGGCAGGACCCGGCCGCCCGAACACATGGGTGAAAGGAGCATGATCCGCCTGCACGGGGTCGGCCACACCTACGGCGGGGTCGTCGCACTCCAGGACGTCGACCTCGATGTCCGCCAGGGCGTGGTGCTGGGCATCGCCGGAGCCAACGGAGCGGGCAAGAGCACGCTCGCCGGCATCCTGCACGGATCGCTCGAACCGGCCCGTGGAGGGCGGGAGTTGGGCGGTGGCGTGCGCACCAGCCTGGCACCCGAAGGCCGGGCCCTGTTCAAGACGCTGTCCCTGCGCGAGAACCTCGAAGTCGCGGCGTACGCGGCGGGCATCACCGGTGCGCCGCTGCGCGAGCGGATGGAGGAGACCGTCCAGTGGCTGCCATCGCGGCTGCGTGACCGGATGTCGGCCGCCGCCGGTGGACTCTCGGGAGGAGAGCAGCAGATGCTCGCCATCGCCCGGGCCCTGATCGTCGCGCCGGACGTCCTGATCGTCGACGAACCCGCACTCGGACTGGCCCCCGCCCTGGTCGACGAGGTCTACGACCGGCTGACCCGCCTGGCCCACGAAGGTCTGACCGTCGTCCTGCTCGAACAACTCCTCAGCCGCGCCCTGTCCGTGTGCCACGAGGTGGCCGTACTGCACGAAGGCGTCGTCGCGGCACAGGGGCGGCCCGGCGACCCGGAGTTCGCGGCCCTGGCGGAATCGGCGTACTTCAGCGGCGGCCGGCCCCCGGCCGCCCCGGCTGCGGTGCCCAACACCCGTACCTCCCCGGTGAATTGACAGCTCGAACCGAACTCCGTAGCGAAACCCGCACTGAACGAGGTGGACCGTGTTCCGGACCAAGAGAAAAATCCGCCGCGCCACGGGCGCGATGGCCGTCATGGCCGCGGTGGTACTCACCGCCAACGCCTGCGCCGGCCAGGACTCCGCGACTGCCGGTGGCAGCTCCTCCGGGATCCACATCGGGGCGTGGCTCCCTCTCAGCGGCGCGACCGCGACATACGGCGTCGGTGAAAAGGCGGGCGCCGACGCGTACTTCAAGATGGTCAACGCCCAGGGCGGCATCAACGGCCGCAAGATCACGTGGACCGTCAAGGACAACGCGGCCGATCCGCAGCAGACCGTGCAGATCGCGCGCGAACTGGTCGGCCAGGACAAGGTCGTCGCCATCGTCAACGCGAACGGCACCTCCCAGGCGGAGGCGGCCTTCCCGTTCGTCCTCAACCAGTCCAAGGTGCCGGTCCTCAACGAGGTCGGCGGCACGGAAACCTGGTACAAGCCACCGCGCTCCGGGCTGTTCGGCACCCAGACCCTCTACGAGGACCAGGCGGCGGCGATCGCCGCGTGGGCGGTGCAGGACGGCGCGAAGAAGATCCTCGTGGTCCACAGCGACCCGGCCGCGTTCGTGAACGTGGCCAAACAGGTGGAGCCCGTCGCGAAGAAGCTCGCCCCCTCGGTCGAGGTCGACCGGCTGCCGGTCAAGTACCAGACCACCGACTACACCCCCGTGATCAGCAAGGTGAAGGCCGCGAAGACCCAGGCGGTGGTCCTGATCCTCACCTCGCCCGAGGCCGCCGCCTTCCTCAAGGAGGCCAAGCTCCAGGGCCTGTCCCTGCCCACCTACGCCTACGCGCCGGTGGCCGCCGAATCGACCGTCGCGCTGGCCAAGGACGCCGCCGAGGGACTCAAGGCCGTACAACTCGTGAAGGCACCCTCCGACAACGACCCCGCGGTGCAGGAGTTCCGGACCGCGATGGGCAAGTACGAGCCCGGTCAGGACGCCGGGTTCCTCGCGCTGTGGGGCTGGAGCAACGCGAAGGTCTTCGCGGAGATCGCGAAGACCATCAAGGGGCCCGTCACCTCCAAGGCCATCATCGCGGCGTACGAGAAGGCGTCGTCGGTGGATCCCGGGGTGTCGCCGGTGATGAAGTTCAGCGCGAGCGATCACCTCGGCACGCGCAGTGTGCAGCGCGTGGTCGTGAAGAACGGCGTGTGGACGTCCGTCGGCGACTTCTACACACCGCCGGCCCGCGACTGACCGTTCCCCTCCGAGCACCGCGGCCGGTCCGGGGCAGGTGGCCGCGAACGGTGCCGCACAGAGGTGCGGCGGAGCGGCGGTTCACTCTTCGCGCCCGGTGGTCAACGGCCCGAACGTCCACACAGACATCCGGGTGCTACTGCCCCTCGGCTCCCTCCTCGTCGGCCCCGGCCGGACGCTGCCGTGCCCGGGGGCGGCGTCATTGGCGGTACATGATGTGCGACTCGGCGCCACCGAGGATCAGATGGATGCCATGCGATGATCCACATCATCCCGGTACGGCCGTCCGCGCCTGCGTCTGGCCGTGGTCTGGTCCGGCATCCTCCTGATCGCGGCGGGGACTGCCCGCCATGCCCACTGCGATCGCGGCGACGGAACACGCACCCGTGCGCGGCAGCGCGTACATGTGCATCGGCATAATGGCCCACGACGGAATCACCGGAACGCCCGATGCGGTCCCCCCGGCCGCACGGGCCGGGCAGACCGAGGGCGCCGACGTCTCCAGCTACCAGCGTGACGTGGCCTGGTCCGCGCTGTGGAGCAGCGGCATCCGATGGGCCTACACGAAGGCCACGGAAGGCACGTCCTACCGTAACCCCTACTTCGGCGGGCGTTACGAAGCCGCGTACGACGTCGATATGGTCCGCGGGACCTACCACTGCGCCACGCCGGATTCCGGCAGCGGCACCGCCCAGGCGGACTACTTCGTCGACCACGGCGGTGCCTGGTCCGCAAACCGGTGTCCCATCCTTCCCAGAACGGGGAGTTGGCGCCCATGGCCACCAGCACCGGCAGCCAGGGTCGCAGCCGGCCCAGTGCGGCGGCACCGGCCTGACGGTCGGGCACGGCGACATGGACGTGCATGCCGCAGATCAGCTGCTCGTCGACCAGCCGCGCGGCCTCGGCCCGCATGGTCCGGTAGCGCTGCTGCGCGGTGACAGGCACTGTCGACGCACCGGCCAGCGGCGCGCCGCCGGTCGCCGCGAGCCGGCAGTCTGCGCTGCGAGCGGCGCCACCCACCGCGCGCCGGAACCGGGTGAGGTGCGCGGTGACCTCCGCGAGGTCGGAACACACCGGCGTGGCGACCTCCACCTGTGCCTGGAGCAGTTCGGTGTCGATGTCCTCCCGCCGTACCCCGGGCTCGCGTCCCGCCGCGGCACGGACCTCGCCGATGCACGGCGAAGGAAGCCCCGTCTCGCGGTCGAGCTTCCGGGGCCTTGGCCCTTGATCTCATTGGAGCCCGCTGGTGTCTCGCCGGTGCTGAAACTGCTTGATCGGGAGGCTGCTCCGCGAACAGACTGCATCGGTGCCCTCCGAACTCCCCGCCTTCCGCTACGATCCCGATCCGCTTGCCAGCGGTGCCATCCGTGAGAGCGCCGAGACCTGTGTGCTGCGACCGCGCCACGGGTTGGATCTGCACCGCGACCTTCTACACGGCAGGTCGGCCCAGGTTTTGAGGGCGAACGGCAGGACATGGTGGGCGAGTTGGGCGTGCCCGGCGGGTGTGCCGAGGCCGCGTAGGCGCGGCACGTGGTGGCGGGCCAGGGTGCGGTCGGCGGAATAGCAGTAGTGAGGGTTTTCAGAGTGGTGCCCGGATGGGTGACGGCGGGACCGTAAGCAACGGACAGAGTCCCCGTGCCGTTGAGAGAGGTGTCTAGGTCTCAACTCTCCAGCTCAGGAACCGTGTTCGTCCCGTATCCTGCCCCAGTCGACCTGCCGCACGCACTCGTGGAGTGAGTCTCAACGACGACCTCGAACAGCACGTGGAGGCCACGAAGGCCGCCATGGAGATCGCCGCCGGGCAGATGCTGTCCACCGGTGCGGAGTCCCTGCCCGGAGTCGACGTCGACTGGAAGGGGCCGGCCGCCAACCGTCCGACGGTCGCGGTGCCGTGGTCCCAGTCGGATGCGGCCACCCCGGTCACCGACGAGCTGGCGTGGATCCAGTACCTCAAGAGCATCGGCGCACCCCGCCCCGAGAGGGTCATCAGCTCGGAGAAGGCGCTGTCGCTGCTCGGCTCGACGGCGGAGTACCGGGCCGCCTTTCACAACTCGCCGTCCGCCGACCAGGTCCCGACCGCGGTGCTGGCGCCAGAGGCGGTCAACCGGGGTCCCCGCCAAGTACAACCTGCCGCCCGTGACCACCTCTGACGTGCAGGCGTACGACAGCAGCGACACCCTGGCGCACAACCCCGGAGTCGCTGTGGGCGATGATCCCGCCGCGCCGCGAACCGTGGGGCGAGACCCAGTACGGTCGGACCGCCGAAGCGATCGAGCTGCACGGCAAGGGAGTCATCACCGCCGAAGGGTGCGCAGGCCGGTGCGGATTTCGCTGACAAGGATCTCCGGCTGTTCCAAGGCTGCGAAGTGCCCGCCCTTGTCGGCCTCGCCGTAGTGGACGAGATTGCTGTAGGTGTCTGCGATCCAGCTACGTGGCACGCGTGGGATGTCCTTCGGGAAGACGGTCACCGCGACCGGAAGCGTCACCTTCGGGCCGGCGAAGGTGAGCGACTTGTTCTCCCAGTAGATGCGACCGGACGACGCTGCGCTGTTGGTGAACCAGTAGAGGGATATCGCATCGAGGATGTCGTCGATGCTGAGAGCGTCCTCGGCGAGCCCGTGGTTGTCGGTCTTGGACTGGAACTTCTCGTAGATCCAGGCTGCCTGGCCGGCGGGAGAGTCCGCCAGGGCGAATCCGACGGTCTCCGGTTTCGTGCCCTGGAGGTGGTTAGACCCACCGAGTTCGCCGGTGTAGAGGGCGAGGGTCTTCACGGCGTCGCGCTGTTCGGGCGACAGGGTGTCGGGTATCTGTGCGGGAAAGGCGTACTGGGTGTTCAGATGGATTCCGAGAAGCCCCTCAGGTTGCATGGCCCCGAGGGCGGTGGTGACGACGGCACCCCAGTCGCCGCCTTGTGCGGCCCATCTCGCGTAGCCGAGTCGCTTCATCAGCTCCGCCCATGCGCCGGCGATGCGCGATACATTCCACCCGGTCTCGGTGGGCTTTTGGGAGAACCCGAACCCGGGGAGCGACGGGACGACGACGTCGAATGAATCGGTGGCGTCTCCTCCGTACGAAACCGGATCGGTCAGCGGGCCGATCAGCTTCAGGAAGTCGACGATCGAGCCGGGCCATCCGTGCGTAAGGATCAGCGGCATCGCGTGGGGATTCTTGGATCTGACGTGGATGAAGTGGATGTCCAGCCCGTCAATCTCGGTCAGGAATTGGGGGAAGCGATTCAGGTCGGACTCGAAGCGCCGCCAGTCGTAGCCGCGCACCCAGTAGTCGACCAGAGACCTGGTGTTCTCTACGCGAACCCCTTGCGACCAGTCGCCCACCGTTTCCGGATCCGGCCATCGAGTTGTGGACAGGCGCTGCTTGAGGTCGTCGATCTCCGATTCCGGGATCGAGACGGTGAACGGGCGGACGAGGGTCGAGGTGGGGGGCGTCGGTGCGGTCATGGCCTTCTTCTCTTCTCGTGAGCTTCGAAGCGCAGCGCAACTCTTCGCTGCACACGGGTGTACAGCGAATCTCACTGTACACCTGTGTGCAATACTGATGCCGTGTCCACCAAGTCCTCCCGTTTGCGCTCGATGAACGAGACGCGCGATCGCATCCTCGACGTCGCCCTCGATGTGCTGGGAGAGAACCCCGACGCCGGAATGGGCGACATCGCCTCCGCTGCCGGCGTCGTCCGTCGCACGGTCTATGACCACTTCCCCTCGCGCCTCGACCTGGTCCGGACACTCACGGAACGGGCCGTCGCCGAGATGGCAGCCGTGCTCACCGAAGTCAACGCCTCCGACGCGGAAGCGGACGCGACATGGGTCGAATTCATTGCCCGCCTCTGGCCGGTGGCGCACCGGTACCGAGTGCTGCTGGCGCTGCGCCGAGGCGAGTACGGCGAGGCGATCCACGGCCTGCTCGGGCCAGTCGATGAGCTCCTCGCCGACCTCGTGAAACGAGGCCAGGACACCGAGGCGTTCGCACAGCACCTGCCGGCGGGCATCCTGAGCCAGGTCGCCTACGGCGTCGTGTTCGCCATCGCGGACAGCAACCTGTCGAACGGGAGCTCCGGCGCCCGGGCGGCGACGATCACAAGCCTGCTGATGCTGGGAGTTCCCGAGACGCGCGCCATCGCTCTCGTGGGCGACCAGTCCTGACCGCAGTACTCGAACGGAGCCGCGGAGCCAGTCCGGTTCTGGTACCGCAGCGCGTTGGCGATCTCGCGCATCTCGTAACGCCCCTGATGGCCGGAAACCGACGGATGTCGTACCTTCCGCGCCGCGATAAGCGGCTTGATCACGGCTCGGTCAGATCGGTCTTGTCCGGCTTGTACTCACTCACCGCTCAAGCGCACTACGGCCAAGCCCACCGACTAGCTGAAACCCACCAAACCCACACGAAATTCCTAAATCAAAACGGTTAGAAGACTCGCTTATTTCTCTCTGAGAACCGAAACAAGGTCAACGAGGGTACGGGGCCTGTTGCCGATCATGCTCCGGCAAAGGATCGTCTATGAGAACTGCGAACCTGTGTCCGCCTGTCCGAATGTGCAGCGGGAAATAACCCAGGGCCTGTGGGTGTGCGGCTCGGGGGCCGCTCCCGTGCGGAGATCTTGGAGGAGTTCGAGCGCGGTCGGGACAAGGCGTCCGGCTTCGTCGATGACGACAGCAACTCGACTCGTTCATCAGTCGGTGATCCTGCTGGCCTCGTCCTGAAGGATCTGCAGGCTGGAGCTGCGACCGGGTCAGAGCTTCAGCCATCACCTGTGCGAGGCGCTTCGACCCGTTGACATTGGGATGGGTGTGGTCGGGGGCGGCGTATTTGTCTTCGAGAAGCGAAGGGGCGGCTTCGGAGCGGATCGCTGCGTCGAAGTCGACGAATTCGTGCCCAGATGTGCGGATCCTTTCGTTGACCGCAAGGCGGAAGTCCTCTCGGCCGAGGTCGCCCGCGAGATCCGGGGCATGCGGTGTGACGGTGGCGAGGAGCACGGTGAGCCCTGCCGTCCGGCCCCGGTCGATGAGCTCTGGGTAACCATCGATCAGCTGGGCGAGGGTCGGCATCTCGTCCAGCGGCGTCACTCTGCCGGGAAGGCTCCAGTCGTTGCTGTTGTAGGCGATCACCAGGTGCGTCACGCCGTGGGTTCTTAGGATGTCCTCATCGAACCGGGACAAACCGGCCCGGCTCCATGACGGAGTCGCCGATGGTGCGTCGAGTCGGCGAACTGTGGGTGTTGGACTTTGGCGACATATCTGGACCACAGCAGCGCCGAGGGTCCGACGTCTCGGGTGCCACGCCGGAGCTGCGGCTGCCTCCCTTGCGGGGCGCGCGGGCCGGGCACCGTCACCCGGATGGACAAGTCCAGCTCGATGAGGCTGTCTGATCGACCACGCACTGTGCAGCGAGGACTCCAGTGGCCTATGAGGGAGCGTGTCGTCGTGGCCGGTGAGTTGGGCGCTCGCCGGTGCTGTTCGGTGACGAGGCCGGCCCCGACGGGCGGGCGGGCGTGACTCAGCCGCCGCGCGTCAACGAAACGTTGATGCCGTCTCAGTGAATCTGAGGTCGTCCTCCCTCGCACCGGTCCGTATCTTCGTGGCTGTTCCTCCGTGACAGCCGGGACGGGGGCCGCCGGGCTGTGCACACGGAAGTCAGGTATCAGGAGTCGGACGGTGGGTGCGGAAAGGTGGGAGTTCAGAGCCAGCCGTACTGTGCGGCCTTCACGCCCGCCTCGAACCGGCTCTGTGCGCCGAGGCGTTCCATGATGGCGGACATCTGGCGGCGGACAGTGCGCAGTCCGATGCCCAGTCGTTTCGCGGCGGCCTCGTCCGTCATGCCCTGGGCCAGCAGGGTCAGCAGCTTGCGCTGCGCTCCGGTCAGGCCGTGGTCCCGATGCATGGACTGGTCCCTCGCGTAGGGGACCGCACCGAACCAGGCCTGTTCGTAGGTGGCGACCAGCGTGGCGACGATCCCGGGCTCGCGGGTGATGAGCGCGCCGGCCCGCGAGTTGTCCGGGTCGATGGGGACGACGGCCACTTTGCGGTCGAAGATGAGCATGCGGGGCGGGGGCACGGCAGTGGTGCGCACCTGACCGTTCCGTTCGGTGAGCCACTCGGCATAGGCGCGGGTTGCTTCGTCATGGCGCATGGTGTCCTGGTAGAGGTTCAGGAGTGCGACTCCGCGTTTCAGCGCTTCTTCGTCGAGTGGCCGAGATGCGTCGAGACTTGCCTGTGACTGGGCCCCGCCGGGAAGCACCGCGAGGCATTCGTACTCCACCTCCTGCGCGAGCGTTTCGAGTCGTGCCTCGATGGCATCGATGCCGATCAGCCGTTCCGTGCCGTCGTGCAGGAGGCTGAGCGTCGAGGCGGCCTCCGCCACGGCGGCCCTCTTGGCGGTCAGTTCCTTCACCTGCCGGGACAGCGCGACCTCCTGGCTGCGCAGCAGCGTTGTGAGGGCGACAGGGAGACTTACCGCGCGGACGGACTCGGGGTCTTCTCTGGAGCGGCGGACAAGAGACAACTCGGTGAGTTCTTCAAGAGCGGTCGCTATTTCTTCCGCTGCGAGACCTGTTTCTTCCTGGATTTCCATGGGGCGGGACTGAGACTTTTTGGTCAGGGCCGTGTACACTATTTCGGCTTCAGGGCTGAGCCCCAGAACGCTTAACATCGTCACCGCGCGTTTTTACTCCTGTTCGATGGCCTCACCCGCCTCGCAGTCAACGCGCCGATTCTGCCAGCCGGTTGGCCCTTCATCAACCACGTGTCGGGTGGCCGCCTCGGTTGACCAGGGATGTGGCACCTAGGTGCCGGGCATGTAGGTGCCACCGAGGGGGTGTTCCGTCGACGCGGGACCTTCGAGCAGACTGCTGATCGCAGGCGACCGCCGCACTGGATGGATTGATCCTCCACCTACCCGGAGTTCGGGATCTTTTGTCCGGGAATTCAACTGAACGCATGTTGCGTCATCGACGAGGAGTACTCCCCATGCCCAAGATCGCAGGCCTTGTGGCCACCGTCATTCTCGCCGTCGCTTCTCTGTCTACCGCCGGAGAAACGGCTTCAGTGGCTTTAGCCGATGACGGTATCGGCTGGGACAGCATGGGAGGGGTCGCAGCGCTCCATGCTCCCGGCGAACGCGCTGTGACCTTGGATAACGTTGTCAGCTCGCTCTGAGGCCGGACCGGTTGGAGCCGAGTCAGAGCCGCCCCGTCCGCCCACTCGTCCCAAGGAGCGAAACGTGACCCTGACGGAGGGCCAGACCGCACTGCTCCCCGCCGGCCGCGCGCCCCGCGCGACGGACCGGCCCGTCCACCTGGTCGTCCTCGACGAAGATCCGATTCTGCGTGCCGGGATCCGGGCCATCCTCGATTCCTTCTCACGGATCGAGATCACCGCCGATTTTGCCTCGGTGAGACAGGCCTTCGCGCAGCCCCTGCGAGCACGGCCCGACGTGCTGCTCATCGGGGCCGACTGCCTACAGGACAGATCCGGGGCGTCGCTCACGGAACAGTTCCTGCCCGGTGCGAGTCCGGCTCTGGTGATCCTCATGCAGCCCGACGACGCCGTCACCCTGCGCAGGGCGGTGAAGTATGCGGTCCGCGGCTTCGTGGACCGCAACACCAGCCAGAGGGACCTGGGTACCGCCGTCCTGGAGGCCCACGAAGGGCGAACCTATCTGTCCGCCTCGATCGCAGAGGTCCTGGTCGGCTGGACAGCGGACGGATTGCGGCGTGAGCATCTCTCCCTGCCGCAGGTCGAAGACGTGCTGACGGAGCGGGAGTTGGAGGTGTTGGAGGCGTTGGGCCACGGCGTCACCAACACGGTGATCGCTCATCGGCTCCACGTCCAGGAGGCCACCGTCCGCAGCCACGTCTACCACATCCTCACCAAACTCAACCTGCGCACCCGCACCGAGGCGGTCCTGCTGGGTCACAGCTACGCGAACACCCGTCCGACCCTTCGGCCACCAGGCTGAACCGCCACGACGTGACGAAGCCGGTGGTCCCTCCCGTGCGGGACGGACCACCGGCTTCGTCGTGGGCGCGACTACCGAGCGGCGGCGCCGAGCGCGGCCGAGGCCCGTGCGGGACGCAAAACCACGGCGGCGAACAGCGCGACGACCGCGGTCACCGGGCCGAGCAACAGCATGTGGTGGACACTCACCACGGCGAGGAGCCCGCCGGCGAACGAGTACCCGATGCTCTGCGTGGCGACGAGCACGCTGAAGGCCTCCGACATCCGGGACCGCGGGACCACATAGCCCGGTGCCTCGGTCATCACGGAGTTCAGCGGCGCGGCGCACAGCCCCAGCATGGCGAAGGCCCCAACCAGCGCCCACCAGCCTGAGGCCCCGGCGATCACCAGGGAACCCCCTGTCATCGTCAGCAACAGGACGACGGCGCGCATCGTGAGCGAGAGACGGATCCGGGTCACGTACCAGGCGTACACCAGGCCCGCTGCGGCACTGGACGCGCCGAGCACCCCGGTGAGGATCGCGGCTTCGGTCGTGCCCCCGCCGCCGAGCGCCACCCGGGGCAGCGCGCCCACTTCGGCGGTACCCAGGAAGTGACCGAACGCCATTGTCACCAGCGCCCAGAACAGGAAGGCCGGATTGCGCCAGACACCGGCCGACTCCGGCACGTCCGGCGCGATCCCGTCTTCCGTGTCCGCCTTGTCCGCATCCTTCGCGGCGGCCTGCGGTCCGGCCTCGGAGACCGGTTTCGGCTTCGGCCACAGCAGCACCGCGTTGGTCAGCATGGCCGCGCCCATGATGAACAGGGCGTACGCGGGACCGAAGAGCGCGCAGACCACCACCACGAACGGGGCTCCGACGACCACGAGTTCGACGAGCACCGCGTCCAGCGACAGTGCCGAACCGATGAGCCGCTGTGGGACCGTGGTACGCAGCAGGGTCCTGATGGCGCCGCCAACGCCGAACGTGGCCATGTTGCCGACGAGGGACAGCGCGAACAGGACCGGGACCGGCACGTGCGCGACGAAGCCGCCGGCCACCCCGAGCCGGGCCGCTCCGCCCACGGCCAGGACACGAGGGGTCCACCGCTCGCGGCCCAGCCGTTCCAGCAGCCGGCTGAACAGCGGCGCCGCCAGGATGCACGGCAGGGTGGCGAGACCGACCAGCAGGCCGCCCACGGCAGGGCTGCCGGTGTAGTGCGTGCTGGCCCAGATCAGTGCCATCGGCGCCATGATCGGCGGAAGACGGTGCAGCATGGTGGCGGCCACCCACCGCCAATAGGCGGCGTTGCGCACCAGTTCGGCCACTGGCCGGTCCGGGGCCGGCCGCCGGGATGCGTCGGTCGCATCGGTCGTCATCGTTTCTCCACGGTGGTGCCAGGGTGCGGGGTGCGGACACCGGTGTCCGTCCGCTGGGTGACGGGCCGGTCCGGATTGGCGGTGCACTCGGTGAGCAGCCTCTCGTAGGAGACGGCCAGGTCGTGCACGGTTGCCTCGTCGAACTGGCTGGTGCGGTAGGTGAGTCCGACCTCCAGCCGATCGCCGTGGTCCTCGACCACGCAGACCAGTTCGAACTTCGCGAAGCCGTTGGGCAGGATGACGTTCCGGTCGAGGGTCATCCCTGAGAAGGACCGCTCCAGCGCCTTCTCGTCCTCCAACGCGAACATCACCTGGAAGTAGGGACTCCGGCCGGGATGCCGGCGCGGTGCCAGCTTCTCCACCAGCTGGTCGAAGGGCAGGTCCTGGTGCTCATAGGCGCCGAGGCAGGTGTCGCGGACCTGGGCCAGCAGGACGCGGAAGCGCACGTCGGCCGGGACCCGCTGGCGGAGCACGACGGTGTTGTTGACACAACCGATCAGACGCTCGGTCCCGGGGCCGCCGCGGTTGGCGACCGGTGTGCCCACACACAGGTCCTCGCGGCCCGAGCGCTGGTGCAGCAGGAGGTAGAAGCAGGTCAGCAGCACCATGAACGAGGTGACACCCTCGCGTTTGGCCAGTGCGTGCACAGCCTGGCGCAGGGTGTGCGGGAGGTCCAGGGCCAGCCGCCCGCCCCGGTAGTCGACGCTCTGGGGTGCCGGACGGTCACTGCCCAGTTCCAGCGGCCGGGGTGCGGCGCCGGCCAGCCGGTCGCGCCAGTAGCGCAGCAGCCGGTCGAGGTTCTCGCCACGCAGATGGCTTCGCTGCCACAGCGCGTAGTCGCCGTACTGGAGCGAGGGCGGGGGCAGTTCCGGGGCGTCCCCGGTGTGGAAGGCCGTGTAGCAGGCGGCCAGTTCGTCCATGAAAACGTCCACGGAGACGAAGTCGACGATGAGGTGGTGGGCGGTGAACACGGCGATGTGCTCGGTCTTCGACCGCGACAGGACCAGAACCCGTAGCAGTGGTGGCCCGGCCGGGTCGATCGGTTCGCGGATCTCGGCTTCGCGAAGGTTCGCCTCGTCGTCCGGCGCGGCCGAGACGTCGGCGTACCGTACGGGGATGTTCACGTCCGGTGCAACGAACTGGACCGGGCTTCCACCGAGCAGGCCGAAAGAGGTACGCAGTGCCTCGTGCCGCCGGGCGATCTCCTGGATGGAGCGGCCGAAGGCGTCGCGGTCCAGCGAGCCGGTCAGCTGGCACTGCCAGGACTCGTTGTACAGCGGGATGTCCCGGGTGAGTTGGCCGAGCACGTACAGGCCCTGCTGGGAGGGCGAGATGGGAGCGGCGCGGCGTCCGCCGGAGTACCGGGCCAGGGAGGCCTCGACGGCCGCGCGCTTGCGGGCCCACTGGGCCGTCTCCCGACTCGCCGTCCCGCCTGCCGGGCGCGGCGCGTCAGGCGCCCGCGGTGCGCTCGCCCGCTTGCCGTCGATGAGGGCGGCGAGCTGGGCGACGGTGCGGGAGGCGAGCAGGTCGTTGGGCAGGATGTCGAGGCCGAGTTCGCGGTGCAGCCGGGCCGCGATCTTCACCGCCTGGAGCGAGTTGCCGCCGAGCGCGAGGAACTCGTCGTTCGCGCCGACATGGTCCAGTTTGAGGACCGACCGCCAGACCCCGGCCAGGTCCGTCTCCGTGCCCGGCCGCAGCGGCCGGCCCGTCGCGGTGTCCTGAGGCCCGGTGGGAAGAGCGGCGAAATCGACCTTGCCGTGCGGGGTCAGCGGGATCGTGTCCAGCACGGTGACGGTGGACGGCACCAGGTAGGACGGGAGCAACCCTGCGAGGTAGTCGTGCAGTTGGCGGCCGCGCGGATCGTCGGGCTGAACCGGCTCCTGGCCGTGAGCCGGAGTGACATGGGCGTGCAGGACTGCGTTCTCACTTCCGTCGTCCCGCCGCTCCACGGTGACCAGGGCCTGCCGGACGGCGGGATGCTGCTGGAGAACCGTCTCGATCTCGCCCGGCTCGACCCGGAACCCGCGGATCTTGACTTGGTTGTCGGTGCGGCCCAGGAACTCCAGCTGGCCGTCGGGGAGGAGGCGGGCGAGGTCACCGGTCCGGTACATGCGGCTGCCGGCCGGCCCGTACGGATCGGGCAAGAACCGCGCGGACGTCTCACCCGGTGCGCGATGGTATCCGCGGGCCAGGGACCGGCCCGCGACGAACACCTCCCCGGGGCCGTCGTCGGCCACGGGACGCAGGTTCTCGTCGAGGAGCCGGATGGCGGTGTGGTCGATGGCGGAGCCGATCGGCAGGATTCCGTCCGCGCGGGGCCCGCTGCGGCCCGAATGGTGGTAGGTGGCGGTGGCGGTCGACTCGGTGGGCCCGTATACGTGGATGAGGGGGATTCCCGACTGGTGCCAGGCCAGCACCCGGTCGGGCCGCACCCGGTCGCCGCCCATGACCGTGAAGCGGACGGACTCGGGCAGCCGGCCGCCCGACTCGGCCAGTTCGTCGCCCAGCTGGTGCCAATAGGCTGTGGTGATCTCGAAGCCGGTGACGGCGTACCGCTCCAGGACGTCGAGGAAGTGCCGGACCGTCGGCAGCGCGCGCGGGTAGCCGGCCATGAGCAGGGTCGCTCCGCTGAGCAGGGGCGGGAAGATCTCCTCGAGCGCGGCGGAGAAGCTGACGGAGGCGAGCTGGAGGAAGCGGTGCCCGGGTTCCAGCCCGAAGGTGTCGGCCGCGGCCTGCGCGAGGTTGGTCAGACCCTGATGAGTGATCAGCACGCCCTTGGGCGTTCCGGTGGAGCCCGAGGTGTAGATGACGCAGGCGATGTCGTCCGGCTCCGTTCCGGACGTCGGCGCCAGTGTGGGCCCGTGGTCGGGGAGGGCGGTGAACTCCGCGTCCAGCAACAGAGGTTGGGCGCCGCTGGGCGGGAGCCTGTCGACGGTCTCCGCCTGGGCCACGACGACGGTGGAGCCTGAGTGCTCCAGGAGGTGGCTCAGCCTGGCGGCCGGATACTCCGGGTCGAGCGGCACGAAGGCGCCGCCCGCCTTCATGATGCCGAGCATCGCCACCGCCAGTCGGACCGACGGCTCAAGACAGACACCCACCCGGGTGCCCGTGCCGACTCCCAGTTCGGTCAGTCGGACCGCCAACCGGTCCGCCAGAGCGTCGAGTTCGGCATAGGTCACCTGCTCGGCGTCGGCCGCCGCCGGGTCGGAGCCGGTCACCGTGACGACCGCGGTGGCACCTGGATGTTCGCGGGCCCGCCGGGCGAACACGTCGTGCACGCCGGCGCTGTCGTACGTCGTTCCGGGGAACTGCCCCGGTGCGAGGAGGTCTTGGGGCGCGCTCATGCGGTTCCATCCTTGTGGTTCGGCGCTGCCGGGTAGACGGGGAGGGGACGCGCCGCGAGGCGTGGCCCTGGCGCTCAGGCCTGGAGCGCCAGGGCGGGCGAGGCGTCACGTTGGGCCGGCGGACTGAACTTGCCGGTGATGTGCGGCGCGTTGTCGAACACGTGGTACATGCGGTCGATGAGCTCCGGCGCGGGACCTGCGTCCGACCGGTCGTTGAACTCCATGATCTGCCGGGCCACCCGGTGGAACTCGATGATGTCCGGCATCTCCAGGCCCTTGCCCATCAGATAGGGCAGCGCCCAGAAGTCGAAGTTGTAGCCCGGCATCCACAGGGAGTTCTTCACCTCGTCGAACAGGGCGTGGCAGGCGTCCACGGCCCCGTTGATGTCCATCGTGTTGTGGCTCCATTCGTACTCCCGGCCGGTGAGCCCGAACTCAGCCGCCTGCTTCTGCACCGGCGCGCGGTGGTTGTACCACCAGGGTTCGGTGCGCCAGAAGGTGGGACCGACCTCGTTGATGAACTTGATCGTGTTCTGCACGGTCTTCTCGGTCTCGCCCGGGAAGCCGGATATGAAGGATGCGAAAGTGTCGATGCCGCGGGCGTGCAGCCGCTCGATGCCGACCCGGTAGCGGTCGAGCGTGGCCACCTTGGACATGTTCTTGAGGATGCCGTCGTCACCCGCCTCGATGCCGAGAAAGACCGCGCGGCATTTGCTTTCCGCCATGAGGTTGTACGTCTCCTCGTCGCGCGCGGTACCGGCGCGGAAGAAGGAGTACCACTGGAACCCGAAGTCGTTGCGCGCCATCATCCGGCACAGTTCCTTGAACCGGGGGCCGGGCACGTTGAAGGTGTCGTCGATGAACACCATCTGCTTGACGCCCATCCGATCGAGCTGGCGCAGTTCGTGTTCCACGACGTCCACGCTCGCCAGCGTCAGCGCCCCGGCGCGGATCGGATAGTCGCAGAAACTGCACTTGAAGGCGCAGCTGCGGGCGGTGCGGGTGTGCACGGTGGCGCCGAGGGTGTCACCGAACCTGGCCCAGTCGATGGCGCACTCGTCCAGCACGTTGGCTTCCGCCTTGATGCCGGTGAGTTTGAAATCGCCGGAGCCGGTGGGGAGCAGAAGGTTCGGTACGTCCTTGAGGTCGCTGCCTTCGCGCAGGGCTCCCGCGATCTGGGTGAGCGTCGTCTCGCCCTGCGACTCGTTGATGTAGACGTCGGCGTCCATCCAGGTCAGAACCTCGGCCAGCTCCTCCCGGTCGAGGTCCTTGAGAAGATTGCCGACCAGAGGGCCGCCCACCACGATGGTGGTCTCCGGGAGCACCTCGCGGATGAAGCGAGTGATCTCCACGACCGGATTGGGGATGATGTAGTAGGTGGTGGTGATCGCCACGATCCGCGGACGGCGGGTCAGCAGGATGTCGCGGATGCGGTCCTGCTCGCAGCCGAAGAGGCTGGTGCACTCCGCCGAATAGCCGCGCTGGATCAGGTAGTTGGCCAGGTAGTGAGAGGCGAGGTTGGGCGTCTCGCCGCCGTGGATGTAGACGTTCTCGTCGAGCTTGCCCGCGCGGCGCAGGACCTTGTTCATCACGTCCATGTACGGAAGCCGTTCGCCGTCGAACAGCAGGTGGTCACGCATGAACATGAGGCGCTCGGGATCGCGCGGGCCGCGGTTGCTGACGCGGTTCCACTGCTGCGAGAACGGCACGTCGTTGTAGCCGATGATCAGGCAGTCCAGGTCGGATGTGGTGGCCATGGCTGTGCTCCGGTCTCTTCGGGTGGGACGGGCGGCGAACGGGGCGGGAGGGTCAGCGCGCGGGTTCTGCCTCCCCCGTCAGCTCCAGCAGGCCGGCGGAGAACGTCTCCACGGTGGGCAGCCGCAGCAGGACGTCGAGCGGCACCTTCCGGCCCAGCGCCTCCTGTACGGCACCCATGACCTGTACCGCGCGGAAGGAGTCCCCGCCGATGTCGAAGAAGTCCTCGTCGTGGGCGAGTTGCGGCACACCCAGGACGGTGCGCCAGATACCGGACACCAGGTCTTCCATCCCACCGGTGGTGGTGGCGCGGTCGGAGGCGGCCGGGAAAGCGGCGCGCTCGGCCTGGCGCTCGACCGGGGCCTGCCGCGCCAGCAACTGCCGGTCCAGCTTGCCGTTCTGGGTCAGCGGCAGGGCGTCGAGGACGCGGACGGCCGAGGGCAGCATGGCCTGCGGCAGCCACTCCCGCAGTCGTTCGCGCACCTCGGCCGGCAGCGCCTGCCGGTCGGTGCCCGGCTCCGGTACGACGAACGCGTACAGCCGCTTGTCGCTGCCGGAGCCCGCGGCGACCACGGCAGCCTGGCGCACCCCAGGACAGCGCATCGCCGTCGCCTCGACCTCACCGGTCTCCACCCGCACACCGCGGATCTTGACCTGGTGGTCGAGCCGGCCCAGGAACTCCAGGGCGCCGTCCGGGTGTCGACGGGCCAGGTCCCCGGTGCGGTACAGGCGACCCTCGGCGCCGGGGACACCGGTGACGAAGCGTTCGGCCGTCAGCTCCGGGCGGCCGAGGTATCCGTCAGCGACCCCCACGCCGCCGATGAAGACCTCGCCGGGCTGCCCGTCGGGCACGGCCAGCCGGTTCTCGTCCAGAAGGTGGACGGTGGTGTCGGGCACCGGGGGACCGATCAGCACCAGGTCCGGGTCCGGGTCGCGCGGGCAGGTCCACGCGGTGGCGAAGACCGTGCACTCGCTGGGCCCGTAGATGTTGGTCAGCGAGGCGGTGGAGCGCGCGTGGAAGCGCCGGACCAGGTCCGGGCTGAGCGCCTCGCCTCCGGCGATGACGTATTTCAGGCCGTCGTAGCGTTCGGTGCTGTCGCGGTCGAGGAGGAACAGTTCCAGCAGTGAGGGCACACAGCAGAACGTCGTGACGCGGGTGTCCTGGATGAGGCGCGCGAGGTGGGCCGCGTCGCGCTGTCGTCCCGGTTCCGCGATCACGACGGCCGCGCCGACCAGCAGCGGCCAGTACAGCTCGGCGAGATAGAGGTCGAAGGTGCAGGCGGTGTGGTGCAGGACGCGGTCGCCGGGGCCCATGGGGTGGCCGTTCTGGAAGGCCGCCATCCGGGAGGCCACTGCGGCGTGGCTGATGACGGAGGCCTTGGGGCGACCGGTGGAGCCGGAGGTGAACAGGACGACCGCGGGTGAGGCGGGTGCTGTACGGGGGGGTGCGGGCCGTTCAAGGGCCGGCTGCCGGTCGCCGTCGATGAGCAGGGCCGGTACCGGTGGGGCGAGCCGGGCCGCCCCCTCCCGGGTGGTGACGACCAGCCGGGGGGCGCAGTCCACGATCTCGTGCCGGGTGCGCTCGGGCGGGTCGCCGACGTCGAAGGCGACATGGGCGGCGCCGGCGAACACGACGGCGAGCACGGACACCACGAACTCGATCGAGCGCGGCTGGTAGACCGCCACCAGGTCGCCGTCCACCACGCCCCGGTCGCGGAGTGCGGCGGCCGACGCCAGTACACGGTCCTTGAGTTCGCCCGAGGTGACGACGCTGTCGCCGCGGATGAGGGCCGGCAGGTCCGGTTCGCGCTCCCACTGCCGGAGAAGGAGGTGGTCGAGCCGCCGTTCGGCCGCCGTCCGGGTCGATTCCATCACCGTGCGCCTTTCTTGTCGGATGGGGCTGTGGGGGCCGGCAGGCAGGAGCTGTGCGGGCTCACCGGAAGTGGTCCAGGTTGGCCGTGACGGCTGCCACCAAATCCGCCGGGCGTTCGACGAGCAGCATGTGGCCGCCCGGGATACGCACCTGCCGGGTCCGCTTGGCGAACGGTCCCCATCCCGCGACACGCTCCTGCGGGCACAGGGGGTCGTCCTGGCCGGAGACCACCAGGAGGGGGGAGGTGAGCACGGGCTCGGGTCCGCTGCGGTAGTCCTGGACGGCCCGCATGTCGGCGACGATGAGCGGCAGGTAGGTGTGCGCCATGTCCTCGTCGGCGACGTGCCGCGGGACATAGCCGAAGCCGCGTACCGCGGTCATCAGTTCCTCGGTGTCGTCGCCGTCGGGCAGCAGCCGGGTGGTGTGCGGCGGAAGGTCCACGGACCAGTAGGAGACGGTGACGAGACCGGCCACCAGGCCCGGATCGGAATCCTGGAGCGCCCGTACCGCCTCCAGGGCGATGACCGCGCCCGCGCAGACCCCGACGACCAGCAGCGGCGCCGTGCCGGGCAGGGCGCGGGCCGTCGCCGCCACGTCGGCGGCCAGGCTGTCCAGGTCCCCGACCGGCTCGCGGATCCGGGACTCGCGGCCGGGGAGCCGGGCGGCCGCCAGTTGCCAGTCCGGCGGCAGGTGTGGGAGCAGGACGCGCGCGTTGGACGCGCCGGCTCCCGAGTGCGGGACCAGCAGGACGCGCCACGAGGACGTGTCCGGGTCACCGCCGATCACAACATAGGGTTTGCCTGCCACGGTGGCTGTCTCCGTTCGCTGTCGTGGTCCGCCCGTGTCACCGGGGCGTTCCGTCGAAGTGGTCGGCCCGGTCGATGTGTGCCGCCAGCCGCGGCCCGATGTGTGCGAGGACGTCCGGGCGGGTCATCTCCTCGTGGGTGCAGTCCGCCGTGTGCAGCACCAGTTCGCCGCCGACATACGGCAGCCACAGGTCCGCCACGAAGGCCCCGCCGTCGCGCCGGTCGGCGGCGGCGACGTGCACCAGGTCACCGTCGTAGCGGTCCGGTACGTGCCGGCGCGCTCCCCGGGCGACGGCCGTGTAGACGTCCGCCAGCCGGGACCGCAGATCGTCCGGGAGGTCGAGTCCGGCCGTCTCCAGATGGAGATCGGCCGCCTCCTGCTCGCGGGAGGGCAGCGCCTCGGCGCGGCCGGCCAGCGGATAGCCGTCGAGGACCGCCACCATGCCCACAGGTTCGCCCCGGGCGCGCATGCGGACGGCGACCGCCTGCGCGATCAGGCCGCCCGAGGACCAGCCGACGAGGTGGCACGGACCCTGCGGGACGAGATCGCGGATGTGACGCAGGTAGAGGTCGGCCGTGGCGTCGACGGTCTCCGGCACGGCGCCGGGGCCTTCGGACAGGCCGGGGGACTGGAGCGCGTACACCGGGTGCCGGGGGTGCAGGTGGCGGACGAGTCCGGCGAAGGACCAGCCCAGGCCCATGCCGGGGTGGATGCAGAACACCGGTGTGCCGTCGCCCGCGGGCCGCAGCGGCAGTACGACGTCGAGGTCGCCATGGCCGTGGCCGTCCTCGCGCGGTTCGTCCGTGTGGGGCAGGGCGCGGGCGAGTTCCGCCACCGTCGGGGCCTCGAACAGCGTGCGCAGCCCCATCTCGACGCCGAGCACGTCGCTCACCCTGGCGATCAGCCGGGCCGCCAGCATGGAGTGGCCGCCGATGTCGAAGAAGTCGTCGTCGAGTCCGACCGAGGGCAGGCCGAGGACGTCGGCGAACAGCTCACGCAGCACCGCCTCGCGAGCCGTACCCGGCTCCCGGTCGGCCGGCCCGGAATCGGGCTCGGGTTCGGGCAGGGCAGCCCGGTCGAGTCGCCCGTCGGGCGCGGTGGGCAGCCGGTCCGTCACCAGTACGGCCGCGGGCACCATGTGGGCCGCGAGCAGGCCCGCGACGTGCCGGCGCAGCTCCTGCGGTTCGACGGACGCATCCGGGGCCGGCACCACGTGCGCAACCGGGCGCGGACCGTCGGCGCGGTCGGTGATGGACACCGCGGCCCGCGCCACGTCCGGGTGGGCCCGCAGCGCGGTTTCGACCGCGCCGGGCTGCACGGGCAGCCCGTGCACCAGGACGCCGTGGTCGGCACGGCCGAGGACGATGACGCGCCCCTCGTCGTCCAGGCGGGCGAGATCGCCGGTGCGGAACATCCGTGCGCCGGGCGGGCCGTAGGGATCGGGAAGGAACCGTGCCGCGGTGGCGCCGGGACGTCCGTGGTAGCCCAGCGCGGGCGCCGCACCGCCGAGGAACAACTCGCCGTCCAGCCCCGGGGGAAGTCCGCGCAGGTCCGAGTCGAGGACCCGGACGCCGACCCCGGTGACGGGCGTGGCCGGGAGAAATCCGGAAGGGGTCGGCCGGTGCTCGGCGGTGAGGGCGAGAACGGAGGTCTCGGTCTGTCCATAGCCGATGACCGGCGCGGCTTCGCCGTCGTGACGGGCGCCCGGATCCGCCGGCCCCTCAGCCGTGAGGGCGAGGGCCCTCGTGTTCCCGGAGGCCGGGGAGAGGAGTGTGAGGTGGTCGTGGGCCAGCTCTCCGATAGGTCCGATGACCAGCCGGGCGCCGGTGGTCAACGCGGTGAAGGTTTCCCACAGGGCGAGGCCGGTTCCGGGAGCTGCGTGCTGCCGGACGGTGTCGCCCGGCGTGACTTGCAGGGTCTTCGCCGTGTGGTGCAGCGCGTTGGCGAGTCCGTGATGGGTGATCAGCACGCCGTGCGGCACGGCGTCATTCGCGGCGGTGTACAGCAGGAAGGCTGCCTGGCCGGGGAGTGCGAGGGTCGGCGGCGTACGGGGGAGTGCGGCAGTGTCGGAGTCGGGGTTCTGGTCGTCGAGGAGGAGGACGGTCCCGTCGTCCAGCGGCTCGCGGAGCGTCGCCCGGCCGGTGATCACGAGCGCCGGGCGCGCGTCGGCCAGCATCGCGCGCAGTGTGCCGTCCGGCGTCCCGGGGTCCAGGGGCAGGCACACGGCACCCGCCCTGAGGACCGCCAGGGCGGCCAGGACCTGGTCCGGTGACGCGGGCAGGGCCACGGCCACGACCGCCCCCGGAGTGACGCCGCGCTCACTCAGCCGTTGGGCGAGCCGGGTCGAGCCGGTGTCGAGGTCGCCGTAGGAGAGGGTGTGGGTCTGGTCCGACACGGCCGGTGCGTGGGGGGCGGCGATCGCATGCAGCCGGACGAGGTCGTGCAGGCAAACGGGGCCGACCGCGGGTGCTGGTGGCCGGGTGAGCAGCAGCCGCTCCTGCGTGAGGAGCATCTCCAGCTCGTCGACGGGCGTGTCCGGACGCGCCACGGCGCTCTCCAGCAGCTGCCGGTAGTGCGCGACCATACGGGCGATACTCGGCTCGTCGAACAGATCGGTGGCGTATTCCACGGTCACGTCGATGGTGCCGTCGCGCTCGACCGCCGACACGTTCAGGTCGAACTTCGAACGGCCCAGCTCGATGGGCAGGAGCTGTCCCGTCGTCAGCCCGGTGAACTGGGTGCGTTGCTGCCATTCGTCCTCGTCGTGGGACTCGAAGACGACCTGGACGAGCGGGTTGTGGCTGAGGCCCCGGTGCGGTGCGAGCTCCTCCACCAAGCGGTCGAAGGGCAGGGCCTGGTGGTCGTAGGCCGACAGGAACGCGGACCGGGTGCGGTGCAGGTGCTCCCGGAAGGTCGGCTCCCCGGTGAGATCGCCGCGCAGCACCAGCGTGTTGACGAAGTAGCCGATCATGTCTTCGAACTCGCTGCGGACCCGGCCGTGGACCACGGTCCCCACACTGAGGTCGCGCTGACCGCTGTAGCGGGACAGGACGACCTGGAATCCGGCCAACAGGACGGTGTAGAGGGTGCAGCGTTCGTCGCGGGCCAACTCCCGCAGCTGGTCGCCCAGTTCGGCCGGAAGGATGGCGGTGTACTCCGCTCCGGCGTGCGACTGCTCGGCTGGGCGCGGCCGGAGTGTCGGCAGGGCCAGCAGACCCGGTGCGCCGGCGAGCTGCCGGCGCCAGTAGCCGATCAGCCGTTCCAGCCGTGGACCGGTGAGGTGCTCGCGCTGCCAGCGGGCGAAGTCCGGGTACTGGGGCGCCGGCGCGGTGGGCGGCGGCTGGTCTCCCGCGACGAGCGCGTTGTAGACCCGGGAGAGGTCTCGCAGGGCCACGTCCACGGAGACGGCGTCGAAGACGATGTGGTGGACGACCATGGTGAACACGTGTTCCTCGTCCGCCACGCGGATCAGCCGGAAGCGTGCCAGCGGGCCTTTCTCCAGGTCGAAGCCGATGGCGACCTCGGCGGCGCACAGTGCTTCCGTCCGCTGCTGGCGTGCGGGCCCCTCCAGCGTCCGTAGATCGTCGACCGGGACGGGGACGCTCAGCCGCGGCTGTACGGCCTGGAGCGGGCGGCCGTCCTCGACGGTGAACGTCGTGCGCAGGGCGGCGTGCCGGGCGATCAGCGCGTTCACCGCCGCGGTCAGTGCGTCGGTGTCCAGACGGCCGTCGAGGCGCAGCTGCCAGCCGATCGTGTAGAGCCGGTCGGCGGGCGCCATCCGGTCGATGAGCCACAGTCCCTGCTGGGTGACCGAGGTCTCGCAGGTCTGCGGGCCGCTGCGGTCGCGCAGTGCCTTCTCCACCAGGGCGCGTTGCGCGGCGGGCAGTTCGTCGAGCCGCGCCAGGAGGTCCGTGACATCCATCAGAGCGCCTCCCGTCGTTCCACCAGTGCTTTGTGCAGACGGGTCAGTCCCTCGTCGAACGAGTCCTCGGCCCCGCCGAAACCGAGCCGGACGCGGTCCGGGTGGCCGAAGCCGGCACCGGGTACCAGTAACAGGTCGTGTCGGGTGCCCAGTTCGCGGCAGAGGTCCTCGGTGTCGGCGATCCCCGTGAAGGCGGGAAAGGCCGTGACGCCGCCCGCGGGGCGGGACCAGGACACCAGGTCGGCGTTGTCCTTGGCCCAGGCGTCGAGCCGGTCGAGGTTGCGGACCGCGCCGGCGCGGCGGTCGGCGAGGATTCGGTCGGCCCCTTCCAAGGCGCGCGCGGCCAGGTGCTCGGTGAGCGGTGACAGGCAGATCGTCACAGCGTCCCGGAGCGGGACCAGGCGGGCCAGGATCTCCGGCGCCGCCAGACACCAGCCGACACGGGTGCCGGGCAGTCCGTAGGCCTTGGACATGGTGCCCAGGCCAACGGCCCGCTCGTGCAGCGTCGAGGGATCCGGCAACGGCTCGCTGTCCCATACCAGTTCGGCGAATGCGGCGTCCCACACGAGGTGCAGGTCGTGGCCGTCGACCAGGGTCAGCAGGTCGTCGAACTGGCGGCGGGTGAGGTGCGCCCCGGTGGGATTGTGCGGGAAGTTGACGACGATCATGCGGGTGCGCGGTGTCAGCAGGGCCCGGAGTTCGTCGAGGTCGGGCGCGAAACCCGACTCGGGGCGCAGTCGCCAGCGCACCAGGCGGCAGCCGATAGCCTCGGCGACCGATGTCAGCGAGTGGTAGGCGGGGTCCACCACGACGACTTCGTCCCCGGCGGACAGCAGCGCGTTCATCACGACGAAGATCGCCTCGGTGGAGCCGTGGGTGGCCATCACCCGGTCAATGTCCCCGGCGGTGAAACGGTCGGCGACGGCCCGGCGAAGGCGCGGGCCGCCGTAGGAGGGAGCGTCGTCCAGCGCGATGTCGTCCAGCTCCTCGACGGTGATGCCGAGGAGCCGGCGCAGTTCCGCGAGGGACCAGCTCCGCACACCGCTGCTGCCCAGGTCGATCGAGGTGTCGAAGTAGAAGTCACGCATCCAGTCCTCCAAGGCGGCGTGTGGCAGATGCATGGCGTGCTCCTGATTCGTGGGGTGGGACGCGGTCCTTCGGCGGCCTTGGTGAACGAGCGGGCGGGGTGGGATCGGGCGGGCTTTCAGGGCACCGGCTGTCCCTCCCGTGCGAGACGGGCCGGGGAGTCGGCGGTCGGGCGGTGCGGGGTGTCCCGGCCGTCGAGGCGGTGCAGGACTTCGAGGCCGGCGGTGACACCGCTGCCGGGACGGACGGGATGTCCGGCCTCGGCCAGCCCCAGTTCGATGGCGGACAGTGCGGTCAGGACGTCGAACTCGTCGACGAATCCGCAGTGCCCGATGCGCAGGACACGACCGGCCAAGGGAGCCTGCGCACCGGCGAGTTGCAGGGCGTAGCGGTCCAGCACCCGGTCGACCAGCGCGGTCGCGTCCACCCCTTCGGGCAGCTCGGCGGCGGTGACCGCGCTGTGGCGGTCCTCATCCGGGGAGAACAGCCGCAGTCCGAGGCCCAGGACACCCGCGCGGGCGATCCGGCCGAGCCGCACATGTCGGTCCAGGACCTGGTCCAGGCCCTCGGCGTGAATCTGCCGCAGGGCCACGTCGAGTTGGCTGATCAGCGAGATCGCCGGGGTCCACGGGGTGCGGGCGATCTCCGCGCGCAGTGCCTCGCGGCTCTCGTCCCAGTCGAAGTAGAAACGCGGCAGACGGGCCTGCCCGTGCTGCTTCCAGGCCCGGGTGCTGACACTCGCGAAGGCCAGGCCGGGCGGGGTCATCAGCGCTTTCTGGCAGCCGCCCACGACGACGTCGACACCCCAGTCGTCGGTACGCAGTTCGCAGGCACCGACCCCGGACGCGGAGTCGACCACGGTGAGCAGGGGCGTGCACGCGGACACGAATCCGCGGATGTCGTTGACCATGCCAGTCGAGGTCTCGCAGTGGACGGCGATCGCGGCCTTCAGCCCCGGGGCCGCGGCGGCCGCGGCGATGCGGCCCAGGTCCAGTGGTTCGCCCCAGGTGTGACGTACTTCGGTGACCTCGAGCCCGAAGGCGGCGGCCAGTTGGCTCCAGCGCTCGCCGAAGGCACCGTTGCTGATCACCAGGACGGCGTCGCCCGGCGAGAAGAGGTTCTGCAGGGTGCCCTCGAACGCGCCGGTCATGCTGGAGGTGAAGAGCAGCACGTCGTTGCTGGTGCACAGGGTCCGCCGGAGATTGTCGACGACCCGGGAGAACACGTCGGCGTAGGCCCGGGTGCGCTCGTCCTCGATGGGGAGCACCGCCGCGGCGGTGACTTCGGGCGGGGTCGGTGTGGGACCCGGGACCATCAGCCGGTATTTCCTCATGAGACGGTCATGCCTTTCGCTGGGCCGGGCACGGGCGAGGGAGGGGACAGGGGAGGAGGCGCGGCAGGGCTTCAGAAGATGACCCGGGAATCGGCACTGACCCGGGCGTCGCGTGACTTGCGCAGGTCGCGGGTGATGTTGACGCGCCGCAGCCAGCGGTCGCGTCCGTCGTAGCGCGCCCGGTAGGGGTTCCGGCCGTGCACGGCCTTGTAGTTGTCGATGAAGAGCACGTCGCCGGGGCGCAGGGCGACGCCGGTCAGCCTGGCATCGATCTCCCCGACGAGGGCGTCGAACGCGTCCGCCGCCTCCCGCTCGTCGGCGCAGCGGTCCATGAAGTACGGGTCGAGCCGGCCGTAGGGGCTCTGTGGGTCGCCGAACAGCACGGGCACCTTCTCGGGCGCTGTGGTGAGCCGGTCGATCCTGCGAATGCTGCGTTCCAGGAGGTCGGCCGGCGCCTCGATGCCGCTGTGCGCACCGCGGTTCTCCGGCTGGTGGGAGTTGTCCGGGCGGATGACGTAGTGGGCACCGGCCAGCGTCCGCCGTGTCTCCTCGTCCAGCTGCAGGTCGTCGAAGAGCGCGTAGGTGGTCTCCACCGCGTCGGGGTTGCGCAGGCACATCAGGCCGACGTACTCGGCCCGGTAGGGATGGAAGGCGTCCTCGGTGTGCCAGGTCAGCGGCTCGGCCGTGGAGGAGTTGAGCTGGGCGTGCTCATGACCTCTGATCGGGACGACGTCGTGCAGGAGGCGCCCGTCCTGCTGGGTGGCCCAGGCGATGGGGTCGCCGAGCAGGGAGGCGCACATGAGCAGGAACAAGTCCTCGCGGCGGGTACGGCCGTCGGCATCGGCCTCGCCCCATTGCGCGGGTGTGGCGCCGATTCGGATGTCGTCCACGTCCAGACCGCTGATCACGCAGCCACCGGAGGGCTCCTTGAGGCGGAAGGTGTTCACCTCGGCCCGCAGCGGGCGCGGCAGCTCCTGCGCGCACAGCGCCACAGCGTGGAGCAACTCCTCGTCGGACGAGGGGCGTTCGCGCAACAACTCGTCGACGAGGACCTCGGCTGTCTCGCGGTCGGCGTCCGTCAGAACGATCCGGTACATGCTCTCTCCGTGGGCGGGTGCGGGTACCCGGCCGGGCCGGGGCCTGTGCCGATGGTCAGCTGCGGGCGGAGTCGTCGCCCGGCGGGGCCTGCAGTCCCAGCAGGGCGAGCGCCTGTTCCTCGGAGAGCTGGTCGACGTCGGCGAGGAGGTCCTCCAGACTCAGCTCGTCCGCCGCGTGCGGTGCCACCTCGGCCGCCGTGGGGCTCGCTCCGAGTTCGATGAGGCGGTGTGCCACGTCCAGCACGGTCGACAGGTCGAAGAAGTCGGCCAGGGGCAGGTCGACGCCCCACCGGTCGGCGACCCGGCCTACGAGCCGTACCGCGAGCATCGAGTAGCCGCCCAGCGCGAAGAAGTCCTCGTCCGGGCCGATGGTCTCGTGGCCGAACGCCTCCCGCCACAGCGGCAGCAGACCGCCGAGGACGCCGTACACCGGCAGTAGCGCGCGGTCGACGCGGCCGTCTTCGGTGCGCGGGAGCTCCGGCACCTCGACGAGCGCGGTCCCCTCGGGCAGCGGGACCGGCTCCTGCTGGAGAACCCGGCGCAGTTCGGCCGCGTCGAACGCGTGGCCCTCCGCGGGGAGGACGTACACGACCGGCTCGCTGTCACGGTGCGTCGTGGCGATGGCTTCCCGCACCGCGGGATGGCGGTGCAGCGCGGCCGCGCAGGTGTCCAGCACATGCTTGGTGCGATCCATTCGTCGACCCAGACTCTCTGCTCGTCCCGTCGTCGCCGCCTCCGGTGCAAATCCGTGGCGGTTTCCGCAATGCGTCCAGCCAGGAAAACCCTAGGAACAGCTGGGGCGGAGGGTCAATGAACGGTCGGATCAAAGGGCGGCAGAGATTCGCGGAAGCGCCTCAACAATCCGCTGACGGCGTTGGTGCGCCGGCGCTGGCGACAGGAGAAATATAGTGAATAGAATCCTGGGATGTTCTCTGTTTCCGGCCTTCGTGTACCGGATATCCGTGTACCGGAAGAATTGAGAGAAGGAATCACGTGACATCAATTCTGGACAATGCGGAGCGATTTGCGGTGGTCGTCAACGACGAGGAGCAGTACTCGATATGGCCGGCCGATCGCGCGCTGCCCGAGGGCTGGCGGGAGGCGGGCCGCGCGGGTACGCGCGAGGAGTGCCTTGCTCACATCGACGAGGTGTGGACGGACATGCGCCCGCGCAGCGTGCGCGAGCGCGCCGCGGCACGCGGCTAGTGACCGGGCGGCAGGGCGACGGCCTGGCGTTGTTCGGGCCGTCGCCGCGGGTCCGCGAACTGGTCGCCGAGTCGTGGCCCGGTGTGGTGGCGGAAGCGGGCCCGGGCGCCGGTGTGGGGCGTGGCCGCTTCGGCGGCGCTCTCCTCTGGCAGGGCAACGAGGCCGAGGTCACGGCGTTCCTGGGCACGCACCCGGAGTGCCGCTGGCTGCACACCACCGCCGTGGGCGTGCCGCCCGTGGTGCTGCGCTACGCCGCCGCCACGGGACTCGAGGTGACCAACGGGGCCGGGACGCACGGCAGCGCGGTGGCGGAACACGTACTGGCCGTGCTGCTCGCCCACTTCAAAGGGCTGCCGCGGACGTTCGCGGCGCAACGTGAGCGGAAGTGGCAGGTGCCGCTCGCCTCGGAATTGCGGGGTCGGCGGGCCGGCGTGCTGGGCCTCGGGGACATCGGCGGTCGTACGGTCCGTCTTCTGGAGGCGTTCGGCGCGCGGGTGACGGGCTGCCGGCGGGGTACGGGCGACCCGGCCGGTTCCGGGGCCCTGGATCAGGTGCCGCGTGCCGTGTACGGGCGCGACCGGATCAGGGACTTCCTGAACGGGCTCGACGTACTGGTGGTGGCCGTGCCGCTGACACCGGAGACGCATGGACTGATCGGCGCCGCGGAACTCGCGCTGCTGCGTCCGGGCGCGGTGCTGGTGAACGTGGGGCGGGGCCCGGTGGTCGACGAGAGCGCGCTGCTGGCCGCGCTGCGCACAGGGCGGCTGGGCGGGGCGGCACTGGACGTGTTCGGGTCCGAGCCGCTGCCCGTGTCGTCGCCCCTGTGGTCGGAGCCGGATGTCCTGATCACACCGCACAGCGCGGACGCCACGGCCGAGACGGATCAGCGGTGTCTGGACCTGCTCCTGGACAATGTGGCCCGCTTCCGTGAGGGCCTGCCGCTGCGCAATGTCGTCGATCCGGCCAGGGGTTACTGAGGTCACCGGGGAAGGGGGACTGCGCCGGACATGGAAGCGGGGGCCGCACCACGGTGCGCGGCCCCCGCTTCCGGCTTTCGCGCTCACCCTTCCTGGGCGTCGATCTGTTCCTGGTCGTACCCGTGCTCCTGCCGTTCACGGGCGGGCCGCGGCCGGGGTGAGCGCACCAGCACCCGCTTGAGCCACCGGTCCGTGCCGTCGTAGCGGGGAGTGAAGGCAAGCCTGCCGTGCACGGTGGCATCGTTGTCGATGACCAGCAGGTCGCCCGGTTCAAGCGGAACGATCCGGCCGTTGTCCTCCAGAGCGTGACCGAGCCGGTCGTATGCGGCACCGAACTCGGGGTCGTCGCTGAGCCGGCGTGTGTAGGAGGGGTCGTAGCGGATGCCGAGCGCGTCGCCGCCGCGGTGCCAGAGCGTGGCGACACCGACCGGCGCACGCTGCCCTGCCTCCTGGTCGGCATAGCTATCGTCGGGCAGCACCGCGGCCAGCGGCTGTCGCAGGCACTCGATGTCGGCAGCGGACAGGGACGCACCGGTGGCGCCGGAGAGTCTGCTGCCCACGTCGTCCGGATTGCGCACGCAGGCCAGCAACAGGAGATCGGCCCGGTGCGGATGGAAGGCGTCCTCCGTGTGCCAGGCCAGCGGGACCACGCTGCTGGCACCGACTTGAAGACGTTCCTGACCTGGGCTGGGCAGGATGTTGTGGACGATGCGCCCCTCCTGCTGGTTGCGCCAGCCGAATACCCGGCCGAGCCGGGAGGCGACCAGGGCCAGGGCGATGTCCAGCGCCGCGCCGCGCCGGGGATCACTCTCCCGCCAGTGCAGCGGGGTCGGGCCCGGGTCGCCGAAGGCCAGCAGCCCTTTGACGACCCGGTGCCCGACGTGCGGATCGGGAGGTCGGACGATGTCGTCGAGTTCTGCGGCGAGGCTCACGGGGAGCCGCGCGCCGGGAACGGACAGCACGGTGTCGCTGGTGGCGCCGCCGACAGCCAGCGTCCGCGCCGCCCGTAGGAGGTCTTCTCCGAAATCCCGGTCCACGCGACTTATTTCCTGCACCGGCATGCGGTCTACCTTTCGGGGACCTTTCGTAAAGGGAGATCGATCCGGTATGAGCCGACCGGGCGAATACACCGGCGGCGAGACGGGGCCGACCTTGTTGCAGGGACACCATCCGGTTTTGACGAGAGGCCGGTCAAGGGTTTGGTGACTATTCCGCACTTTGGTATCCAGGCCTTCACGTATTCAATGCGCGCGGGCCAACGGAACGCTGACGCGGGGTCAACAGGAACCGTGGACGACAGTCGTTCGTTCCACGGATTTCCAGACGGGCAGCGGCGCCTAATGTCGTTTCGCGGAAGCCGGATCCAATGGAACGGCATCAAGCCGTCCCACGGACGGACCCGCTCCTCGGAGGGTGAGAGGTGGTCTGGAGTTGATCGACAGCACTGTGGCCGATGCCCCTACGGAGTCGCACTCCGTGTCCGGTCGCCCCGGCCCGCCCACGGCCGGCACCGACAGGGTGCTGCTCCACGAACTGATCGCCGGGCACGCCCGCAGCCGCCCGGATGCGCCGGCCGTGACCTGTGGCGGGCGCACGCTCACCTACCGCGAACTCGACGCAGGGGCCGAGCGGGTTGCCGCCGGCCTACGGGCCCGCGTGCACGGCGAGAACGCCGTCATCGCCGTACTCATGGACCGTTCGACCGAGCTGGTCGTGACACTGCTCGGCATCCTGAAGGCGGGCTGCGCCTATCTGGCGCTGAGCACCGCCGACCCGGACCTGCGTCTGGCCGAACTGGCCGCCGACGCCGGGGCGCGGCTGGCGGTGACGGCCCCCGACCTCGCCGACCGGCTGCCCGGCACGCTGGAGATCCTGACACCCGGCACCGCACTCGGCGACACCGGACCGGCGGAGGGCGACCCGCCCGCGGCCGGGACCGGCGACGCCCGAGCCGCGGCCCACGGTGCCCGGACGGCCGACGACCTGGCCTATGTCTGCTACACCTCGGGCTCCACCGGCGCACCCAAGGGCGTGGGCGTCACCCACCGCGGAGTGCACCGTCTCGCGGTGCTCCAGGACTGGCTGCGGCTGACCCCGCAGGACGCCGTCCTCCAGGTCTCCTCGGTGTCCTTCGACGCGTCCACGCTGGAGATCTTCGGCGCACTGTGCGCCGGGTGCCGACTCGTGGTCCACCCCGGCGGCGGGCCGATCGACCTCGACGCCCTCGCCGCCACCGTCACCGACCAGGGGGTCACCGTGGCCAACCTGGCCACGGGACTGCTGCACCGGCTGATCGAGAGCCGGCTGTCCGTCTTCGCGGGGCTGCGGCACGTCGTGACCGGCGGCGACGTGGCCTCTCCGGCGCTCGTCACCCGGCTCCTTCGGGCGTGGCCCGCTCTGACGTTCACCAACGGCTACGGGCCAACGGAGAACACCACGTTCACGACCCGGTGGACCACCACCGGGACCCCGCCACCGGGACCCGTTCCCCTCGGGAGGGCCGTCAGCGGTACCACCGTCGCCGTGCTCGACGACACCATGAACCCCGTGGCGGCCGGCGGCACCGGCGAGATCTACACCTGGGGCGAGGGACTGGCCCGCGGCTACCTGGGGCGGCCCGCCGCCACGGCGGAGCGCTTCCTGCCCTGTCCGTTCGGGCCGCCCGGCTCGCGCATGTATCGGACCGGAGACCTGGCCCGGCTGCCGGCGGACGGCGACCTGGAGTTCGCCGGGCGCACCGACCGGCAGGTCAAGGTGCGCGGATACCGGGTGGAACCCGGCGCGGTCGAGGCCGCCCTGGCCCGGCAGCCCGGAGTCGACCGGGCGGTCGTGGTGGTGGAACGGGACGACGCCGGGCACACACGGCTGGTCGGCCACGTCGTTCCCGGCCACACACCGGACGAGGAACTCGGCCCGCGGCTGCGCGCGGTCCTGGCCGCCGAACTGCCGGTGTACGCCGTCCCCGACACCGTGCTGGTCCACACCACGCTGCCGGTCACCGCGCACGGCAAAGTCGACCGGGACGCCCTGACCGGCAAAGGACCCCGGCCGCGCACAGTGTCCAACGCCTACGTCGCTCCGCTCACACCGCTCCAGCGACGCCTGACCGAGCTGTGGAGCGCGCTGCTGGACACCGCGCCCGTGGGCATAGAGGACGACTTCTTCGACCTGGGCGGCCACTCCCTCCTGGCCGCCGAACTGCTGGACGTCATGCACCAGGAGCTGGGCGTCGAGATACCGGCCACCGCGCTGTATCTGCGCTCCACCGTGGCCGAGTTGGGCGAGGCCGTGGGCGAGGCCCTGGCCGGACGGGAGAAACGACCGTGACCGTCTCACCGCACCAGGCGCCGGTCCCGCCGATCGCCACCGGATGTCCGGCCCACCAGGCCGACGACGCCGGGGGAGCCCTCGCCGACCTGGCCGACCCGGCGCTCTACAGCGACCGGGACCCGCACGCCGTATGGACCGAACTCCGCCGCACGGCACCCGTCACCCTGCATGAGAAGGACGGCCACCCGTACTGGTCGGCCACCCGCTACGCCGACGTGGATCACGTTCTGCGCGATCACGCGACGTTCACCTCACAGCGCGGCACCCTGTTGTATCTGCTGGGCCGCGGCGACCCGGCGGGCGGTCACCAGATGGCGGCGACGGACCCCCCGCGCCACACCTCCCTGCGCGAGCCGTTGCAGCGGGCACTGGCCGTCAAACCGACCATGGAACGGCGCGAGCAGATCCGGACGGTGGTCACCGACCTGCTGGCGCCGCTGGCCGACGGAGGACCCTACGACCTCGCGGCGCACGCGAATCGGCTGCCGATGGCCGTGGCCGGCGTCCTGATGGGACTGCCGAAGGAGGACTGGGACCGGCTGGTGGACCTCACCACCGCATCCGTGGCACCGGAGGACCCGCGCTACCGGGACGAGCGGGGCATCGACCGGGTGCTCAACATGGCGCACCGCGGCCTGTTCGCCTACTTCCACGAGATGGTCCACGAGCGACGCGCCCACCCGGGCGACGACCTGATCAGCCTGCTCCTGCGGATGGAGATCGACGGCCGCCCGCTGACCGCCGGCGAGGTCATCTCCAACTGCTACAGCCTGCTGCTCGGCGCCAACGTGACCACGGCGCAGGTCCCCGTGAGCACCCTCGCAGAGCTGATGGGCACCCCGGCGCTCGAAGACTGGGCCGACCGGCCGGACCTGCTCGTCAGCGGGGTCGACGAGGCGCTGCGCTGGGCCACGCCCACCACGCACTTCATCCGTTACGCCACCCGGGACGTGACCCTGAACGGCACGCGGGTAGCGGCCGGCGACGCGGTGGCGGTGTGGCTGCCCTCCGCCAACCGGGACGAGGACGTCTTCGCCGACCCCTTCGCCTTCGACATCGCCCGGCGCCCCAACAAGCACCTCGCGTTCGGGATCGGTCCGCACTACTGCGTTGGCCACACCGTGGCCAAGGTGACGCTGCGGCTGTTCTTCGCCGAACTGTTCAGCCGGTTCAGCGACATCGTCCCGGTCGGCCCGGGCAAGCGCCTGTACTCCAACACGATCTACGGGTGGACCGAGATGCCGATCACCGCCCGTCCCCGGCCGAAAGTCCGCCGGGCCGCCTACTGACCCGAGGCCGCCCGTCGGCGGGCGGCCGTCCACCGTACCGAAGGCGAGGTCCGCCAGCCGATGCCCACCGCCGGTCGACCCCCACGATGGTTCCTACGAGATCCGCTGCCCGACGCGCCCGCCCGGGTGTTCCTGCTGCCCTACTCCGGCTGCGGCGCGTCGATGTACCGCCAGTGGCCCACCGAGTACCAGGGCGTCAATTTCGTGCCGGTGCAGTTGCCGGGGCGGGAGAACCGCCTGCGCGAGAAGCCGTTCGAGACGTACCAGGAACTGGGCCGCACGCTGGCCGAGGTCCTGGAACCCCATCTGGATCGCCCCTACGGGCTGTTCGGCCACTGCAGTGCGGCACTCGCCTCCTACGAGACCGCCCTCCAAGCCGTCGGCCGCGGGGCACGACCACCCGCGCGACTGTACGTGTCGTCCGAGGTGGCCCCGCAGGACGGGCCGTACGGCCGCCACCTCCAGATGGACGACGAGGAACTCACCGAGGAACTGCGCGGCCTGATCGTGCAGTTGGGCGGGAATCCGCTGCCCACGTTCGTCGCGATGACGCTGGGTGTGCTGCGCGCAGACATCGAGGTCAACCGCCGCTACCACCTGCCCGACCCGCCGCTGCTGCCGTGCCCGATCACCTCGATCGGCTGGAGCGGCGACATCGGGATGGAACCGGAACGTATGACCGGCTGGGCCGCGTGCGGCGACACGGACCAGGTCGTCCTCGACGGCGGCCACTACGGCTTCATCGAGGGTCCCGAGAAACTGCTGCGGCTGCTGGCCGACGGCGTCACCCCAGAGCGGCCGTCCGACGGACCGGCCGGCGGAAGGAGTGCAGGAAGATGCTGATCCTGTCGTTCAAGGAAGGACACGACAGCGCGGTCACGGCGATCGACGACGGCCGCCTGCTGTTCTCGCTGGAGGCCGAGAAGGACTCCTTCCCGCGCTACGACTCGCTGACCGCGGACGTGCTGCTCGCCGCGGTCGAGCGGCTGGATCGGCTGCCCGACGTGGTGGCGGTCGGCGGCTGGGTGAAGGGCACGTATTCCGACGAACCCCCTTCGAGGACCGGCTACTTCGGCGTCGGCGAAGGGTCGGTGTCCGATGAGCGGGGTCGGTTCTTCGGCAAGGACGTCCGCGTCTTCTCCTCTACCCACGAGCGCTCGCACATCATGACCGCCCACGGGCTCTCGCCCTTCCCCGCAGGGCAGCCGTACTACTGCCTCGTGTGGGAGGGCAACATCGGCTCCTTCTACCGGATCGACGAGGGCGGCGGGGTCACCCACCTGCGGCACGTTCTGTCCGATCCGGGCAACAAGTACGCCTACCTCTTCGCGCTGGCCGACCGGGGGTTCACCGCCAACAAGGGTGTCCTCAGGCTCCAGGACGCCGGCAAGCAGATGGCCCTGACCGGCTTCGCCCGGCGCACTCCGACCACCGCCGAGGAGCGCGAGCTGATCGACTTCCTGCTGGCGCAGGAACGCATCATCACCACCCTGGGCAAGGACGAGATGGGCTGGACCCCGTTCCGGAACATCGGCGTCGAGTCGCAGGAGTACAAGGACCTCGCGGCGAAGTTCTCCGACGCTCTCTTCGACCGCTTCCACGCCTACGCCGAGGAGCACTTGACCGAGGGACTGCCGCTGCTCATCTCAGGCGGCTGCGGGCTCAACTGCGAGTGGAACCGGCGCTGGGCCGAATGCGGCCTGTTCCCGGAGGTGTTCGTACCGCCGTGCCCGAACGACAGCGGCTCCTCGCTGGGCACCGCCATCGACGCGCAGCTGCACTACACGGGCACGGCGAAGGTCGAGTGGGACGTCTACGCGGGCGACGACTTCGTCGAGGACGTCTCCTTCGACCCGGAGGAGTACGAGAGCCGACCGCTCGACTACGCCGAGGTGGCGCGGTTCATCGCGGACGGGGGCATCATCGGCTGGGCCCGGGGGCGCTGGGAGATGGGTCCCAGGGCGCTGGGCAACCGGTCGATCCTGGCCGCGCCCTTCAGCGCGGAGACCACCGCCCGGCTGAACAAGATCAAGCAGCGTGAGGGATACCGTCCCATCGCGCCGATCTGCCTGGAGGAGGACGCCAGGCAGTGGTTCGAGGGGTCCGTCCCGGACCCGTACATGCTCTACTTCAGCACTGTCCGCTCCGAGGCCCTGAAGGCCGTCACTCACGTGGACGGCACGGCCCGTGCCCAGACGGTGACCTCTGAGCAGAACCCGGCCGTCGCCGCGCTGCTGACCGCCTTCCGCGACGTGACCGGATTCAGCGTGCTGTGCAACACCTCGCTGAACTACTCCGGCCGCGGCTTCATCAACCGCACCAGCGACCTCATCCGCTACGGCGAGCAGCACGACCTGGACGGCTACGTGGTGGGGGAGACCTTCGTGACCCGACGGGTGCCGCGGCCCTGAGCCGCCCGCCTGCTCCCCGGCCGCTTCCCCGTCCCCGTGACAGCAGTGGTGTACGTGTGAAAGAGAGAGAACCGATGCAGCAGAGCAAGGTACGGCTGAGCGGACAGCAGGCCGATCCGGAGTTCTTCCGCTTCGAGGAGCGCGGCGAACTGGACTACGAGCTCGTTCTGGACGTCCTGCACGGCCGCAGACTGGGAGTGATCTTCCGCGACGTCATACCTCCGGCGGCGCGCAAGGACCTGACCCAACGGTTCTGGGCCAGTCCTGCCCGGCAGCACCGTGAGGGCGAGCCCTCGCACTACGTCGGCGCCTACCACTGGAACAAGCACGCCGACACCTACCTTGAGGAGTCCGCCGAGGTCGCCGACCACGTCCGGGAGGTGATCGACGCCCCGGGATCGCCCTGGCACTTCTTCCGCGAGGGTGTGGACGAGGCCCTGCGGCAGGAGGGGGCGTCCTTGCGGGTGGCGCGGATGAACGGCCGCTCGGCGTGCGCCGCGCTGATCCGGGCCTGGGACAAGGCAGGCGACTTCTCCCTCGACCCGCACGAGGACGAAGCACAGTGCAAGGACCCGCGCCAGGCCGGCTTCGAGATCCAGCAGGTCCTGAACCACCAGATCTGCGCGGTGAACATGTGCACCGAACACGGTGCCGGTGGACGCCTGGTGATCTGGAACATCCGTCCCGACGACGCGACCCGGCGCTCGCTCGGCATCGAACTGACGGGGCTTCCCTACCCGGCCGAGGCTCTGGCGGACTTCGAGGAACTGCGCCTGGACATCCGGGAGGGCGACGTCTACGCCTTCAACGGTGCCTTCGTGCACGCAGTGGATGCCAACACCGGCAACCGTACGACCGTGTCCTTCATCATGGGGTTCACCGACCCCCGGACGGTCGTCAGCTGGACCTGACGACGACCGGGCCGGCGGCCGTGACCGGTCGTCGCAGATGTCCAGGGCCCGCCTCCCCGAGCTTCGCCGATTCCGCGCGACGCCGTCGATGCTCCGATGCGGGAGGGGGCCCTGGCAACGCCCACGGCGCTGCGCTCAGGACCGAGGGGAAGGTGGACAAGAGGTGGACGTGAACGACCCGATCCGGTCGCCGCGGCACGACCGGCCGGACGCGGAGAGCCGCTCCGTGGAACCGTCAGGCGGCGGATGCCCCTACGGCGGCGGGGCCGGGGCCGGCAGCAGGGGCGGCACAGAGATGCCCGCGAAGACAGCCTCCGCCACCGAAGACGTGGAAGACACCGAATTCATCGGGGACTTCGACAGTCACGACCCTGCCCTGGCCAAGGACCCCTTTCCCACCTACGCACGTTTGCGGTCCCGCTGCCCAGTGTCCTGGAGCGGGGCCTGGGGCGGCTTCTGGGTCGCGGCCGGCCACGCGGAGGCGTCACGGGCGGGACGCGAGGGAGCCTTCCGCACCGGGCATCTCCTGCCCGACGGGACCATCCAGGGGGTGACGATCCCTCCGCTGGGGCAGACCGGCAGGCTCGTGCCGCTGGAGGCGGACCCGCCGCGCAACCTGAAGTACCGCAAGCTGCTCTCCTCCTTCTACTCGGCCGGCCGAATCCGCGCGCGGATGCCGGAGTTCCGGCAGTTGGCCCGGGAGAGCCTGGACGCCGTGATCTCACAGGGCGCCGGCGACCTCGTCACCGCGCTGACGCTGCGAGTACCGGGCATCGTCACTATGCGCGACCTGGGGCTGTCCGACGACCGCTGGTTCGAGATGGACTCGCTGGTCCACCGAGCGCTGCTGGCCGCACCGCACGATCTGCCGGGAGCCCGTGCTCACGCCCAGCAGATCACGATGGCCCTTGTGGAGGAGCTGGACGTCCGCCAGGAACACGGCAGCGACAGCGCGGACCGCAGCGTCCTCCCGTCCCTCATCGAGGCCACGGTGGACGGCGAGCCGGTGTCCGACGAGGACATCCTGTCGATGCTGTACCTGATCCTCCTGGGCATTGACCCGGTGTCCTCCCTCACCGCGACGGCTCTGCTGCACCTGGCGGAGCATCCTCGGCTGAGGGATCGTCTGATCGCCGACCCCTCACTCGTCCCACGTGCTGCGGAGGAGTACGCCCGGTGGATGTCACCGGTGCAGGGCACCAGCCGGACCGCCGGCGAGGACACCGAGCTGGGCGGGCGCACGCTGCGGGCCGGGGAGCGGGTCTTCGTCAGCTGGGCCTCGGCCAATCGGGACGCGGCTGTCTTTCCCCACCCCGACACCGTCGACCTCGACCGGGAGACCGCAGGTCATCTGGCGTTCGGCGCCGGCCCGCACTACTGCCTGGGCGCCTCGCTCGTACGTGCGCTCTTCACGGTAATGATGGAAGAGGTACTGACGCGGATTCCCGATTACCGGGTGAGCGACCGGGGTGCCGTCACATGGTTTCCCGACATCACATCGTTCTACGGCGTCACCTCGCTTCCGGTCCAATTCACTCCGCAGCCTGCAGGAATTTCCTGACATGCCTCCTCACCTGTGAGGACGTGATTCAACAGAATTCTGACAGTCTATTTACAAAATTCCGACCAACCTCTCATTCGGTGGCGATTGACGTTGTTGTGAGAGGCCAGTAGAAAAGAAATCTAAGTATTACTGACAGGCGTATTCCGGTGATTGTGAAGAACGGCATCTGAGCCGCCTGCCCGGAGGCCGAAACCCCTGATCTCCTCTCTCGCCCCCCTCCACAAGGACGGCCATGACCGAACTGATGAGCAGGACCGAAGCACCGCAGACCGTGACGGCGCCGCGGGCCCTCGCCGCCTTCGCCGCGGTGGTCCACCGGCACACCGGCCAAGACGACGTGACCGTCTCCTGTCGTGTCCGCGGCGACGCCACGGTCACCTCCGGCACCGTCACCCTCGGACTGGGCGACGACCCCGCGTTCCGCGAGCTGGCCGAACGGGCGGCGGCAGCCCTGGACGACCTCCCGGCCGTCCCGGTCTGCGGCGCTGAGGACGAGACCGGGACACCAGCAGGCGGAACGGACGCCGACCACCTGCTCCTGCACGAGGGCGACACCACGGCACTGCTCGTCCACGGTGCCCGCGCCCCGGGCATCGAAGCCGCCGCGCGCGCCGCGTCACTGAGCGCTGCTCACGACCCCGACCGCCGGATCTCTGCCCTGGACCTGGTGACGGAGGCGGAGGGCCCCGGCCTCGCGTTACTCGGCCACGGTGACCGGACACCACCACCGGCCCGCTGTGTGCACGAACTGGTGGCCGAACGGGCCGCCGCCACACCCGACGCGCCGGCCGTCGGCCGGGGCGATCGGACGCTGTCCTACGGAGAACTCGACGCGCGGGCCGACGGACTGGCCGGACAGCTGCGAGCGGCCGGGCTCGGCCCGCACCGGTTGGCCGCCGTGCTCCAGCGACGCTCCCCGGAGCTGATCGTCACCCTGCTCGGCATCCTCAAGACCGGCGGGGCCTACCTGGTTCTCGACCCGCAGGACCCGCCCGAGCGCCACGCGCGGCTGGTCCGCGACGCGGGCGCTTACCTCCTGGTGGCCGAGGGCGGCCTGGGCGACCGTGCCCCGGCGGGCCTTCCCGTGATCGATCCGGCCGCCCGGGACATTGTCCGGGGCAGCGTGCCGAAGGCCCCGGCGGCGCAGGACCCGGACTCGGTTGCCTACGTCAGCTTCACCTCCGGGTCCACCGGTGAACCGCGTGGTGTCACGGTGTCCCACCGTGCCGTGTCGCGCCTGGTGCGCGAACCGAACTGGATGGACATCACGCCCGAGGACGTCTTCCTGCAACTGGCCCCGGTGGCGTTCGACGCCTCGACCTTGGAGATCTGGGCACCCCTGGTGCACGGCTGCAGGCTCGCCGTGGCGCCGGAGGGGACGCTGGAGGTCGGACAGCTCGGCGACGTACTGCGCCGCGAGCGGGTCAGTGTCCTGTTCCTGACGACCGGTCTGTTCCACCAACTCGTCAGCAATCATTTGGACGCCTTCGCCGGCCTGCGGCACCTGATGGCGGGCGGTGAGGTCATGTCGCCGGACCATCGGCGCCGTCTCCTGGACGCTCACCCGGACCTGACGTTCACCCACGCCTACGGGCCCACCGAGAACACGACGTTCACGACCTGCTGGACCAGCCGGGACCTCGCCGGGACGGATGCCGTCCCCATCGGACGCCCCGTCACCGGCACGCATGTCGCCGTCCTCGACAGCCTGCTGCGTCCGGTGCCGCCCGGTGTGCGCGGTGAGCTGTATGCGGCCGGGGACGGCCTGGCCCAGGGCTATGCCCATCGCCCGGCTGCCACCGCGGAACGGTTCGTGCCGGACGCGTTCTCGGGAGTGCCGGGCGCCCGGATGTACCGGACCGGAGACCTGGCTCGCTGGAACACGGACGGCGACCTGGAGTTCCTGGGCCGGATCGACGACCAGGTGAAGATCCGTGGCTACCGGGTCGAACCCGTCCAGGTGGCGGCCGAGTTGAAGGCGTTCCACGAGGTGCGCGACGCCGTCGTGGTCGCGCAGCCGGACGAGACCGGCGGCAAACGGCTCATCGCCCATGTGGTGCCGTCGTCCGGCGCCGGGGAGGGCCGCGACGACCTCGGCATCCTGCTGCGCGAGAGGCTGCGCGCCACCCTGCCGCCCTATCTGGTGCCGTCGGCCGTCCTGGTCAGCGCCGAACTGCCGCTGAGCCCCAACGGAAAGGTGGACCGCCGTCGGCTGCCCGACCCGTCCTTCGGTCCCCGTACCTTGCGCACGCCGTTCGTGGCCCCGCGCACCGAGATGGAGCGCCGGCTGGCGCAGCTGTGGGGTTCGGTTCTGGAGATCGACCCGATCGGAGTCGACGACAACTTCTTCGACCTCGGCGGACACTCCCTCACGGTCGCGGAGGTGCTCGCCACGCTCAAGCGGTCCCACGACATCGACGTCCCCGCCCGGCAGTTCTATCTGCGGCCGACCGTCGCCGAGTTCGCCAAGGGACTCGGTCAGTGAGTGCACCGGCCGCGGTGGTGACCGGCTGCCCGGCACACGCCGGGCGGTTGGACCCCGCGGATCCGGCCCTGCACACCGATGACGGCCGCGAGGCCCACGCCGTATGGCGCGAGCTGCGCCGTCACAGTCCGGTCGACCACCGCACGACCGTGTCGGGCCGGGACTACTGGTCGCTGACCAAGTACCGCGACTGCGACCGCGTCCTGCGCGACCACACGGCGTTCACCTCCGAGCGCGGCAACCTCCTGCGCATGCTCGGCACGGAGGACCCGGCCGGCGGCCGGCAGATGGCGGTCACCGACCCGCCCCGGCACGCGCGGATGCGCGAGCCGCTGCAACGGGCCCTGTCGATGAAGTCGGTGGACGCCCACCGTGAACGTATCCGCAGCACCGTCACCCGCCTCGTCGAACCGCTCGCCGACGGCGCCGTCTTCGACTTCGCGCGGGCCATGACGCTGCTGCCGATGGCCGTCACGGGCGTGCTGATGGGCATCCCGGAAGCCGACTGGGAGCCGCTCACCGGCTTCACCAGTGCCTGCGTGGCGCCGGACGACCCCCAGCTCATGCTTGCGGACGGGCCCACCGCCACTCTGGAGACCGCCCACCGCGAACTCTTCGCCTACTTCCAGGACCTCGCCCACGAACGGGAGAAGAACCTCGGCGACGACCTGCTCAGCTTTCTGCTGACCCTCGACCTCGGCGGCCGCACGATGTCACCCGGCGAGATCATGTCCAACTGCTACAGCCTTCTGCTCGGTGCCAACGTGACGACCGGCCACGTCGCCAGCAGCGTTCTGGCCACCCAGGCGGACACCGGCGTGCTCGAGGACTGGGCCGCCCATCCGGAACTGACTGTCCGGGGCACGGAGGAGGCGCTGCGCTGGTCCTCGCCTGCCGGCCACTTCCTCCGCTACGCGACCCGCGACGCGCGCCTGCGCGGGACCCGGATTCGCCGGGGCGACGCCCTGGTCACCTGGCTGAACTCGGCCAACTTCGACGAAGAGGTCTTTACCGACCCGTTCACCTTCGACATCCGGCGCCGGCCCAACCGACACATCACCTTCGGCGCCGGAGCCCACTTCTGCGTCGGTCACACCGTAGCCAAGGTCACGCTGCGCCTGCTGTTCGCGGAACTCCTCAGCCGCTTCGACTCCTTCGAGATATCCGGTACACCCCGCCGGCTGTACTCCGCCTTCGTGCACGGATACACCCACCTGCCGATCACCGCACGGGTACGGGCCCGGCGCGGACCCGTCGGTTACTGACCGGTCGCCCGACCCAGGGAAATGGTTGCGATGCCGAGCCCACCACATCATCACGACGCCCCGCCGTCGCCGTCAGAGCGCCCAAGCAGCCCGTGGCTGTTGCGCGAACCGTCCGCGGACGCACCGGCCCGGCTGTTCTGCGTTCCGTACTCCGGTTGCGGAGCGAGCATGTACCGGCGGTGGCCGCGGTTCGCGGACGGCGTCGAGATCTGCCCGGTGCAGCTCCCGGGCCGCGAGAACCGGATACGGGAGCGGCCGCACGAGACGTACCAGGCGCTGGCGGACGACCTGGCGGACGGGCTGCTGCCCTACCTCGACCGGCCCTACGGTCTGTTCGGCCATTGCGGGGCCGCCCTCGCCGCGTACGAGACCGCCGTGCGTCTCGCGGAGCGGGGGTACCGGCTGCCGACCCAGCTGTTCCTCTCCTCGCAGGTCGCACCGCAGGACGGTCCGCGCGGCCGGTTCCTCGGCCTGACGGACGCCGAACTGCGCGAGGAAATAGGTCAGCTGACGGTCCAATTGGGCGGCGAACCGGTACCGAGCCTGATCGACCTCACGCTCAGCATCCTCCGCGAGGACATCGAGGCCAACAAGCGCTACCACGTGCCCGATCCGCCCCGCCTGCCTGTCGCGCTCACGGTCCTCGGCTGGAGCGGGGACTTTGAGGTCCCACACGAGACCATGGGCGGCTGGGACCGCTGCGGCGACACCGTCTTCGACGTGCTGGAGGGCGAGCACCACACGTTCACAGAGGCACCGGCCGCGCTTCTCGACCGGTTCTCGGCCGGCCTGCTGCCCACGACCGCGGATGGGCCGCGGTGACCGGCACGGGTCGACGGGACCGCTGGGTGCGGCGGTTGAGTCCCGGCGAGTCCCCCCGCTGTCGGCTGATCTGCCTGCACTGCGCCGGCAGCGGACCGGGCATGTTCCGGAACCTGCCGGATCACCTGCCCGCCGACGTCGGTGTGGAAGCGGTACTGCTGCCCGGCCGCGAGAACCGGATCGCCGAAACCCCTTTCGACCGGATGGGCCCGCTGGTGGAGGCGCTGGCCGAGGCGCTCGGTCCGCGGCTGGACCTGCCGTACGCCTTCTTCGGGTACAGCATGGGCGCCCAGGTGTCCTACAACCTCACGCACGCCCTGCGCGCCCGCGAACTGCCGCTGCCCTCCGCTCTGTTCGTGGCAGCGAGTCCGGGACCGTATCTGCAGCGCGAGGTGCCGGCCTGGAACGAGAGTGACGAGCAGCTGGTTGCCTACCTGCGCGATCTCGGCGGCACCGCACCGAACGTGCTGGACGATCCGGACCTGCTGGAACTACTGCTGCCGACGCTACGGGCCGACCTGACCGCGGTGGCGACCTGGCCCTACCGCTCCCGCCCGATGCTGCCCATGGCCATTCGTGCGTTCTCCGGTGCCGAGGACGGACCGGCCTCACCGGAGCGGATGGGGGCGTGGCGGATGGAGACCCACGGCACGTTCCGCCAGAGCGTCCTGCCGGGCGGCCACTTCTTCATCAACGGCTCACTGGCGACCGTGGCGGACGTGATCGCCGGCGACCTGCTGGAGCTGTTCCCGCGGCGCGCCGACGGAGCCGTCCGTTCTGGTACCGGCCGGACGGTCCGTCCCTGAAGCCCGCCCGTCCTTCCCCCACCCGTAGCGCCTCTGGAGACACCATGAACCCACAGTCCTCCGACTTCTCGTTGACCGCCGCGGAACTGGAGCAGTTCCGCCGCGACGGCTACCTCGGTCCCTTCGACCTGTACGAGGAGGAGGAGATGGAGCAGCACCTGCGCAGGCTCCGCGCGGACCTCCTCGACACCGACCTGGCCGTCTACAGCTCGGACAACAGCGCCTCCGGGACTACCAACCTCGCCAACTACGACCGCCACCTGGACGTGGACTTCCTGTCCGAGCACATCACCCGGCCGGAGATCGTCGACCGGGTCTCCTCCGTCCTCGGGCCCGACACGCTGTGCTGGCGCAGTGAGTTCTTCCCGAAGTATCCGGGCGACGAGGGGACGGACTGGCATCAGGCCGACAATTTCTCCAACGTCGCCGGTTCCAAGCACCCGCAGATCGTCTGGCCCGAGGACGCCGGGTTCGGCGGCACCGTCACTGTGTGGACCGCCTTCACCCCCGCCACGGTCGAGACGGGCTGTCTCCAGTTCATCCCGGGCTCGCACCGCACGATGAACTACGACGAGTCGAAGACCATGACCTACGACCCGGCGGCGATCAACCGGCGCGAGAAGGACGGCGTACGCCGGGGCTTCTTCGGCTACGACTACCGGCAGTTGCAGAAGGACCCGCAGTGGCGGCCCGACGAGTCCGCCGCCGTCTCCCAGGTGATGCGGCAGGGACAGTTCGTAATCTTCTGGTCGACGCTCATGCACGCATCGCACCCGCACGCCGGCCTGTCGAAGCAGATGCGGCTCGGTTTCGCCGGCCGGTATCTGCCCACCTCCGTCCAGGTGTACCCGCACTCCTCGGCACTACAGGAGTTCGGCGGCAGCGCGTCCCTGGAGAAGTTCGGCAACGTCCTGGTGTCGGGCCGGGACGTCTACGGCCACAACCGCTTCGTGGAGACCTCGCAGCGCGGCTACCCCTTTCAGGTCCGCAGCCGCGTCGGCGCCGAATAGGCGAAAGGGGAGCACACCGGAGGGAATGACATGTCGACACTCGGCGTCGCCGCGGTAGCGGGGATCCCGCACGATCAGATGCTCCTCCTCCTTACCCAGAGCGGTGTCCTGCTCGCACTGGCCACCGTGCTCGGACGGCTCGCGGCACGGCTGGCCCTGCCGCCCGTCGTGGGCGAACTGGCCGCAGGAATCGTCATCGGTCCGTCCGTGCTGGGCCACCTGACCCCTGACCTCTCCCACCGGCTGTTCCCCGCGGACCCCGGCCAGACGCACCTGCTCGCCGCGGTCGCCCAGTTGGGAGTCCTTCTCCTGGTGGGCATCACCGGAGCCCACATCGACCTGGCGTTGCTGCGCCGCCGACGGGCCGCTGTCACGGCGGTGAGCGCGGGCAGTGTGCTGCTGCCGCTCGTGGTCGGCGTGGGCCTCGGGTTCCTGCTGCCGGCGGCGATGCTGGGGGAGCGGGGCAGCCGTACGACCTTCGCGCTGTTCATCGGGGTTGCCGTCGCGGTCAGCGCCCTACCGGTGATCGCCAAGACGCTGCTGGACATGAAGCTCCTGCACCGCAACGTCGGCCAATTGATCATCGGTGCGGCGGCCGTGAGCGACATCGTGGGCTGGCTGCTGTTGTCCGGCGTGTCCGCGACGGCGACCGCGGGGTTCGGGGCGGGCACCGTGGCCGAGTCGGTGGGCTGTCTGCTGCTGATCCTCCTGGTGACGGTGTGGGTGGCGCGGCCGGTGATCGGACGGCTGCTGCGCCTGGTCGAAAGGTCGGACAACTCCGACGGCGTGGGCGCCGCGACGGTCGTCGTCCTGCTCGTGCTGGCGGCCGCCGGCACCCACGCCCTGAAGATGGAGCCGATCCTCGGCGCCTTCCTCTGCGGCATCGTCATCGGCGCTCGCGGCGCGGCGGGACGACGGTTCCTGCGTACGGTGAGGCCGTTCGTCATGGCGGTTCTCGCCCCGCTGTTCCTCGCCACCGCGGGACTTCAGGCGGACCTGTACGCGCTCGCGAACCCCTCGGTGCTGGTAGCGGCCCTGGTCACGCTGGCCGTCGCGGTCGGGGCGAAACTCGCGGGCGGCTATGCGGGAGCACGGCTGAGCGGATCGAGTCACCACGAGTCGCTGGCCGTCGGCGCCGGACTGAACGCGCGCGGGGTGGTGGAGATCGTCCTGGCCTCGGTCGGCCTGGGTATCGGACTGCTCAACACGGCCTCGTACACCGTCATCGTGCTGGTGGCGCTGGTGACATCGGTCATGGCACCGCCGATCCTGCGGCGGACCACGAACCGGATCCCGTTGGCGAGCACGGAGATCGAGCGGGAACGCCGGTTCGTCGGTGAGCCCGTCACCACCACCTGAACCGCACGGCAGGACTGCCGGTACCGGCATCCAAGAAGACAGCCCCCGGAAGGAGCGAGACACCATGACGACGCACGACGTGTCGCACATCGAGATCTACGCGCGGGACAAGATCCCTGTCATCCGCCGTCTCGTCTCCGCGCTCGGTTTCACGCGGGTGGCCGACTCCGTCGAGGTGGACCGCAGTTCGGTGCTGCTCCGGCGTGGTGACGTCCGAGTGGTCGTCACCTCGGGCTGGGCGACGTGCCCCTGGGGACCCCGTCCTGCGGAACGCGTCGCGGAGATCGCTGTCACCTGCGACGACGTGAACGCCACGCGGGACGCTGCGCTGGCGGCGGGAGCCACGGTCACCCGGTCCGCGCAGGGCCACCCGATCGTCTCCGGCATCGCCGACGTCACGTGCACACTGCTGCCGACGGGCGCGCGGACCGGATTCCCCTCCGACGGCCGCAACTGGGTGCCCATCTCCCCTCAGGCAACCCACCGGGACGCGCCCGGCGCCACTCATGTGGCGCTGCGGTTCGACCCGACGATCCCGGATCGGCACGCCGCGTTCTACCGGGACGTCCTGAACGTCGCACGCCCGTCGTCCGCCTCGGTGCCCACACTTGCCGGGACGGATGTTCTCGCACTGCGGAGCGAGTCGGGGCGTGTGTCGGTGGTGCTTGTCGCCGGTGACCGTACGGGGTGACCTCCCGGTGCCGTCGCCGCGATGGGCCCCACATCCGTTCCGTCCGCACCCCGTGACACATGTCGCGGACGTCGTATGCCGTCTCTCGAAGGGAACCTGATCATGCCGCGCCCCCTGCGGGTAGCCATCGTCGGAGCCGGCCCCGCCGGGATCTACGCCGCCGACGCCCTGCTCAAGTCCGAGGTGGCCGCCGAACCCGGTGTGTCCATCGACCTCTTCGAGCGGATGCCCGCGCCCTTCGGCCTGATCCGGTACGGCGTCGCCCCCGACCACCCGCGCATCAAGGGCATCATCACCGCCCTGCACCAGGTCCTGGACAAGCCGCAGATCCGTCTCTTCG